>JBLGAR010000140.1:0-11509 GCA_047612385.1 Cryomorphaceae bacterium | reverse complement strand
CAGCGAAGTGCCTTTGGCGCCCCTGAATGCCGTGTTGCTTGGTTTAGACACAACGCCCAAGGCGTTGGCGGAAGTGTTTCAAATTTTGGATCCGGTGGGTGAACTAACGGCCTTGAACGTGAGAGTAGCCGACTATGGTGACCCTCTTAATGACTGGTATCTGACCGGAAACTTTACCGCATTTGAGGTTCAATCGTGGAAGGGCGCACCTGGGTTGAAAGTAGACAACGGCTATGTAGAACTCGAATCGGACGGTGGTTTTGTCATTATCGATAGCCAGCATTTCTCCATGGCATTTCCGACGATTTTCCATGAGCCACTGCAATTTGATGACTTCTACGGCACCATAAATTTGGATTGGACTGATGCCGAGGTGACATTGTCCAGTGGATTGGTGGTTGCGCAAGGTGCTGAGGGAACAGCTCGCGCTTTGTTTGATCTGAATATTCCATTGGCTGAAAGTGCGGTGGGTCTGGAAATGGATTTACTGGTTGGCCTTGAAAATACCCATCCGATATACCGGACCAAATACCTGCCCTACACCCTCAATGATCCCTTGCTGAAGTGGCTAAAAAACAGCATTGGTGAAGGGAAAATTGAAGAGGGTGCATTTTTATGGCGGGGAGGCTTGCGCAAAAAAGCGTCTGAGCTGCGTACTGTGCAGTTGTTTTTCAACATATCCGATACAGATCTCGATTATTACGCAGGCTGGCCGTCCTTAAGTGATGTGGAAGGTATCGTATTGATAGATGATTCTCTTGTCAGTGTTTGGTCTCAGAGCGCACAGCTATATGAATCTTCTATCGACTTTCTCAGTGTTGAAGCCTGGTTAAATGACGACCAACAAATGATGCTGGCTATTAACAGTGCAATGAAAGGGGATGCCGGAGATGGTCTGCAAATCATTAACGAGTCTCCAATCAGTGTTCTGGTAGGCGAGGCATTTTCTGATTGGGATCTCTCTGGGCAATTGGATACGCAATTGGACTTGCTGCTCAACCTCAGCGATGCGCAAACTGCTCCCGTTGTGGATGTTCAGACACTGTGGCAAGACGTAGACCTTGGGATCAATCCCGGTGGGCTGAGCATCGAGGATATTGGTGGTCAACTGGCTTACACCACTGAAAATGGGCTTTTGTCTTCGAACCTTACCGGATCTATTTGGGGTGAGGCCATCCAAGCCGATGTCAGACAGGCCATCGGCGTATCGTCTGAAGGGGATGAGCCACCGCTGGTCTATAGTGCTGCGACGTCTGTTACCGAGGTGAAGCTGCAGTCACAGGTTGATTTTGAAGATATTCAAAACTGGCTTGAACTGGATTTACTGGATTTAGCCAAAGGCAAGACGTCGGTGGACGTGCTCGTTGAGGTGCCGCCAGGAAAACCTCCTCGCGTTTTAATCGATTCTGATTTATTAGGTGTAAGTCTGGATCTCCCAGACCCTTGGCGTAAGACTTCTCAGCAGTCGGCTCCATTGCATTTCGAGCTCCTTTTAGACGGGCAGGGCCAAATCGTGAAGCTGGAACTGGGCAGTGATCTCCACCTCGACCTCTCGCTGGACGGGAAAAGATTTGATGCTCTATCGTTGGGCGTGCAGCGCCTCCCTGCGCCACTCGCTTCGGGGGTGGTTAAGGTCGTTGGTAGAGCCACTGCCCTGGATGAAAAACAATGGAGAGAGTTTTTGGAAAATTACGTCTTTGCGGAATTCTATGGCGAACTCGATATCGACGCGGAGTCTTCAGGTGATTTGGATGATGCAATGGAATCTATTGTCGCAGACAACCTGGAATCTGAGCTGGTGGAGCCTTTAGCGCAAGCTGTTGAAGAAAAATCCAGCCTGTTGATTGAGGTAGAAAATTTTCAGGCAGACACATTGTTAGTTTTTGGCCGGTCTTTAAAAGATGTTAAATTCAGTCTGAGTAAGAATGGCGACGGTATCAAGGTATTGGCTGAGACGGATTGGATTGCTGGAAAATTGTTTTACGCAGGCAATACCACCCCTGCAAAACTGGATATTGCCCGGTTGGATTTAGGCCGTTTAAAAGAGCTGCTCGCTAGTGAAAATACCGACGATGTGCCCCAACTCGATGCAATACAGAGTACCGATATTCCAAATATCGATGTCAACCTGGGAAGTTTAAACTATTCTGGAAAAACCCTGGGTGCGCTACAGTTTTCAGTACGCAGTGATAACAAGGTGGTGCATTTTGAAAATATAATCGGAGAATTCGCTGGCCTGTTCAGTGATCTTGATAACTCCGCTACGTTGGTTTGGGGTTTTGGGGAAGAAGCAACCGCTACCCGTTTTGATGCGCAGCTGGAATTCGAAGACCTTGGCAAAACACTCGAGCAGCTTAGCTATCAAAGTATTATCGAGACCAGTGCCGGTAAGATGGGGTTATCCTTGAACTGGCCTGGCGGCCCTCAGGCATTTTCTCTTGCCAGTGTTTTGGGTTCACTCGATTTGGATATAGCTGAGGGGCGTTTTCTCAACACCCCCGCTGCCACGTCGGGGACCTTAAAAGTTGTAGGGATTCTTAATCTAGCCAACATTGTTCAGCGATTGAGTCTGGATTTATCAGATGTGTTTTCGTCTGGTATTCCCTTTCACAATATTGACGGTAAAGTGTTTTTTCATGGCGGTCAGATAGAAGTTGCTCGAATGGAAGTTGAGGGTCGTACCAGTAGCTTTCAGTTTACGGGATTGTCGGATGTCGCTACTGAAAGTTTGGATGGCGAGCTGATCGCCACTTTGCCAGTTGCCAGTAATTTGCCATGGGTTGCGGCTTTAGCAGCCGGTTTGCCTGTAGCGGCCGGAGTTTTCGTGGTCAGCAAAGTCTTTGAGAAACAAATGAACCGGTTTTCCAGTGCAGTGTATAAAATACAGGGCAACTGGCAGGATCCTCAAGTGAACTTTGACAGGGTATTCGATACCTCTTCCAGTAAGGGCACGATTGTTGTGCAGGATCCGAACGAGCGCGCGGATAGTGAAGTGCCGGAGCGCGCTCAGGCGGAACTACAGCCTTAAATCGTTAGGGTTGCAGTGGCTGCTGTTCGTGTAGTGAACGCAGATACTTGAACAACTTGCGGCTTGCGGCCGGGGGCTTCTTCTGTTTCATTTCGCGCTGGTGTTGCAAAATGAACTGTCGAAGCTGTTGTCGATCAGCAAAATCCCAGCGGTCCATCACAATTTCCACGCCCTTGAGACCGGCCTCGAGTACCTCGTCCCTTATTAGCTCCAGTAGATGGAAAATATTATTTTTATCCTGTCTTTGCGCGCGTATTTCCGCCAGTGCTTTTTCGATAGGTTCAACGTCAATGTCGCGCATCAATCTGCCGATAAATTGCATATGGCGACGCCTGGCGTTGTTGGACTTTATGCGTTTGGTTTCTTGAATCGCCAGCACGAGGCGTTCATCTCCGATCGGTATTTTCGCCAGTTGCTTATCTCCGAGCAGGATGAGTGATTCTCCCATTTCCTGTAGCGCCGTCATGCGACGTTTTAGCTCGCTCTTACTGGGTTCAGTAAATTCTTCTTCCTCATCATGATATGTATCTTTCTTACGCATAGAAAAGTGTCGCCAGGCCAAGGAATGAAACGAAACCGACAACGTCTGTAACCGTAGTTAACACGACGCCTCCGGCAAGTGCTGGATCTATCTTAAAACGGGTCATTACAATCGGTATCACGGCACCTGCGAATCCTGCACACACCAGATTGATCACCATTGCCGCTGCGATAATGATGCCGATGTTCCAATCGTCAAACCAAAGCGATGCCGCAACAGCTACGACACCCGACCACAAGGCACCGTTTATCAGGCCCACGACAACCTCTCTTTTAATCAGCCACGCCCGGTTGTTTTTACCCACTTGACCCATTGCGATACCGCGCACCAGAACTGTGAGTGTCTGGGTGCCTGCTACGCCGCCCATCGATGCCACGATAGGCATTAGCACCGCCAGCGCAACAACTTTTTCGATGGTATCTTGAAACAGGTTAATAAATGAAGATGCGATAAACGCAGTTATCAGATTTGCGCCCAGCCATACGGCGCGTTTGGGTGCGGTGCGCAGAATCGATGAGAAGGTGTCCTCATCTTCATCCAGTCCGGCCATGGACATGAACGAGTGATCTGCATCTTCACGAATGACATCTACTACGTCATCGATTGTGATTCGGCCCAGTAATTTGCCATTGTCATCCACTACTGGGGCTGACACCCAATCGTTGCGTTCGAACAATCGGGCGACCTCTGAGTCGGGAACATCGGCAGTTATCGGTTTTACCTCCGTGTTCATCATCTCTCGAACGGACGCTGACGGATCGGACACCAAAAGAGTTCTCAGTGGTAGCAGACCGATGTATTGATCGGAACGATTGACCACAATTAAACTGTCGGTCATTTCCGGTATTTCTTCGTGCCGGCGCAGGTAACGCAACACCACATCGAGAGTGAATCTCGCTCTGATTGTAATGGTGTCCGTGTTCATTAACCCGCCAGCGGTGTCCTCTGGATAGGTCAGTACCTGTTCAATGCGAGCCCTGTCTTGGCTATCCATTGAGTGCAATACTTCCCGCGTAACTCTGCCCGGCAGTTGCTGGAGGATATCGGCGATATCATCGTCCTCCAGCCCCTCGGTCATCTGCGTAACTTCAGCAGCGTCCATATCGCTCAAAAACAGAGATTGTAGCTCGTCCCCTAGCTCACCCAGGACCTCTCCTTCTTGTTCAACTTCGACTAATTCCCAAAGAATGCGTCGAAACTTTGGAGGGGACGATTCCAGTAAGTGGGCCACATCGGCGGGAGCTAAGCCATTGAGCATGCGGCGCACGTCCAAAAACGCCCCGCTGTCGAGTGCCAACGACAGTTGATCGAGTCTGAGTTGTGATTTCGCTTGTGTCTGCGGCATGCTAATGCTCATGAATCATGGCAGTTGATAGCCCAATAATATACCGATCGTCAGCCCAGCGAGGCTGTACGGTCGTATAAACCTGAGACTATTCTTGTTCGTCGAATCGATTGATGATTAGAGTTTGCAAGGCCTCGAGTGCGGCCTGTTCATCATCGCCGCTAATTTCGAGATCCAATACGGCGCCCTTGCCGGCAGCCAGCATCATTACTGACATAATGCTCTTGCCGTCGACCATTTTACCCTCTTTTCCCGCTTGAATAGAGCTGGAAAACGCAGCTGCGCAGCCAACGAACTTCGCCGCGGCTCTAGCGTGTAGACCGAGTTTGTTGATGATTGTTACTTGAGTATTAATCACAAAATATGCTGCTACTGCAGTTCCCTATGCCGAGTTTGTACTTGCGGAAACTGTGTCCGGTAGTGCTGGAACAGCCGATTCGCAAGATATACTGAACGATGTTGGCCGCCAGTACAACCCAGCGCCACAGTGAGATAGCTGCGGTTGCTGTTCTGATAATGTGGCAGCCAATTGTCCAGGTACCTGCAAATATCCAAATACAAGTCCTCCGCCAGTGGTTGGGATTCCAGAAAATCTCTGACCTCACTGTCCAAACCATTTTTCAGTCGAAGTTCCGTAACCCAGTGCGGATTGGGTAGCATGCGTACGTCGAACACGATATCAGCATCGGTGGGTACACCGCGCTTAAAACCGAAAGATTGTATGAGTATAGACATGGTACCGGTAGTGCCCGCCACGAGGCGCTGTTTAATCGCATCTCGCAGCTCGTAGATGGTCATCTCACTGGTGTCCAGCGTAATAGAGGCAGCATCAGCGATAGGGCGAAGCAGGTGTCGTTCTTTTTCGATAGCCTCTGCCAGTGGTACTTGATTATTGCTTAACGGGTGCCGTCTGCGGGTCTCACTAAAGCGCTTGATGAGGGTGGCATCATTCGTGTCCAGATAGAGAATCTTGCTGGAAACGTGTTTAGGTAGCGACTCGAGTACCGTGGTGAAGTTTTCCAAACCCTTCCAGGCATTCCTGGCATCAATGCAAACTGCTGTACCTTGAAAGTCGCCAAAGTCCTCCCGGCTCGCCTCACGAACCAGAGCAGGTAGCAGGGCCACTGGCAAGTTATCGATACAATAATAGCCCTCATCTTCGAGCTGGTGCAGCGCAGTACTTTTGCCTGATCCTGAGCGACCGCTGATAATGACTAAAGACGTAGTTTTTGGATCGTTCATGATCCCCAGGTCGTCGCGATGTTGTGAAGAGACTGGCTATCTCGCGCAGAGCGTATCTCTTCGCAGAACGTTTTTTGGCTGAACAGGCCAGCTACTCCAGCGAGGATGTCCAGGTGTTGTTGCTGCGCTTCAGCGGGAACGAGTAAGACAAATAGGACATCGACGGGCTCCCCATCGGGTGCGTCGAAGTCGATAGGATCTTCCAGTGTCACCAGGGTGCCGATGGCATGGGTGCAGTTGTCCACCCTGCAGTGGGGTATCGCTACCCCCTGTCCCAAGCCTGTGCTACCGAGTTTTTCTCTGGCAATGAGCTTCGTTAGTAGAAGGTTGTATGGCAGTGAAACCTGGTCCTCGCTGATAATTCTTGCGATGGTTTCAAGCAATCTTTTTTTGCTGGTTCCCGTGACATGGCAGGCTGCACGCCCCGGGGTAAGTAGTTCTGCTAGAGCTTGCATAGTGAATTTGTTATCGTCCTCTGGATTTTTCTTTGTGCTTTATTAGTTGTCTGTCGAGTTTGTCGGCTAGGGCATCTATGGCCGCATACATATCTTCTGATTCTGCGGCGGCGAAAATGTCGGCACCTGAAATATGTAAAGTGGCCTCGGCTTTTTGCACCATTTTTTCTACGATTAAGGTGACCTCAGTATTCGTGATTTGGTCGAAGTGCCGCTGCAGGCGTTCAAATTTGGATTCGACGTATTCCCGCAATGGGTCCGTAACTTCTACGTGATGGCCGCTGACATTTAATTGCATATACTACTCCTCTTCGCGTTAAACCGGTTTTACCCGGTACCGGCTAGGGCCGGATTTTCCCGATTGGTACTTTCATTCTAGACCAATCTCTTACGTTCGTTCGATGGTGGAATATAAAGTGTGTCTCTGTACTTTGCGATTGTTCGCCTAGCCACCTTTATACCCTGTTCTTCTAGCAGCAAAGTAATTTTATTGTCACTCAGAGGCTTGCGAGGATTTTCGGCGGCGACTATTTTCTTGATGAGCGCGCGTATAGCCGTGGACGAACACTCTCCACCGGATGCAGTGCTGACATGGCTGGAGAAAAAATACTTGAGTTCGAAAATCCCGCGGGGCGTATGCATGTATTTTTGTGTCGTTACTCGAGAAATAGTAGATTCATGCATTTCTACGGCCTCTGCTATCTCATGCAAAACCAGAGGTTTCATCGCTTCCGCGCCGTATTCGAGGAAATTGCGTTGGTGATGCACGATTTTTGTAGCGACCTTCATCAGAGTTTCGTTGCGGCTTTGTAAGCTTTTCAGAAACCAGCGCGCCTCCTGCAGATTGTCGCGCAGATAGGTGTTGTCCGAGCTGTTGTCCGCGCGTTTGATCAGGCTTGCATAGTCGCTATTGATTCTAATTTTTGGAGCAATGTCGGGGTTGAGCTCGACCACCCAGCGGTCATTTTTCTTACTGACATAGACATCAGGAACCACATACTCAGTATTGTCTTTGCCCACCGAAAGTCCGGGATTGGGGTCGAGCGTGCGGATGAGGTCCAGCACCTCGCGCAAGCTGTCTTCTGTTAGCTTGCTGCGCCTGAGAATCTGTGCAAAATCTGCATTTCCCAGTTGGACCAGATAGCGGGTGACGATGAGTTTCGCCTCCTCTAGCCAGGGTGTGCTAGGTGACAATTGTTGCAATTGGACCAGCAGGCATTCCTGCAGGTCGCGGGTGCATACGCCCGCGGGTTCAAATTGCTGTAGGCAGTGCAGTACCGCGACAACTTCGTCGAGTTCAATCTCGACTTCCATGCCCGAAACCAGGGCCTCCAGTATTTCTTCTTCGGAACTGGTCAGTCTGCCGCTTTCATCAGTGGCGTCGATGATTGCCATAGCAATAACCCGATCCACGTCGGAAAGCCGCGTTAGATTAAGTTGCCAGTACAAGCTGTCGTGTAGAGATTCATCCGCTGAATTGTGGCTTGCGTAGTCGGTCTCAGCACCGTCGCTGGGTGCCGGGGCCGGAGCGGAGGAGGGCATCATGTCCTCCCACTGCGTATCGACCGGCAAGTCTTCGGGGATCGTGCTGTCCCAATCGGGGTTATCAGTGGCGGCTTCTGCGGCCGTTGAGCTTTCGCTGGTCTGTGCATGATCTGCGGTTATTGAGTCCTTGGCGTGCTCCTTGGTCCCAGATTGCTGGCCCGCGGCCTCTTCGTTCCCTTCTTCTTCAACTTCCAGCATGGGGTTGCTGTCTAGCGCTTGCTGAATCTCCTGTTGCAGATCCAACGTCGACAGCTGCAGCAACTTTATTGCTTGCTGCAACTGTGGTGTCATCGTTAGCTGCTGGCCGAGTTTTAGTTGGAGCGACTGTTTCATATTGTGGCAGGAACAACTGTTTTAGCAGCCAATTCCCTCGGCCAACCTCTTGAAAATTTGAATTGAGTTTAGCCGTGCCAGACAGGGGAGGCAATACTTTGGCCCGAAATTTGCTTAGAAGTTGATCATGCTCACATTTTTGTGTTTTTGAGCCTGAAACTTGACGTTCTATAGCTTGAAACCGGTTCCTAAATAAGTTCTTTGTACCTGCTCATTGGTGAGAACATCGTTGGCAGTTCCGGCCGCGATAATATGTCCTTCACCCACGATATAAGCTTTCTCACAGATATCCAGGGTATCTCGGACATTGTGATCAGTAATCAGCACGCCGATACCTCGATCTCTTAGATGGCTGATAATCTCTTTGATGTCATTGACAGAGATGGGGTCCACACCGGCAAAGGGTTCATCGAGCAGGATGAAGTCGGGTTCCATGGCCAGTGCTCTGGCGATTTCTACGCGGCGGCGCTCCCCTCCTGATAGCGACTGTCCCAGGCTTTCTCTCAGGTGACCGACGTTGAATTCTTCCAGCAACTGATCTGCCCTTTCCAGGCGCTGGGCTTTGTTGAGGTCCGGTCTGGTTTCCAATATGGACAGAATGTTGTCAGCCACACTCAGTTTGCGAAAAATAGAGGCTTCCTGCGGTAGGTATCCCAAACCACGTCTTGCTCTTTCGTGCATCGGAAGAGGTGTTATATCTTCTGAGTTGATAGAAATACTGCCACGATCGGCAGGAATAATGCCGACGATCATGTAAAAGCAGGTTGTCTTGCCCGCACCGTTGGGTCCCAGCAAGCCAACAATTTGGCCGCTGTTTATTTCTATCGAAACATCCTGAACAACTTCTCGACCTTTGTAGGATTTGGCCAGATTACTCGCGATCAATTGCGCCACTGCCGCCCTCGCTTTTTTCTGCGGTCTGAGCCGGAATGATGACTTCAACTCTGCTGTCTACGTTTTTCCGATTGGAGCCAGCTTTTACCAGTTGCTCATCAATGTAATAGTCGATGGTTTCGCCAGCGACCTTGGATCCATCCTGTTCAATGCGAGCGTTCTGTTTTAAAAGAATGCGGGCTTCGCCCTTGTAATATTCGATGATGCCGGCCTGTGCTTGTACTATTCCCTTTCCGGGCTCTGGCTGTTGCTGCAGGTGCGCAGGCTTGCCCTTGGCGACAATTCTGTCGGCCTCCTCGGCAATGCGATAAATGGTGATTTTCTTGGCGTTGATGCGCAGACTCCCCTGTTCCATTTCGACATTGCCACTGTAAACAGTGAAGCCTTCTTTCTCATTGCGCAGTGCTTTGTCCGCAGATATTCGGATAGGCTTGGAGTTGTCATCTTCCAATGCTGTCACAGGGCTTGCTATAGCGCCTGCCATTAGCAGCGGGAGTGCAAATTTAGAGATTGGGCTGTACATATACGCTCTCCACATTTGACTTTAATCTGACAGTTTGGGCATCGAGGTTGGCTACCATTGAGTCGGCCACTGTGCTGCTTTGCCCGTGTGTAATGGTGACTGGCACAGGAGAGATGGCTCTATTTCGTTTAAAATCTATTATCATTTTTTGGGATTTTAACTGCACCTGATTGGTGTCGTTGGTGAGAATAACATTATTCGACAGTGTCAGGGCTTTCCTGCGCATTTCGTAGCGGCCAATATCGGATGTCGCCGACCAGGTATCCCCATCCAAGTTGTGCGAATACAATCTTGGGGAGTCCAGCAGTGACTCTGTTTTGCTGTGGTAGTAGGTCGCTGTTTTGGCCTCCAGTACTTCGGTTAAAGCACCCCTTTCATCGAAGCTCGAAGTGCGGGGGTTGACCAGGTAGGTCTTAGGGACAGCCTGCTCTTGGGCTGTGACCTTGGGGCCTATTGCCGCGCTGCCAGAAAAATAGTAACTCGCCGCTATCATGACGGCAATTGCCAAGATGGCTTGCAGATAATGTTTTGGCATCAGCGGTATTGTGCCAGCGCGGAGTCGAGTGAGTCCTGAGCTGCCAATATAAACTCACAGGCCTCGCGGACGGCTCCATCACCTCCATCGGCGCGGCTGACCCAGTCTGCCGCGTCTAAGACCGGTTTGCTGGCATCGGCTACTGTGAGCCCCAGCCCGGCGCTTATGATGGCGGATAGATCGGGTAAGTCATCGCCCATATAGGCACAATCGCTCAGGTCGAGGTTGCGATGTGTGCATAATTCGACCAGAGCTGAACGCTTATCCTCGCGCCCCTGAATAATATCTACTATTCCCAATTCGTTTGCTCTGCGTGTGACGATCGCTGACTGACGGCCGGTGATGATTGCGACGTTTATCCCCGCCTGTTGTAGCATTTTTATCCCCAGGCCATCCTTGATGCTGAAGCTCTTGAGCTCTTCACCACTGTTGCCATAATAAATGCTCCCGTCGGTGAGCACACCGTCTACATCCAGCACCAGAAGTTTTATATTTTCCGCTTTAAGTTTTACTGCACTCATTCGGCTGCGTTCCCTTTTCAGACGATACCGGCTTTCAGAAGGCTCAGAAGATGGACGACTCCCGATACTTTTTTGTCTTCCAGAACCACCAAAGAGCTGATTTTTTGATCGTCCATAATACGCAGCGCTTCAGCGGCGAGCATGTTGGGCGTAACCGTCTGTGCCTTGACGGACATCAACTGCCCTATAGGCGTATTGTTGATATCGAGTTTGGCATCCAGGGCGCGCCGTAGGTCGCCATCTGTGAACACGCCCGCGAGCCCACCTGAGCTGTCTAACACGGTGGTCATGCCCAGGCCTTTGCCACTGACTTCAATGAGTGCCGTTGACAATAGCGTATCCATTTCTACTCTAGGGATTGAATCTCCAGTGTGCATTACATCTTCGACTTTGAGCAGCAAACGTTTGCCCAATGCGCCGCCAGGATGAGAAAAGGCAAAATCTTCGGCGGTAAACCCGCGCGCTTCGAGAAGGGCGATAGCAATAGCATCTCCCATGACCAAGGCCGTGGTTGTGCTGGAGGTGGGCGCAAGGTCCAGAGGGCAAG
>JBLGAR010000139.1:0-11536 GCA_047612385.1 Cryomorphaceae bacterium | reverse complement strand
GTCCTTGAGCACACGTACGTTATCGAAGCGCAGGTGCATGTGCCCGTAAGGCGCGTGATCTTCGCCGAAGACTTCCATCGCACCAAGAATTTCGAGCCCCGGAGTGTCCATAGGAACCAGAATTTGCGACTGCTGCTTGAAGGGTGTGGCAGCCGGGCTGGCCTTGACCATAGTGATGAGGATTTTACAGTGTGGGTCACCTGCACCTGAACTGTAGTACTTTTCGCCGTTGATCACCCATCCGTCGCCCTCGAGAACCGCCGTGGTGCTGATGTTTTTGGCACCGGAAGAGGCTACATTGGGCTCGGTCATGGCGTAGGCCGAACGAATCTCGCCGTTCAGCAGCGGCTCTAACCAGTCACGCTTTTGTACTTCGGTGCCCACGCGTTACAGCACTTCCATGTAGCCGGTGTCAGGCGCACTGCAGTTAATAGACTGGGATGCCAGTGGGCTTTTGCCCAGCTCGGTAGCGATGTAGGCGTAGTCCAGGTTAGACAGGCCGACACCTGTTTCATCGTCGGGCAGGAAGAAATTCCAGAGCCCCGCCTCTCGGGCTTTGGACTTGGTTTCTTCAATAATTTCTAATCGCCGCGGGTGAAAGCTCCAGCGGTCATGTTTGTCTTTGTCTAGCGCGAAAACTCTTCGGTCAGTAGATCAACGTTGTCTTCAATATGCTTTTTAACGGCGTAAAACAGCGTACCGGCTTCGTCGGACATGCCTAGGTTAGACAAATTCTTGTCTGAATCGCTCATGGTATTTTCCTGTAGTGATCTGAAGTGATCTGTAGCTACCTGATTCTTTTTTTAATGGGCTATTTTGCGTTTCAAGGACTCGAAGCATTCACGATTAGGGAACTTGCGATGAGATCTGAGGTTTCGATCCCTACCATTCACAACCTGTTCGGTAGGAAGCAAGATATCGCTCTAGACCTATGCGAGGAGCTGGTTAGCATGCTCCTGACGTATGCCGCGGATGCGACCCCCAAATTTCACCAGCGTCTTCGCGCGAAGCTCAATGAGCTGATAGGGAAGTCTTAAGTCTGGCAGGTACAGGCAACTCCGAGTATAGGTAGCATTGACAGTTCTTCCTTCCACAATCTGCTAGAGACAACTGGCCGCTGGCAGTAGTAGATTGCGGTAAAGGCCCGCCACCCGTTACTATAAATAGGCTAATCGCTCTTAAAGTGGGGCGATGGTCTAAACGTTGCCGTGTAACCCAAAAAATCGCAAATAATCAAAGCCTTGTGGCGTCGCACAAACTTGTATAAACCTAGCACATTCATTACATGTTCTTCATTTACAATGCCCTCTGAATTTATCGCTTAGGCAACAGTGGGTAAACCATGCAAGTTAGCACCGCACTACTGAACGGATCAGTTCTTATTGTCGATGATGATATTGAAGCGCTAGAAGAGATGGACTATTTATTGCGTGCTTACTGTGGGCTCGACGCCGTCGAGACAATTCGTACGTTTCTACCAGAAACCCAGGTGATTATGGGTACGCGCATTTAATCAGGCCGTTTTATGGTCCCAGTGGCAGCGATACCTGGGGCCCACTTTTAAGGGGTACACGGGGAAAATGAAATATATAGTCGTATTTTGTATTTTGTTGGGTGGTTGCGCGGTTAACAGACCGCCCGAGTACAGCGATGCTGCCGTCGAGATCGTGTGTGCCGCGAAGGATGGAGAAACAGTCTCTGTGACATTTAAAAATCAGGTGAAGCTAGTCACAGTAGATCTTGTACCCTCTTGGGAAGAGCTCTATACGCTTTGTGGTGACACAGGCGGAGCCTGCGTCAATATGGAAACTTTTGAGATCCACATGATCGATGACCGCCGCTGCACGCAGCGTGCCAGTCACGAGTTGGGCCATGTATTCGCCGTATCCGGCATGGACACCTATGGCAGGATAGAAAGACGACGGCAGAGTTTTTACGAGGGATAGGCCAGCTACACTAAGGATCGGCAAGGTGTAATGGTAGTAATTAGGCGGCCCATGAACGCTTTTCCCACAATATTGAGCATGGCCGGGTCGTAGAGAATGGCTTCGGGCGATGACGGTTGTTACAGGGGCGAAAGGTAACCCATGTACCGTTCAGATGGCGACCAAGCCATAAGCTATAACATCGAAGACCTCCTGCTGTTCAAGGAGTCTCCGCTTGCCAGTTGGATGGCGCGTTTAACACTCGAAAACCCTCTGGACGGTATTGCTCCGGATGAGCCAGGTGCGCAGTCGCCCCTCCATGATTCCAATGGTGCTTTGGCCGATCCCAAGATTTTTCCCGTCCACAAAGTGTGCGTCGAGTCAGCGCAGTAGAGCGACCTTGTTCACCACCGATCGCGCCCGGCCTTCCCTGCGCAGCAGTTATGCTACCCGCTGAACACTACTTTGCATGCCCCGGAAGGGGTTTTTGTGGTTGTTAGGATGGATGACGATCGGCGTCGTCAAGACACTTTGGCTGCGATGCGCAGGGGCGTGAATTTTATTGCGAATGCTCAGCTTTCAGTTGGGCCGTTGTCGGGGGATGTCGATCTCCTTATGCGAAGTAGCGGCGTATCTGAGTTGGGAAACTATCGTTATATTCCCTGCGATACCAGCGCATACGAAAGGCCTAACTAGGCACTTGCGTCGCGCCACGCCGCCGATTTACTCCACAGTATACAAGGTGCCTTGCCCTCCCAACTGCTTGTTATTCGCGGTAAACGCAATCCGGTTCATCTGAGCACGGAGGATCATATTTATCACTATCGCGCAGTGAAGCGGAGTTTCATGAATACTCAGGGATCGTTTCGCAAGCACTGTATGCCAAAACCTGAGGACTCTTCCAGTTTTGGTCGTTGGTCCAGCTGCGCCAATGACATGATGAAACGCCGCCTGCTGTAATAGTCCAAGCCTTGTGGCGTCGCACAAACTTGTATAAACCTAGCACATTCGTTACATGTTCTGCATTTACAATATTGTCTGAGTCTATCGTTTAAGCAACTGTGGGAAAACCATGCAAGCTAGCACCGCACTAATGAACGGATCAGTTCTTATTGTCGATGATGATACTGAAGCGTTAGAAGAGATGGCCGATGCCTTACATGGCTGTGGACTGGCTGTACACACTGCCAGGAACGAAGTTATGGCACTGAACCTTTCCAATGAACACCGTCCACAAATCATAATCATGGACTATTTATTGCGCGGTTACTGTGGACTCGACGCCATCAAGACAATTCGTACGTTTCTACCAGAAACCCAGGTGATTATGGTTTCAGCGCATGAAGACCTGTTTAGTGTAATGAAAACCATAAACCATGCAGACAGTGGTGTAATCGCCGTTCTCAAGAAGCCTCTCTCAATCGATAGAGTCGGAATATTTGTCCGAAAAACACTAGAGCGCAGGCTGAAAGCTTTAGGTTTCGAATCACATAACACCAGAGCATCGCTGCATCATAAGGGAGGACCCAATTGATCTCTCATTATCAACACGATGCTAGATCTGATAGACGTTGAAAGCGGTGATCTAGAGCTTACTAATGACCTAGCTCATGTAATGACCACCATCCCCCAGGAGAGCTGTAGCGTGATTGCCGTCCTGAAGAAGCACGTTAGGATGGACAGCAGCTGCCACTTCATCCGCAGCCAAATAGCGCGAAAGTATGACAGAGCAAGATCAATCACACCGTAATTCCTATTTTTGAGGGTATAAAAGCCTACCATCATAACACCGCGTCACGAAGTACACGGATCCTTTGTAGGCGCTGGTCTATCGGGTGGACTGCACCGGTTATCATAGATACTTTCGTTCTATTCAATGAGCATAGAAGGAAGATGATATGAGTGGACAACGATACACCCCAGAATTTAAAGACGAGGCTGTCAAGCAGGTTCTTGATCGCGGCTATAGTGTGGCCGAAGTGTCTGAACGGCTCGGCGTCACGCCCCATAGCTTGTATAAGTGGGTAAACGCTGTAAAACCTGAGAACTCGACGCTCCAAGCGACTGAATTACTCGAGGCGAAACGCGAAATCCTCAAACTTAAGTCTGATCTAAAACGGACCGAAGTCGAGCGTGACATCCTAAAAAAGGCCGCTGTAGATTCAACCTGTCAATGCAACACTCTTATTCATAATCTCTATTGGCGCTCTAAATTTCAATGTTTTTCGCGGCCTCTCATTTAATTCCTTGGCAACAGAATTTAAGTTTTTTTGTGAGTGCTGGGCGCAGTTTTCGCTAAAGTTCATACTCTCACGCCCTGCTGTGACCTGCGTACTAACAGAAACAGCCAACCCAAAACATGAACTGGACAATATCGGCGCAGAATTTGGCCGCTTACCGGACCAAAAGACCCGACAAAGAATGGTGCAGCACCTGCAGGATCTTTAGACTAGGTTGGTCCTTGCCGTTTTCGCCGACGGATATTACCCTCGGACCACATGAAAGACCTTATTTACCTGCTGTTTCACCTACTCACCACCTTGGCAAAGGTGATTCGACCGGGCGGAAGCCGAACTGTTATTGCGGAAAACCTGCTCCTGAAGCAGCAGTGGATTATCCATACAGGTCAGCGGGCCGAACAGCTCAGCCACAGAGTCCACGAAACTCAGCGCTGTCTTCTGGCAGCACACTTCGTCCGGCCCATAAGGCAATGCCTGCCACATTCCAGGACAGTCGGTTGAGGATCGCACCATGAGTTCCCGCAACTCCTTTGGGCTTGTCGGTCGAACCGGAGGTATAGATCACGTAGGCCAGACTGTCAGGACCGGCGTCAATGCCCGGTCCGTGATCAGGCAGGTCTACGCCGGCCCAGTCGACGCTGTCCAGCTCAATCCGACTGATATCGGCATTAATCAGCCTTCTCGAAAGCTCCGAGCGGCTAAGTAGAGACGAAGCCCCACTGTCTGACAGCATGTAGTCGAGCCGCTGAGAAGGATAGCCCGGGTCTAAGGGCAAATAAGCGCCGTCGCGCCTTGAGCACAGCCAGTAGGCCAACTACAAGGTCAAGCCCGCGTTCAAGGTAAACTCCGACCAGAACATCCGGACCGACCCCCAAAGCGCGTAGCTGATGGGCCAGGTAGTTCGAGCGCAGGTCCAATGCCTGGTAAGTCAGTGCATCATCAGCACCGACCAACGCGACAGCCTGCGGTGTGCGTTCAACCTGAGCCGCAAAAAGGGCTGGCAGGCTCATCGCGGCAGCGGCTCCAGGCAGGAATTCAGAACCTTACCAAACTGCTGTGCATGCTCGGCCAGCCAGGTGTCGTGGTTGCCGGCCAAATTGCGTATCTCGATACTACTGCTTATATATTTCCCCCAGCCCAGCTCTTTGTCCGTGTCCCACTCGCCCATACTCTCGCCGGTCCGTGCCAGAATTAGGCTCCCCTGAAAGGAGGCCGAGGGAAGATATTTATCCATGGCATGGAAAATACTGTACTCGATATATTCGTGGCGGGAGATTTCGCGCAGGGTATGCAGATTGATGTCAGACATTGACAGGCTGCGATAAAACGCCTTGAGTTGTTGAACGACGCGGGCGAGTGCGGGGAGACCAAATCGATTGGGCTGTTTGTACCCCGGTGCTGAGGTGATCCAGAGGATGAGTTGTGCCACTTCTTCCCCACGGCGCTGTAGCTCTGTGGCAATAGCGAACCCGATCAACGCGCCTTCGCACCCTCCGCCAATATAGTAAGGTCCTTCTGGTTGGATGGCTTGTATAGCGTCGATGAACGCCTCGCATATCTCCTCAATAGTGCGCAGGGGCTTGAGGCCTCTGGCCATGTAGTCACTTTGCAGAGCATAGGCATCGAGGCGGTACACCGGCTGCTGCGCGTTTATTTCTTGCACGGCGTCTACATACATTGGATGGCTGCCAACAGCGAAGAAAGGGGGTCGTGAACCTTCGGACCGTATGGCATTAACAGCCGGGTGTTGCCAGGGGAGTTGTGCGATCGCAGTGCCCGTTTGAATCTCGTGAGATTCGCCTGTTTCCAGTAATCCATCGAGAGTCGACATCCAAGCGTCTCTCCCTGCCTGTGAAAATACGTCCTGGTGACCAGCGGGCAGCGTGCGGAAGTTTTTGTCAGAGCCAAATACTTTTTCCCAAATCCGATAGTTGTCATTCCGCTCTGTGAAGAAGGCCAACACGGGAGCGGCACAGGCTCTTGCTGTATGGCGCAGCCGGATGCGTCGCTCAGCGCCCCAGAACGCGGGCCAGCGGTTTCTCGGCAAAGCCTCGGCCGCGGCGGCACTGTGATTTCGAGGTCGCCCTACATGGTGCGCTCCGTAGTTCAGCCAGTTGGCCAGGGGATTGTAGATTAACCAGCCAAAGAAACGTTCAAAGGCTGTGGTGTTGGGTCTGTTTCTCAGTTGCCCCTCAGTTCCGGCGTGCCCCGGCTCTTTGGGATCCAATAGAAATAATATCTCCACGGTTTCACCTTGAGCCTCGAGTTGGCGCGCGGTTTCCAGGGCTACGATCGCACCAAAGCGATACCCAGCGAGACGATAGGGGCCGTAGGCCTGAATCTGGCGGATGGCGACGACATGTGTGCGCGCCAGGTCCGCAACGGATTTGGCCTCGAGAAACTCCTTCTCCTGGGCCCAGTGCGCAATACCCAGCAACGGGCAGTTCACCTTCCAGCGACCATCCCCCGCCAGCCGGAAATCGGCCTCAGTGAAGAAGAGCGGTCGCTGTCCTTCTTTTTCATGCAGGGGAAAAATGAAGCGGGATTGCAGAGACTTTTCGCCCTCACCGTCGATCCTCGCCGCCAGCGCATCGAGCTGCAGGTTCTCAAAGATGACCCGGAAGGGCAGTGATACGCCAAAGGCACGCTCAACTCGAGAAATCATTTGCATAGCCGCCAATGAATCACCGCCGCTGTAGAGAAAGTGATCGGTAACGGCGATAGGTGACACATGGAGAATACTCTCCCAGATGCCTATAAGCGTTGTTTCAGTGGTCGTTAGTGTGCGCTGCGAGTTGTGCGTGTTGGATTCAGAGATAGATACCTCGGCCTCTATACGAATGGCTGGGTAATCGATTTTACCATTGGGTAACCGCGGGAGATTCTCTACGAAGGAAAGCTGCTCCGGAATCATCTGTGCGCGCAAGCGTGCCCCCAGCCATTCCAGTAGCTCGGCGGAATCCAACGTCTGACCCGCCTTCTTCACAATCGTAGCGACGATCGAGCGCGCTTCGTTCGACTTTGCAAACCAGGTAACGGCAGCCTGAGCCACCCCAGGGTGATCCAGAAGTACAACCCTTATCTCGCCGGGCTCTACCCGCGCGCCGCGGATTTTTAACTGATCGTCATTGCGGCCAAAGAACAAAAATTCTCCGTCTTCGCGTTGCGACGCAACATCGCCGGTGCGATACACCCTACCAATGTCCCCGCCGAGATCTACAAAGGCTTTCTCCGTCAGTTCCGGAGCAGAACGATAGCCGCGTGCTACCGCGCTTCCACCAATGAATAATTCGCCACGCTCCCCAGGAACGACGGGGTCTCCTACCGGGTCGAGAATAATGAAGCTTGCGTTGGCCAGAGGCTGACCTATCGGTGCCGATTGTCCGGGCGCAGCGTCGCTACCCAACAGCTCTTGGGAGATTTTGCAGGCGCTGGCATAAACTGTCGCTTCGGTGGGCCCGTAGAAATTCCACACCTGGTCTGCGTAGGGGATGAGTTTTTCGGCCAGCTGGTTGCTAATCGCCTCACCCATATTCATAGCGATACGCAACTTTGGAAAATCCGGGTGCTCGGAAATAATCACCGACCAGATTGTGGGGACCGCCTGAAACACCGTGACGTTATATTCGGTAATTTGGGCTGCCAGACGTCTGGGGCTGAGGAGGATGTCGTGGCCGCGCAATACAATAGTTCCGCCGCATATAAGAGGAACAAAAAGTTCGGCGACAGAAACGTCGAAGCCAATTGTGGTTACGGCCAGGAAACAATCGTCGGCGCTGAAGTTGATAAGATCCCGGCAGGCACGCAAAAAGGTGGCCAGCGAATGATGTTCCACCTCAACACCCTTGGGTGCCCCGCTGCTGCCGGAGGTGAACATGACGTAGGCGAGACAGCTACCGTCTGTAAGTGGCGCTATTACGGAGTCGTTGGTGCTCGCTGATAATTGAGATCCTGCAGTTGTATCGATCGTATGGCCCGGTTTCGAAATTTCCCTTACGTCTACCAATTCAGGAGAGAAGTCTTCAGCATTGCTGACATCGAATAGCGCGCCAGCAGCTATGAGTTCGGAATGCGCGAGAACTATCTTGCATTGCGCAATCTCAAGAATACGTCGATTGCGGTCGGGAGGATCGTTTGGGTCTAGAGGTACATAAGCGCAGCCTGCCTTCCAGATGCCCAGCATGGCTGCAACCATATCCACAGAGCGGGCGATGAAAACGCCGATGGTTTGCTCCTTTGAAGCTAGGGGTGTGAGATATCGTTCAATGGCCGACGCTCTTGCATCAAGTTCTGCGTAGGTTATGGATTCATCTTCAGCGATAATTGCTGTTTTGTTACCGCGCCTATGAACCTGTTCGCTAAACAACTCGCATACATGATCACTGTCAACACTATCCCGACAGTTTTGTACGGCGCTCACGTCCCAGGCTCCGCCTGCTTTTTAGAAAGCCGTACACCGAAGTCTACTGCTGGTTCCCAGTGATAAGCACCGCGAATTGGCAGCCCATCGCCCAACGTCTCAAGATTGTAGTCGGCGGAGAGTTGACGAAGAAAAACAATCGCCAGGCGCATGGAGATTTCACCAATTGGGCATAGGTGGTGGTCCAGACCAAATGGCGAGTACTCATCTCCGCCGTAGGTGGTTTGCAAGAATCTGTCGGGGTTGAACTCGAAGGGCTTTTTGAAGGTTTCCGCGCTGTGGTGCGCCTCCCACAGGCACAAGCGCACAAAAGTGTTGCGGGGAATAAGGTAGCCGTCAAACACAATATCACGTTGCGCGACGCGAGTGAGGCGTTCACTCTTGTCGGTGCGCAGGGTTTCCATGACGAAAGCTTTGGCAAAGGAGTGCTCGCCGCTTGCCTCAGTTTTTGATTCGCCCGAAAACCGCGCTAATAGTTCAGGTTCGGCGGCAGCATATTTACTTAGCCACCGCAGCAGCCCAGCCTGGTCGTAACGCCCCATCTCTATCATGTAGATGAGATTGCCTAGGAGTGTGTCGTCCAAAAGATTGTCGACCGATAGTTTTCCCGCAATGGAATTCGCGAAGGCTACCGATGCGTTGGACTCTTCACTGGCCATGAAGTCCCGCAGAGCGTCGCGGATTTCACCAAAAGCCATTTCCTGGGGCTTGCCGATATTCCACACCAGACCGAAAGGCCCCAGTTTGTGGTAGCCGTGAATAAGCGCTTCAAATAATGGCGTGCCCGGGTCGGCACCAAAAAAAACTTTAAGTAAACTGGCCGTAGCAATCGAATTCAATGCCATACGATAGTCAGCGGCCGGATCGGCGCTATCGTCCTGAGTGGAGACAAAGGTGTCCAGCCCCTTCGCAACAATGTCATAGAGCGTGGCGTCCTCGCGGAACAACTCGTCAACGCGAATACCTGAAATTAGTGCCTTGCGGTACTTGCGATGAACCTCACCTTCCATCCGGCGCAACGCACCGTTGGGAACCAGCGGTTCCAGATCATGCATATACCCCTGCAGGCTTTTGGAGTGCTCCTGCAGAAAACGTCGGCAACAACCCAAATCCGTAATGCAAACCCAAAAATGCTCAGGCCCCTTGGCTTTGAAGATAGGGCCTAGCTGTGTCGATTGGTGTAACAGATAATAGCGGTCGGATTTTTCGAGCGCTTCGAGGTCGGCCAGATCGCCTGGGGGCAATTTGTGGCGTGAGAAGACGCCCCTTAGCATGGCATAGGTAACAGCTCGCGGGGGCAACATGCCGCGGAGGGTGCCAACCTGAGAATCGTTCATAGCGGGCGAATTCTGTAAGCGGTGAGATTAGGGCACGGGTGTACCATCAATGATCTCTGGTTGATTCGTTTATTAATATGCCAGTATAGGCGGATCGGCAGGCGTGGGTTAGGAAATGCGCCCGAGAGCGTGAACTGGATCACAGCTAGCGAGTTTTGGAGCCAGCAGAGCGGACAAACGATCTCCTGTAGCTACGGGCACGGTACTGGCAACTTAACTTTCGCAGACCGCAAAATACCCACTATGTTAACTCACGCCACCGCCCTACTCCATTCAGCGAACGCACTCCTCCTGAGATCACGGTAATGCTGAGCACTGACTTTGTGCATACCCAAATTGAATAAATCTGATGCCACAGCATGTGGTAATCACAATCGCTGAGCCTGCTCGACCGACTCGAACCTCTCGAATGCCGGACCACGCATCCCTCGCTCTCGCACCTGTAGATAGCGAATTCGTAATTCATCAGTAGAATCAGCTGACCAAGCGATCAGTAAGTCTCGGTAGAGTTTCGATGGTCGGTTTCAAAACCCTGCTACCGCTCTGGAACTTAATGCACTCAGTTCTGTAACCCAACCAAGCTCAGCATAAGCTACTAGCCGCGGCGATGTCCGACATTCTCTTTGGTCTTGGCCTTGCGATATCTCAGATGATTAACCCCGACAAAGTGATTTCATTGCCCGACATCACAGGTGACTGGATCCGTCACTTGCCTTGGTGCTCTTTGCGGCCTTGAGCGTTTCGGGATTGGGTTTTTACTTTACAAATAGACGATCACAACCATTACTTGGGGTATAGACGAAGTTCATGATTTAAGACTGGACCATATTTATTTATTAGAAGACGACTTTGGAGTATATGGCAGAAGTACCACTCCAGCTTCTCGCTTTAAGCGTACTGAAAACTCATCGGCTAATTCCTCTAGAGATTCAAGCGAGGTATCGCCTTTTTGATATACAGCAAGGACCAAAATCGTATCGAATGAGGCATTGCTAAAACTTAGGATCAGTTCTCCATTCGAATAAAACCCCCTGTAAAATGCATCTTGCCCTTTAGTTATGAATTTCATTCTATTGCGATCTTTTCGAAAATTTCGTAACCCCGCTTTTCCCCGATGGATAAGCCAATCTCCTGTGCATGATTAGCTAACTCTGGCTTAAAATCCGCGCGAAGTTGTATTGCGGGTGCCGTGCCGGGAAATTTACTGGCGCCGCACGACAACAGAAAAACAAAAGTGGTGATTAGTATTTTTATTTTAACACACTAAATATATCGATAACCTCGTCGGGTATAATCGCTGAGGAAAAGCTTTTGGCATGACGCTCTGTTGGCCGATGCAAAGAGTATAATGGAAATTCTAGAGTGGCAGGGCGTCGCGATGATGGAATATAAGCGGGACCCGGAGAGTGACCAGTTTTGGCTGATAGAGATCAATGCCCGCTACTGGGGATACCTAGACCAAGATCTGTATTCACGCAAAAATTTTCCCGAAACTCCAGGTGGACGCATTTTTTGGCGAAGTTCACGAGGATATGATGCCTCCGACTAAAAACGTGGCCTGCCGTCATACGGTACCCGGTGAAATTGGTTATCTGATGTCACGACTACGATCTA
>JBLGAR010000138.1:0-11641 GCA_047612385.1 Cryomorphaceae bacterium | reverse complement strand
CTATGAACTCATCGCCCCAATAGCCTCAGCAATGTGTCCACCCGGCAGTTTCTCCGACATTCTATTACCCTACGCCATGGTGTGAGAGGAGCCTCGATCCGTTATGCTGCAAGCTAAAAGAGCCAGAGGAATTGAAAATGGCACACCCAGACAAACAGGCGCTGCTAACTTGGGCTAACAATTACCCGAAACTATGGAACGCGGGAGACAAAGCGGCCTGGGTGGACAACTGGCGCAGCGTAGCCGCCGGTGAATTCCATATGTTCGACCCAGTCGGCACACCTGAAAAGCATGGATTTAAATCATGCTGCGAGGACTCATGGGATTTATTCCAAAGTAGAGTGCGCTTCAACATACAAGCAGGCACTTTGTTTGTGTGTGGCAACGAGGTCGCATGGTGTCTGGAAAATCACTTTGATGGCCCTGGTGGAGCCCAGATTCAATACAGCATCGAGACCTACCAGTTCCTCGAAGACGGCTCAGTCAATATTCGCACCTATTACCGCCCGCCTACGCATGACAACGAAAACCTCGGTGATATTTTCAAAGAATATCTTCCAGAAAACGAGGATGGGTTATAGTTCGCGCTATCCATGGCGTGGCACAAGCAATGATCAAATATTTCTCACCACTACTACCCTTCCTAACAGGCTGGATGATCCTGCTGACTACAGCGGCGCTATCCGAGCTAAGTTTAATCAATGGCATAGCCCAACTGCTGCTATTTGCCCTGGTCGTTTGTCTGCCAATTTGGAAAACGGGAAGAATGTCCTATGTCGATATTGGCTGGCCCTGGGGCTTGGTTGTCATAGGCGCGTTGACGCTTTTATTCAGTGATGGGTATATGCCGCGAGTTGCGCTGGTTAGTGCCGTTTACATTTTCGTAGGTTTACGGATGGGCATTGGTGCCTTATCAATGTGGAAACAGGGTTTGCTCAAGAAAGAATTTCCACGCTATCAGTATCAAAGGTTACGCTGGGAAAAAACCGGCAAAACCAACGTGCCACTGGCGCTGCAAATAGAAGCGTTGATGCAGGGCTTGGCAAATGCCTCATTTTTAGCGTTCCCCGCTTTGATTATTGCCTCAAACACTGACAGTTCAATATCAGCGTTTGAAATTCTGGGCTTGATTATTTGGGCAGGGGCATTCGCTATGGAATCGATTGCTGATATGCAGAAGCTGTCATTTTTGCGAGCGATGAAAAAGGCAGGTGAAAAAAACAGCGTGTGCAATGTGGGTCTTTGGCGATACAGTCGCCACCCCAACTACTTCGCCGAGTGGATGGTATGGAATGGGCTAGTGATAGCGTCGATTCCGTCCTGGTTGGTGATGTATTCTCAGGAGAGTACTGTGGTGTGGATACTGTTGGGAGCCGGATTGCTGTTCGTTTCTAGAGTGATGTATGTGACATTGGTGTATGCCACGGGCGCCGTGCCGGCCGAGTACTTCTCGGTTAAGAGAAGGCCTGCCTATGCCGATTATCAAAAGACCACGAACAGGTTTTTCCCCGGCCCTGGCGTTCCGGGCCAGAAATAACTACTAACAACAATAAATAGGAGCAAGAAATGCGATTAGAAGGAAAAATAGCCGTAATTACAGGTGCCGCCAGTGGTATCGGGGCGGCCAGTGCTCGCCGATTTGTCCAGGAAGGTTGCCGCGTCGTACTCGGTGATATTCAGCAGGATAAGGGTGATGCGCTAGTAGCCGAACTCGGCGACGCGGCGATCTTCACGGTATGTAACGTAACGCGTGAGGAAGATGTGGCTAAACTGGTCGATCTTGCTGTTGATCACTTTGGATCGCTGGATATCATGTTTAACAACGCAGGAATTGTAGGTGCAGTGGGCCCAATTGATACCACGGTGGCGGCTGAATGGTCAGCCACGCTCGACATCCTGCTCAATGGTGTTTTTTATGGCATGAAACACGCCGCCAGAGTAATGAAACCCCAAGGATATGGCTCAATTGTCAGTATGGCCAGTACCGCCGGAGTCATGGGGGGTTTGGGGCCACACACCTATGCGGCCGGCAAGCATGCGGTAGTGGGCCTGACCAAAAATGTGGCGGCTGAGCTGTGCCGTTTTGGAATTCGAGTCAATGCCATCGCGCCTGCCAGCATGGCAACGGAAATGGTCGCCAGTGTAATGACCGGCAATCCAGCCGACATCGGCGGCGCTGCGGACAAACTGGCAGCCGCATCACCTCTACTCAATCGTGCAGGCATGGCAAATGATGTCGCGAACGCCGCTTTGTGGTTAGCCAGTGATGAGTCGGGTTATACCAATGGTCATGTTCTGACAACTGACGCCGGTATTACGACCGGCTCGACGGTGGAGGGGCCTAGTTTTGCCGAATATGCACCCATGATACGGGAGGATGGCAAAACAGGTCTTTAGCGAGAGCTGTTGCCAGAGGCAAACCTATGCTTGAGCTGCCTCCACAGGTCAAACCCTATAAAACAACCCCTGTATTTACGCCTCAGAATATACCCAAAGGGCTGCTTGCTGAGCACAGCACTAAAGCGGGAACCTGGGGCGTGCTCGAGGTGGATTCGGGTGCGATAGAGTACGTCGTGACACAGGTGGGGTTTGAAGAATCTGTGACAATACAAGCCGGGGGAACAGCTATCATCGCACCGGAACACACCCACTATGTTGCGTTATCTGCCGACGCCGTTTTTCAGATTATTTTTCATCGGATTGCGAAATAAGGGTGGCGAGCTAAGGCCTGCGTCTGCCGGCGCGAGCCGAGCTTAGAATTGCACTGGGTTACCCTTGGCAATACTTCCACCAGCCAGCACCTTCGCATATACGCCTAGATTGCCTCCGTTAGCCTGCACTAGCGCCCGCATAATACCCGGGTCTTTGGGCAGATCAGCGAATCCGTGTGTGGTCATCGAACAACGGGGGCATTGTGCAATCACTTCCAGCAATGTATCACCCAATCTGATGTGTTTGCCTATCCACTCCTCTTCCGGATAAGGGTTCTCGCTGTCTTCGCAATTCACCAGAATATTAGGCCTGAATCGGCTGACATCGAATTGCGATTCGGGTCGATAAGCCGCCATGCTAGCCAGAGACTGCTCACTCATGATCAGCAGTGGAAAAGCATCGAAGTAGGTACCCGGAGGGGACTCGTACTCGAGGACTTCGGCAAAAATTTCCAGATCAGGTAGGGGTTCATCCGGAGCCCTCCCAAACACTTCGCGAAGCTCCTGCTCGAGATCCTCGCTGTCTGGGGCACCCCGACGATAATGGTCCAGCGCATCGGCAGGCAGCAAAGGCCAAAGCGTAACGGGGTGGTCCAGTTGTTGACTCAACCATTCGTTTATATCCCCAGCACCGGTCACACAGCTTTGTCCATCCGGCGCTGTAATTGTCGCATGGCTAGAGCCGTCTGCCGCAGAAGGATCGATAAATGCAGCGCTCAAAGTCATCAGTGAGGGAATTTTTTTGCCCCCACGAATACCACCACGCGTCTCATCGCGCACGGCCCAAACCCGATCCCCCACGGTGCCCGCCTGGTCAAGAGTCAGAGCACTACACGTCTCGCCGATCATGCTTTTAACAGGATAACGAAAAAGCCCACTTACGGTCGCTTTCATTGAAAAGATTCCTCAGGTTGGTCTGGAGACTTATCATGGAGTTTGGCAGAGCCAAACAGAGATGACCACAGACGTCTCAATGGACTCTCGGTGGACTCCCGATAAGCCGGACTAGTATCATGCGGCCGTATTTTCCTGAGAAACTCCGATGCATCGCCACCTCCGAAATCTAATTCTAATACCCCTAATTACCTTAACCGCTATAGCCACGGCCGAGGCCAGCGAACAGCCAGAAAAACTCTTCGAAGGCGCTCCCTTGGATGAGGATGGCCTGTTCACCAATACCGCGGGGAATATTGGGCACGGCACCCTCGGGGATCGCGTTCCGTTTATAATACGGCGCTTTGGAACCTACTTTCGCAGCGCCGAAGATGCGCCCACGGTGGTACTCAATGACGGTGCCTATCTCCGGGAGAATGTTGCAATAAGAAAACCTACAGTCACATGGGTCGGTCACGCGACACTCCTGGTGCAGATGGACAATATCAGCTTTTTAACAGATCCGACTTGGTCGAACCGGCCGAGCCCAATCCCTTTGATCGGGCCCAAACGCTATGTAAAACCTGGGATCAAGATCGAGGACTTACCAAAGATAGACTTCGTTGTCATTTCCCATAACCACTACGATCATCTTGACGTACCCACCCTGAAACTGCTCGCCAAGCGGGATGACGACACCATGTTTCTGGTACCACTTGGCAATGGCGATCTGTTGCGGAAGAACGGCATCGGCAATGTCGAAGAACTTAACTGGGGAGACACGAGGGACTTCGAGGGGCTGACCATTCACTCGCTCCCGTCGCAGCATTGGAGCAAGCGAAGTCTTAGCGATGAAAGAAAGGCACTGTGGTCTTCCTGGGCGGTTACCAGCGCCGAGCGCCGATTTTATTTCGCAGGTGATACGGGTTATTTCTCCGGCTTTGCAGAAATCGGAGAGAAACTGGGGCCCTTTGATTTGGTAGCCGTTCCGATCGGAGCCTATGAGCCAGTCAGCATCATGCGTGAGTCTCATATGAATCCGGAGGAGGCAATGCAAGCGGCAAAGGACCTGAAAGGAACACGAGCAGTTGCCATTCATTTTGGAACCTTTGACCTGACAGACGAACCTCTCGCCGAGCCACCTCAGCGTTTCAAAAAGGCCGGTAAGGCAAACGACTATAAAGCTATAGAAACCTGGATTCTCGATATAGGTGAGACACGCGAGTTTTGAAGCGCCAACTCCCCCCGGGGTACTTAGCAGTACTATTAACTTTTTGTTGTTAAGTATTATCCTGATAATCTAGCAGAAGAATCGGGGCCGAAAAACTAACCACTCTACTGATATTTTCTTCAGTTCATCACACAAAACCGAAAAATATAAAAATAGGGACTCCACTGAGTTTATGGGAAAACCAGCAGAAGCAAACACAGAGGCTATTCGCGAAGATCTGCAAGATAATAGTTATATTCAACCAAAATCGCTCTATACGCATGCGCCGTTAATAGCGATTTTTCTACTCTTCGTAGGTATTTCATTTATTTGGATAAAGGTGATTACCCCTTACGGACTTGCAACTTCGACAGACTCTATCTACTACCTGGAAACGGCTACGAGCTTTCAGGATGGCAAAGGTGCATCTATAGCCGATCGTGAACTAACGGCATTTGGCAAAGAAAAAGTGTTGCCAGTAACTATTTGGCCACCCCTGTATCCAGCATTACTGGCCGTCTTATTATCGGAGCCGCCCAATGTTGTAAACGTACAATATGTATCGTCTTTTTTATTGGCGATATCCTTAACGTTTATCTTTCTACTATTGAGGCGTTGCACCAGTAGCAGGGCTGCGTTTCTACTGTGTGTCCTCTATTGCTTTACTGTCCCGGTCCTGCTCGATTACTCTTTTTTATGGAGTGAAACTCTATTTCTTCCACTCTATACAGGCCTTCTTTGGTCGGTCGTAAACTATTTCGAGCATGATGCTATTAACTCTCCAGCGAGGCGCAGATATCTGATTGTGCTAGCGCTGCTCATAGCAGCCATGTTCTATACCCGATATGCCGGAATTTGTACGCCGTTGATACTAGTCTACGTATTTTCTTTGAGTAAAAACAGGCGCAATGACCTCCCTTATTTTATTTCAGCGGGGTTAATCTTTTCGGTTCCAATTCTTCTGTTGATGTATAGCAACTTGCAACTTATAGGAAGCGTAACCGGTGGTGATAGACCTACTCCCAACTTAAGCCTTTTCGATAATATCGAACATGTTGTTGAATCACTGGCGGTGGTGTTTCCGCTGTTCATAATGATCTGGGGTGCGGCTGCCGCGCTGTCAGGCCTGTTCGTTTTTCTCTTGACCCGCCATTTAAAGACAGCCCCTGAGCCGCGCAATGTCACGGCAGACTCAGGAATTATTGTCTTAAAATCCTCATTTTTTCTGGCGATATTTTACGCGATAGCAATTGTTGCCCTCCGGTCGGTAAAATTCTTTGATGAATTAGGCATCCGGCTCATTAGCCCCGCCTTTCCAGTATTTTGGGTGTTTTTATGCGCCCTTGTGTTTCTAAAGCGAAAACCTACTGTTACCAGATTCGCACTTGGAACAAGCGCAATGACCCTGATAATCTGCCTTACTCTCCAAGGCTGGACCTTTTACTCTCACATAAGAAGTAGCGTGACCTCAGGGAAAAGCCCAGTCTATCCCTACCGCGTCACTTCCACGCATACTAACTTTACTCACTTTAAACAATACGGTGCGTTATCGCGTTTATTGGCTGAAAAATTTCCTGACTTACAAGTGATGGCCTCCCGCCGGCCAACAAGAATGGAGTGGATAACGGGTGTGCCGGCCGTCGACCTGCCCAAAGATTTCGACGCTAATTACGTAAGACAGATTGCTGGACTAGCGGAGAGGACAAGCATCGCATTCTTGTCACAGTATGAGTACGACAGGTTTTTCGAAGTTAGTAGGCAACTGGAAATGACCTACGAAATTTATCAGTTAGAGGAAACCATTTTCGTTGCATTGAACCCTTAAGTTGACGGCCAAGCATTCCAATAGGAGGCTATTTACAAACCTAGATGCGCGGTAGCTACCATTGCTACAGCACTCGAGTGATCTCGTCACCGTCATGTAGCAAGATGTCAGTATAGTCACAGACCCCGGTGTTGCGCTGGAAAATACTATTGGCAATTAACCAAATCTTCACGATTCGCGCCGGGGGTTCTCCCATATATTGTTTGTAATCATCATAGAGATTTCTGCGCTCGCTCTGCCATTCGCCCAAGCCGTCGGTTCCGCTGCGAATGGCAACATGGTATTCCTTGCCCCTCCAGTTCGGTAAAGGGCAATCGTAACCGGTGCCCACGGCGAGCTTACTGCTCCAGTAGTAGGTAATGTCTCTACCGTTCTCAAACTCGACGGCAATGCTTAAATAGTCGTGTGTAGGCAAGGTGTCTTCCCGCAGCGGTGAGGGCAGTTGATCGACACACCAACGCCAACTTACTTCGCTATTTTCAAGAAGAGGCAGGTCAACCTTCTTTTGCAATATCCCTGTATCACCATGAGTCTTGCAGTGAATACAGGCATTACCCTCCCCCGTTTTTCCCTCCTGATAAATATCGGCCGGGCCAATGTGCCAGAGGTAATCCCAACCCTCAGGGGTTGTACTTCCCCGTTCGATTCTGCTGATCTCGTCTTGAAACCGGCTATTGTAATCGCCGACTTCCAATAGACTTTGCAGCCCTTCCAAAGCTGGCACTGCCCAATGAATGATCAATATTAATGATTCGCCGCTTGCCGAGGCATACACTGTGTCGTCTTGTTGGCGAGCGCCCTGAGGCGTCTCCCAGTCATTAGGAAAGTAATTGCCAAACTGCAAATTACCTTCATCTGATGACACAAAGGAATGGCTGTTTTGTGTGCCGCGAAAGATGTCTCCGTCTCCCACTTTGCTCCATATCTGAAGTGATAGGGGGCAGCGAATATCCAGCAGCGTGTTCACGTAAACCCTGCCTTCGCTGAAACAACTCACTTGATCGCCAAGCGCTAAGTTGATGTCACTCGTGACCCAGGGCGGCTCGTTAGCCGGTACACGCAGCCAGGCGTGTTCATTTATCAGACCGGCGGGCGCACGATCGAGAATGTCATTGATACCCAGCGAAAACGCCTCCAAATCTGGTGACGCCTCCATCTCGCCTCGCAGCCTGCGAGCCAGAACTTTACCTGCAAGTCTTCCAGCGACCGCAATTTCAGTTAACACACCGGCCATTTTTGCTCCTTTGAGATGCACTGCGCATTTCGACGAGTTTTAATTATTATTTTACATTGAGTGTAGTTCAGACTTACTCCGCTAGCCATGAGCAGGCGGCTCAATCTAGGTCAATTGTCATCGGTGGAGAATGCGTCAAATAGCCCCCGCATTAACTGTAGCAAGTAGGCGGTACTGGCCCCAAACAAGATGAGCCCGCCCATTGCCTCAAAGGGCCCCAGTATTCTCCACTGGGGAGACAGCGTTAAATCGCCATAGCCCACTGTCGTCGCCGTTACCGCGGAAAAATACAACGCCGCCTCAAAGTCTTGAAACTCGCCGATGTACCAATAAACAGCGGCCCAAGCCCAAATTTCAACCGTGTGCAAGGCAATGACCACCAACACGGCAATAATCATTACCAAAAGGACCCGATGTCGACGGTTTGGATGGTTACCAGCCCCGGCAATCGTGCGTAAAATAGGGGTTGCGTACGCCAATCCAGCCACGTGAAATGCTACACATAGGACAATAATAAGCGTTCCGAACATTAGGTTTAGATGCAACATTTTTTATTCCGGCGATAACGGTTTATCACTGCTGGCTTATACAAACGCTTTAAGGCTTGGACCGGCACATTGAAATAGTGGCATACCGAGATCTTATTTGAACAAAGATCGCCATACAGACTTTATAATCAAGAGCAGTAGTGCTAAAAATACACCCCCCTCACGGCGAGCAGCCCAATCATGACCCCGCAGACCACAAATCTCAATCAAACCATCGCCCTATCACCTGATGTCATTTCTCAGGAAGTGTCGGGTGAAACGGTATTACTGGACCTTGAAAGCGAGAATTATTTCGGTCTCGATGAGGTTGGAACGCGGGTATGGCAGCTCATTAAGGAGACTAACGAATTGCAGGTTATTTTCGACACGCTGCTAAAAGAATACGATGTTTCAGAAGAAAGATTGCAACTGGATCTCACCACTTTGTTGGCTGAAATCGAGGGTATGGGATTGGTCAAACTGGAGACACGGAAATGAGCACGGCAAGCAACAACACTATCACTACCAAAACTCACTATCGCGCCTGCCACTTGTGCGAGGCCATCTGCGGATTGGTGATAGAAACACAGGGTGAATCAATAACCTCTATTAAAGGTGACAAGGACGACCCCTTGAGCCGAGGCCATATATGCCCTAAAGCCGTAGCTCTCATCGACCTACACGAGGACCCGGATCGCTTGCGCAAACCCATTAAGCGGGTGACTGAGGAAAACGGGGAGAACCAGTGGACCGAAATCAGCTGGGAAGAGGCCTTGGATACCACCGCTTCGAAGATGGTCGAGATCAGCCAGCGCGACGGCGTCGACGCCATTGGCGTATACCTGGGTAACCCAACCGTTCACAACTACGGCATGATGACCCACCAAAACAATCTGTTCAGCCACTTTCACACCAAGAACCGCTTCTCGGCCACGTCAGTAGATCAGCTGCCACACCACCTGGTCTCGCTGTGGTTGTTCGGACACAAAAGCCTGTTCCCCATACCCGACATCGACAGGACCGACTACTTTCTGATGTTAGGGGCTAATCCAATCGCGTCCAATGGCAGTATCTGGACGGTGCCCGACGTCAGAAAGCGCATTAAAGCCTTGAAAAAGCGTGGCGGAAAGCTTGTGGTGGTAGACCCGAGACGCACAGAAACAGCCGACCTGGCCAGCGAACATCACTTCATCAAACCTGGTACCGACGCGCTGCTGCTGCTGGCTATATTGAACACAATATTTACCGAAAACCTGGTAGATACCGGCGAGCTTTCGGATTTCACCCAGGGCCTGGATGTTGTCGCCTCGTCAATCACCGATTTCACCCCTGAGTTTGCTGCCGCGCATACGGGCATTGCCGCTGAAGATATCAAGACCATCGCCAGAGACCTTGCCAACGCGAAGGCCGGAATTTGCTATGGACGCATGGGCGTGTCGGTGCAGGCCTACGGCGCGCTGAATCAATGGCTGATTCAAATCATCAATATCGCCACAGGCAACCTTGATAAACCCGGTGGCTCCATGTTTACGTTACCCGCCATCGACCAGGTCGCGAGCATCAGCCCCGGCGGTTTTGCCAGACACTTTAGCCGTGTGCGGCAACTTCCAGAATTTGATCGAGAATTTCCGGCCTCTACCTTGGCCGATGAAATTTCTACCCCGGGAGAGGGCCAGGTGCGTGCTCTGTTTACCGGAGCAGGCAACCCTGTGCTCTCAACACCCAATGGCAAGCGGCTAGATAGCGCCCTGCAAGAACTGGAGTTTATGGCTAGCCTAGACCCCTATCTCAACGAGACCACTCGTCACGCCGATATCATCTTGCCGCCAACGTCGGCCTTGGAGCACGATCACTACGACATGGCCTTTCACACCAATGCCATTCGCAATACCAGCCGCCACAGTGAAGCGGTGTTTGAAAAACCCGAAGGGACTCTACACGACTGGGAGATCTTTACCGAGCTGGGTAACCGCGTCGCCGTTTTGATGGGCAAAGAGCCACGACCCGTTATCTCGCCGGATCAGATGATTGAAATGGGCCTACAAGGGGGTCCCTACAGCGAAGCCCAGGGAAGCGAACACAAAATAACGATGAAAAAATTGCGAGAGAACCCATCGGGTATTGATTTTGGCCCGCTGCAGTCTCAACTTCCCGGTCGCCTGCGCACCAAGGAACACATCATCAACTGTGCGACGCCGGAACCTCTAGGAGATCTTCAAAGGTTGCGCGCAGAGTTTCGCGAAGCCGGGGAAACTACGCAATTAAAACTGATTGGCCGCCGTAACGTGCGCTCAAACAATTCCTGGATGCACAACTTTCATCGCCTGGTAAAAGGCAAAGAGCGTTGCACGCTGCTTATGCATCCCCAGGATATGCGAAGCAGGGAACTCAAAGATGGCGACCTGGTGAACATTGCTTCGCGGACAGGGGATCTAGAGGTTGCCGCTCAAGCCAGCGAGGAAATCATGCCCGGCGTGGTCAGCCTCCCCCATGGTTACGGTCACAACAGAGCCGGAATCAGAATGGATATTGCGCAGCAACACGCCGGGGTTAGCTGCAATGATATTACTGACGATCTGGCGATGGATACATTGTCAGGCAATGCGGCGGTCAATGGTGTTCCCGTAACAGTGAGGGCTGCCTAGTCAGGAAGTGAGAGCTTGCGAGTCGGCCGAAGGCACCGGGCAATCCATGACGGCCGCCATGCTCGCAATGATCTCTCGTTCCGGAGCACTTAAGTATCCATCGTAGCTTGCGGCTAAAGTCATCGCCTTTAACACTCGAGGCTTTAGCAGCGGGTAGCAGTCAGCCAGTTGGTAAACAGCCTTGCTAAACGAGGCAATGCTGCACTGATCTCTAGGCATGATCACCAGAGCTTGAAACCCAAGCTCGTCGGATGCAACACGAAAAACAGCCTCCGCCTCATCACCTCCCTCGTGTGCCAGTATCGATAAGACCACTCTCAAATCGTGCTGTACTTTTTGCAGCGAACGGTAACGAGGGCGACTGGGCTTTACGCGAATAAATTCGGGGTCTAAATAATGTCGAACCAGCTGGAAGAGACACCATTCGTAAAGGTCGGTGCGCGCGTCCGCCTGTATCAGCTTCATCATCGTGTTCTTAAAGCGGCGGTACTGCTGGGCGGATGTTGACTTAAGTGCAGGTAAACACATCTCCAAGAGCGGCAAACGCTGAGGCGCTGCCAACTCTAAAACCCCCGGCAGCAGCGTTGACACAAATTCAGATAAGCCTGCGACCTTA
>JBLGAR010000137.1:0-12063 GCA_047612385.1 Cryomorphaceae bacterium | reverse complement strand
TCAACCAACCACGCCAAAATTTGTGTATCACTTGACCGATACTCCCATCGCTCACCAGGCGCCTCTTTTTTGCCGTAGTCACTCACCAGACGATTAACGGGCTGGTCGAACATCCAAGCACCGAACATCGTTTTTTGTACGTCAGACATTGCCATCGCTGTATTACTTCCAGGGGCTCCATAGCTTTCGTAGAAGGTCACACCCGACGACATCTGCAACACGTTCTTAATACTTGCCGCGCCGTAGGCTGTGGATACCAGCTCGGGAATATATTTATCGACACGATCGTTAACGCTACTAATCAAGCCTTCATCAACAGCCATGCCCACTAGCGTGGAAACAAAACTCTTCGCAACAGACCAGCTGGTGTGTTGGCTAGATGCAGTTTCGCCCAGGCGATACTGCTCGTGGACTATGGTGCCATCCCTGATAACGACCAAGCCCGTCGTGAAAGTGCGTTCGAGAAAGTCAGCAACATCACGCTCTTCGTCGTTAAACCGATAAGACGCTTGCAGCGCAGTATTCGCCGCTGGCCATGGCTGGGGAGTATAACCTTTGCTAATAAGCTTTGATGGGTAAAGCTTATCCATATTCCTAAAGTGATTGACTCGCTCGTCAGGATGAAAAGTCCGATTCATTTCAGAAGGTGGAAATTCGGACCAAGGTTGATAATACGTTAGAGCTGCGGTCGCAACGATAAAAAGCAGTAGCCATAAAACACTGGAGAGCAGTTTCTTCATAGAAAATTCCCGTGTCGGCAGACGGCATTGAGTAGAGTAAGAGGGATAAAAATAGCTTCTTTTGCGCTCCGTAACAATCAGCGAATCACCTTAATCCACTGACCGACTTTAGGCTTACCGTTGGGGTACAAACCGTTAAGCAACAATAATTCCTCCTCACCGTAGGCTCCCAGTTTGTGCTCTTTCGCCAACGCTGCAAAATCTGTTGTGGCAGTAGCCCGCACGTAATCTATACGTTTGGGTTTCTGGCCGTCAATCTCGCGCTGTGTAATCGTTCTAAACGTCTCGATACTTGCCGTAAACGCCTTATCAAACTCATCAAAATCCTGCCCGGGCTCTATCTCGCCGCGACTCACATAGGCCTGCAACTTATAGTATATAACTGCAATACGCGTTTCAGTTTTATCTCCGTCGGCCGGAATAACTGCACTAAACCCTTTGAGCCTTGAAGGTGAAATATTAGAACCTTGCTCCACACTCTTAACATTTAGCTCGTTGTGTAAAAACTCTTCGGGAGATTGCAAGGTTCGAGACCTTGAACTCAAAGATATTCGGGCCAACTTTTCGGGCGCATTGGCTACAATCAAATCACCCTCTTTTTGCCAGGGCCACTCCTCCGGAAAATCGATCCGAACCCTCGCTTTCATATCACTGTAACGCTGAGGCTTCGTTTCTTTGGATAGAAAGTTCTCACCCCAAATCATCCCATCGACAATATCGCGAAACTCGGATGGGTCTGCGCTGGGATCCCTAGCACCTTTCTCGGCCTTCTTGGCTTCAGATACGGCAGTTCTTAACCGCGCGTCGTTACGAGGGTGCGTTGAAAACAATCCATGATAAGTTTGTCTCGCCGCGCCTTTATCGGCGGCCTTCTTTTTTTGAAAAGTCTCGGTATCTTTGAGTATTGATAACATTTCCACAACGGCTTGCGGGTCATAGCCAACCTTGACCATGTTTCGAGCACCGACTATATCGGCCTCTAATTCTCTATCGCGCCCATAACCTTTTGTAGTAGCAGCCGATAATTGTCTAGCGGCGTCCATAGCTTCGTTGCTACGCGAAGCGACACCAGCCACGATTGCGAGTAACTCTCCCATCATGGCACCTCGCATAGAGCGGCCTATATGGTCTTCAGTAACGTGCGCTATTTCATGTGCAAGCACTGACGCCAATTGCGCCTCACTGCGCATATACATCAGCAAACCCCGGTTGATATAAACGTATCCACCTTCATGCGCAAAGGCGTTAATCTGGGGAGAATCCAACACCGTAAACGTATACTTGATATTAGGTTTAGTGGATTCTGCTGCCAGCCTTTGGCCAATTTTATTGACATAAGCAACTACAACAGGATCTTCAAGTATTGGCGTTTCTTTGGTGAAATGTTCGAACTTGTCATCACCTGAACCGGCAAAGGCCGCAGCCGAAAGCATGAGCAGGCAAGCGAATAATAGCGCTGAAGTAACTCTCATCACGACGCCTTTACCGATACAAAGAAATCTCGAAGTTGAGCGCCTAGGCTGGCACAGGCATCGCCTTGAACCGGTGACAAGATTGGCACAGGAACCAGCACTCCCACGAGATAAGATGTGCCTTGCGAATCGACTCTCACCCTACCCAATTCTTTAAGCGTTTGTATATCCCACACCACCGCTTCGTAGGTAGACTCTTTGTCCCAGCTGGTAAAGCCAAAGCATCCCGCGCCACCCGGACCAATGGAGCAGCTCATTGAACCCGCTCGGTCTACAGTCTCGGTTTGTCCATCCAACCAGACCATGTAACGGATATCTAGGTCTTGTATCTGCTTCGCTAAAAGAGGTTCCCTGAGCAGCCTGCGCAGGCGGCCAAGGCTTTTAGGCGCTACACGTGGCTCGAACCACGGATACATGGTGTCAACAAACGTAGATTGCTCAACGACCAAAAGTTCCTCACCCGCCATCTTCCGGCCTACACAGCTTGCAAAGTCTGCGCCGGTTATATAGTGCCCCGCATCTTGTCTCCCTAGTACAACAAATTTTTCTTCTATGTCTAGCGCTATCAGTTTATCGACAGCGCGATATTCATCGACGCTAGTTGTAGTACAAGCCGATAACACCAACGCCACGCAGATTAACGAGCAGTATTTAATAAATCTCATACTAGAACCCCTTCTCCCTCAGTCTGGCATTGAGTTCTGGCACGCGATGTAAATCGGTAATAACGCGCGCGCCCATGTCACGCAAAGCGATTTCACTGGCAGATTGAATAGCTGCACCGCGCCCTTTACTAAAAGAGTCAGGTGTCTTGCCGTAAGCGGGGATAAACCAACTGGTAATATTGTTTCCCTGCTGATCACTGATATTCAGTCTGTACTTAAGCCAAACTTCATAGACCTCCAGCTGTGTGACTGCCGGCACACCAATCTGGGTGCTGCTCACTGTCGGCTCTATTAACCAATCTGTTGTTATCGCATCGGGTCGCTCCGAAACCACTAGCAGCTCTCTAAAGCGCGGCCTCATCACTGTCTCAAACATTTCGGACTGTGCCGCACCCACATCTAGAGAAATCTTACCTTCGGGCGTAGCCACATAATTTCGAAACTCGTCGCTCATTACTAAGGTTGCGCTCACCGGCAGCGGACTCGTTAGCGCTCGCGGGTAAGTCCCAGCCACCAATACTCGCAACGGCCCGCTACAGGCTGCCAGGCTAAACAAACAGACAATTACTGTTATTTTCACTAACGTCGTCATTCACGAAACCTATTCATCTAAAGAACTAATTCCTACAAAAGTACCGCCATTTTGGCTACTTAACTCGCGCATTAACGCCGCAAATCGAATGGCAGAGTCACCCGGTGTACCGCGGAAATGCACAGGAAAGCCAATAGCGTGAATACGCACCAAGCGCTCCCCGCTGGCGTTAGATGAATTCAATTGTGCAACGGTATCTACCACCCGCCTCACAGAACGGCCACTGAAATCATCGCCAAAGACATAGACACTAATTTTTTTGTTCGGATCATAAAACGTTGAGATCGCCGCCTGGATACCTTCAACCGGGCTCGAGTTACTAAATGGCCGCCAGGTATTCAGCTTTAAGGTAATGGCTTTGCGCCGTTGCTCGTCATCACTTATCCACTCATTACGAGTCTCAGGAAACATATAGTTGCCCTGATCGTTCATAATCTGCAAACCTTTTACCTCGGGATAGATATCCAGAATATTAGCCAGTTCAGATTTAACTTTTGGCCAGGCCGCCTGGAACATACTCCCAGACGTATCAATCACAAAAATAATGTACTCGCTGTCTACGGGTATACCGCCAATGATCTGATTCTGACTTTGGTAGTTCTCGCCCAACAGACGCTCCATTTCCTCAGTGAGAACCTGGGCCGCTAACTGCAGTTCGAGATACTCAGGGCTGGTCCCCTGTTTTTTCCCCTCTAACTGAGTCTTTGCTGAAGCAAGCTGCTTTTCTACCAGAAGCAGCCTTTTTTGTAAGTCGGCTAATTGTTGTTCGCCGATTGTAATCGAGTGTTGAAAACTTCTAATGTCGGAACGTACTCCCAATAATGTCTGCTGTTGCGCGGATATATCAACATCGAGAAGCGGCTCATCTGTTACATCCACTGGCTCGCCTATTCGGGCGATAATCAGCAACAGTACAATCGCACCGAAACCGCAGCTGATTACGTCCAAAAAAGACAAGCTAGCTTCTTGCAATGCGCGTCTTTTGATCATGGCCAATCACGCGAAGGCGATAGAAATGCGCCTTTTGTTTGTGTTGCCAGTAGCCAAAACGCTGCTGCAGCTTGAACATCGCCCTCCATCGGAAACAAAATAATATTCGTACTAACACCCTCTGGCAGCTTTTCGACGGCATCTTCGAAGTAATCGAGTCGTTGGGAACCCGATATACGATTCTGCCTTGGTTGTTTTTCACCCTGAGTCGGCAAACCGTCTGTCAGTATAAATAAATTATCGGGGGGTTGTTCAAAGGCCGCGAGACTTGCAAAGGCATTAACAAGACTAGTCCCGTTGGCAGGTGTCAAATGAGTCAGCGCATCAATTGCCCGCTCTAGATCCAAACTATCCGCCGCATCTAACCATTGCCCCTGGGTACCTTCTAAAACCGCACTGGCTTGCGTATTGAACGCATAAACCTGAAAACGACTATAAGGCGGTAGCTGTGCAATCAACCACTGCACTGTACGCACCGCCCACTGCCACTTTGCTGAGGCACGCTGCTCTTCAGGCGTCATATTACGCCGTCTTAAAACGTTCACGATATCTTCGGCGAGCATACTGGCTGAAGCATCAATCAAAATCAGGACCCGTTCACCGCCCAGGTGTAAGCCTGTGAGATACTGCCGATCAGAATCGCCTACAAAGCGTCTGACATTATCGCCTCCGCTACTGAGTTCCGCTTCAGCCGTTGCCGCTTCCAGCTCCAGGACCTGCTTACGCAATGTCGCCAATGCCTCCTCCGGGTCCACTTGCTCGCTAATTGCATCCTCTTGCGCTCTGCGATCAACCTGCAGGGCACTTAGCTTACGGCGTAAATCCTCCAGCTCTTTCTCAATCGTCGTTTTCTGCTGCTTCACGAGACGCGCCTCAATCTGCGCTCTCTTCAGATCGTCCGCCATCAATCTTGCTTCAACACGGGTATTGGGGCCGGCCGCGTCAAGATCGCCGGTGTGTCGTAAGATCAAAAACAACAAAGTAACTGCTCCGAAACCACAGGCCATAATGTCCAAAAAGGACAAATTGATGGCATCGAAGCGTCGTTTTGCCATTAATCGCGCACCACCTTTAGGTGACTCAGCAAATGGTTCTCGCTGAAGTCTTTCGCATCAAGCACCAATCTTTCCTGCAGTTGCTGTAACTGATGCATGAACAGCATCACGATCATGCTGATGAGAAGTGCAACAAATGTCGAATTAAAGGCAACGCCCAGTGCCGATGTCACACCCGCTATATCGCCTTGCACAGCTTCGTGCGCCATACCCAGGGCTGCGCCGATACCTCTTACCGTACCAATAAATCCGATTGATGGAATCGCCCAGGTAATATATCTGATCATCGACAATTCAGACTCAAGCCGATCATTTTCAGTGTTGCAGGTATCGATCACGGCATCGGTGGCCGACTGGATGCTACCGGTCACAGAAAATCGCGCCAGTGCCAGACGCAAGGTCCGCGGAAGCAAGCCACGGCGCTGCTCCTCCGGCAGAGCATCAAAGGGCTTTATCAACAGTGCTGCATCTTCTGGTAGCACCTGGGAGTCTTTATCCAGGCCCTCAATTTGCAAATTGAGCAGTAGCCGCTCCCGACCCACCTGGCGAAGCTTAAATCCGATAATGGCCAACGACCAAAACATCAAAATAAAGCAGGCTTCCTGCTCAAAGTCCTTAATGACCACTGAGAGAGTCCTGGGCACCTCATACGCGCCTGTTTCTTCCGCCAGCACAACCGAGGCTTGTATTTGATGTTGCGCCGCCGGACGCACCAGTATCACATACACCGAGTGCACAATAATGATCGACAGCAGTAGTGATGTGATCTGGAAGTAGAACTCGTTATTTTGTCTTTGCATTGTTCACCTGTTACGACTTGTTGGATTAGCAAATAAATTCTAGATATCGACGGGAAAAGGTATCGATAAGTCCTCAGAGACCTCTTCACTGGGTTTAAACTTTATCTGTGGCGCTTTTTCTTCGGGGGACTCTGCCACCGTCGTATCCGATGCCTCTTGCGCATCAACACTGCTATTGGTATCAACCGCAGAGTCAGAGTCCTGGGCCACCACACTAGGGGCGACCAACCACAAGACAACAGAGCATGCTATAACACCCTCTCTTAACGCATGCATATAATTACTCCACTTGTTTTCAAATTACTCAATGTTTCTTACCACGCGCAGACCTACATCCAAACGCGGCTCACTACCACTTTCGCGAAACGATAGGCGTAGTTCGGTTCTGGAACCGTGCCGCCAACTAGACCCTCGAATCACATGATCACGGCCAGACGCCGGACCAGCGGGATTTAGCAACGGAGCCCCCTTGTTCACATCGACACTATAAAAATCATGGGTCCATTCGGCAACGTTACCACCAAGGTCGTGGAGACCTTTGCTATTCGCCGCAAAACGACCTACTTCAGCCGCGACAATGTATCCGTCGTCGTAGTTAGGCACCGAGCGCCCCAACAAATTCTTCGCTTGTAGATCGGCATAATTTTCAACCTTGGCCGGCGGGGGATACGTTTTGCTCCCCCATGGGAACGTTAGCCTGGCACCGTCATCTTGGATTCTAGCCAACCAGGCCCACTCCGCTTCAGTGGGCAAGCGATAGCCATTGGCAGTAATATCTGAGCCGAGCAAACGATCACCCTCAATCTCATAGACGAGATCTAACCCCGCGCTTTGTGATAACCAATTGCAAAACTTGGCTGCATCGAGCCAACTGATACTGCTGACTGGCTGCTTTCCAAAATCTAAGCTATTGCCACCTAATTGCTGTGAGGTATGCTTCTTTTGAAATTGTCGATACTGACCATTAGTGACTTCAAATTGGCCCACATAAAACGGTTTATTCAGCTTAACGCGCCGCTCTACCTCATTGGCCCTTCGGCCGGCTTCTCGTCGTGACGCACCCAGTACGAACTCCGCTTCCGGGCGCATCAGGCGCATACTTATTCCTGTGGGAGCCGTCACGTTATCCGGAAACGCCAGCCAGTACTGTTGTTGCTGCGTAAGCAGTTTTATATTTAGCGACTGACTTAATGAGGGCCTTGGAACTATAGTTTGCTTATGACTGACATAACCTTCTTTACGCACTTCGATCGTGTGAGGCTTTGCTAACAATGAAAGTCGTTGAAGACCTTGCCCTTGTAATTGACCGTCGATATACACGCGACTATCAATAGGGAACACCTCCAATTCGATTTCGCCTTTTTCAGGACGCAAAGTGATTGCAAGTGAGTCCTTCTCCTGCGGTTCCAGCTGAATGCTTTTAGTCGCCGCGTAATAGCCCTGCAGAAGAACCTTGACGCTTACTGCCTTCCCAGAGGGCACTGCGGCCGTCAATGGCGTTACTCCCGCATACTGGTTTGCCAGGGTAACACTCGCGCCGGCGGGTTCACTTGTAACGGTTAGTTGGCCGTCTGCCGGCGTTAACTTAATTTCAGGCCAGTCCTTGGATTCTCCTGCCGCTACACTTAAGGTTTCCTTCCAGAGGTTAAAACCCGGGGCGATAAGTACCACGTCGCTTCCAGTTTGAAGTATCTCCGCCGTTAGCGGCGTTGTGCCAATTAACTGACCATCTACCTTCACTTCAGCCTGGGGTGTGCTGGTGAGCAAGAGCTGGCCCCAAGCCGGATCAAGCGTGACTTCGAGAGTCTGTAGCCGATCAAACCCCTCGACCTCGAAAGCAATGTCTTTGGCAAAAAAGCGAGGATGATCGAATCTGAAAACGTGCGTTCCAGGTTCAAGACCAGTAATGATACCCGGTAATTCCTGCTCTAGAACAAGACCGTCCACCGCGACCTCAAGTTGGGGGATGGCACTGTCCACATGCAAACGCCCAGGCAGTGGCAGCATCAGTAAATCAAATGATTGCGAGTCACCATGCACTACCTCCACGCCGGCCGTATACGGGTAGTAACCGACCGCCTCGGCTACTATCGTGTAATTGCCGGGCAATACCACGAAGCTGCTTCCTATTTTTGGCGCAAAACCAGAGACCGAAACACTTGCCGACGGTGGTGTTGCAACGATCAGCAAGGGCGTTGACCACCAAAGCGCAAATAGAACACCCGCCGTGAGCATCGACAAAACGAGGAGCGTAGCAGATACGCTTGTTAACCCGCGCTTGGGCGCGGTGATAACAACCGCAACACCTTCAAACATATTACCAGAAGCAGCCTTCGGACTTTTCGAATCGTCATCGAGCCGAACCTCTCGGGCAGGTTTCACTGTAGTGATAGGTTCGGGTATATTCATATCAAGTCTAAGCAGGCGATAGTGATAGGTGGTATGGCACTGTCGCCACGGACAATAAACTCGACACGAATGTCTCGATAGCCTTGACGGTTTCCGGAAGCGATATACTTGCCCGGCATCAACGTTAAGGTCGTTTGGTTAAATTTACCCAATTTGGCGACTTTAAACACGGTCACCTGTGTTTCACCATCGGAGGTAAACGCTATGTCCTGCGGAGTTTTCATGACCGATAAGTGCTTTGTAAGCAGTTGGTGCTGTTCTGCCAAAACAGAACTTTTAGCGGTTAGCGCAGCGGTGTCGCGCAACAACAGTTCTGCCTGAACAGCTTCTTGCGCACTGCTTAGTAGCATTGGGTCAGCGATATAACGCCGATACTTCGCTGCAATTTTCGCGCGTGCTTTAACAACAACGAGGCGGACATTGGGCTCAACCAAGCTGCCATCACGCCGTAACAATTTTTCATATATTTTTTGAGCTCCGTCCCATTGTTCCTGAGCTTCCAGTCCCTTGGCTTTATCCAGCAGTTGCGTCACTTCAACGAGCTCTTGGGCAGCTCCCGTCTGCGCCAAAGCAAGCTCAGTGTTATTTTGACCTGGCAGAATGTTCTCCGCTTCTCCAAACGCCCTGCGCGCAGATCCCCAGCGTTGCTGATCGAGCGCCAGAAAACCTTGGCTCATTTTAGCTTGATAGCGCTGCTGAATAAGCTCAGTGGACAGCGCATTATTGAGTTCCCTGGCCGGAATAAAATCAGCGTTCAATGCCAGAGCCTGCTCCGTCTGGTCCAAAGCACAATTTAAATCCTGACGTGATCTGCAGTTGATGGCTTCTGTTAGCGCCTGCTGAATCTGTGGCAGTACTGTGGCCAGTGCCACGCCGTCCTTTGCACGAGAGTTAGTGGCATCCATCGCCAATGCCGATTCATAGAGTTGCTGAGCATCCGGCGCTCGATAGTCCGCTATCGCAGCATCTGCTTCCAGCAATAGTCCATCTAGACGAGGCTGAAAAGAATCTAGCAATACGCTAAGTTGCGATCGTACATCGCTGTAAGCTTGCTCTGCCTGCTCATACTCACCCACTTGGTATTGGCTTTCAGCACTGGCCAGATCTAATTCAATAGACGCAAAATTATCTGCAGCCCAGGCTTTTACATTCTGCTCAACTAAAGAATTTTTGAGATCAACTATTTCAACCAACAGATCTTGTGCTTGCCGCCTGAAAACAAGTGCCTCGGCATCCGCCAGCGGCGAAGCCAGCTCCAACGTTGCGTCTTTCGGATTTACAGCGCTTTGACCAAGACCGTCGGTACTGCCCGAAAAATCTGACTCAGGACTTGTCCCTGGCAAAAACAGCAGTACAGCCGCGAGGACAATAACGAGCGCCACAACGACTTGAGCGCGTTTGTTCGAATGATGTAAAGGCGGAGGTGGCGTCAAAATAATTGACGCGGTCGCGATATCCTTTCGCGCATCGTGCTGCTTGTCGGGTGCACTCATGTGCCTTCCGAGGGCCCCTGCTGGACATCCTGCACACCTCGTTCGGCAGCATACATTTTCGCCAGGAGGTCTTGCCACTGCGCATACTGACCCGCAACAGTACCGTTTAGCGTAATCGTCCTGTCGTCAAGTTCTATCACTCTGGGTTCCAGTTCGGTTTCCAAAGAAGCGCCCATCTCTGCCAGCCTCTCTATAAACGCAATCTTCTTACTTTTTTCGTCCAAACCACTCTTAATCAACAGGCCACCGGCGGAAGCGGTGCCTATCCCCATATTTTGGCTGGACCGGGAACCCGCTGTGTTCCCAATATAAGCTCCGGCAACCACTGCCGCTACACCCGCTAAAATACGCCGGGTACCGGTGCTATTGTAGTGATCAATTTTTACCACCACATTATAACTTTCACGCCGCCAGTCCTGATAAGGGCGGTGCATGTTCTGGCTAAATTGATCATAGAAATCCTGCATAGTATCGATATAGAGATAATCACGTTCTCGGATTTGCTGAGTACGCTGGTACAGCGCATCGTTTTCGGCTGGCAGGCGCTGCAGTACTATCGAACCGTCCTTACTTTCGTCGGTGTATTCAGAAAAGGCTTGGGGGGAAAATCGTTGCGCAAATCGAATATCAGAAACCGCATGCAGCTTCTGCGCATCGACGTGTGACAGTTCCCGTCGAATGGCCAATAGGTCATTGGCAATTTGGTTATAGGTGTTTTGAAAGGGGTCGCGCGTTCGCTTTAATCTTCTGTCATAAGCGTACTTGCCAACAACCTGGCTGTATTCTTGATCTAGCCAGACTTTGCCTGATGTATCGAGAGCTTTCACCTGTAGGTCCAGAGTTTGACCATCTGACTGCTCTATAATTGCGGTAAGTTGCAGATCAACGATCACATCTTCGTTCGCTACTGTTCGAACGGCTCCCCATGCCCCGCTCTGCTCAATGGTCTTGGCCAGCTGATTAGCAAAGTAGATACCCTCGGCATTGCGCACAGCCGGCAATACGGTATCGGCTTCTGACCCGACATCAAGACTAGTTCCAAACGACACCACACCTACATCTATAAGACTTTGCTCGGGCCAGTATTCCAAAACCTGATCAAGCTCTAGAGGAGTTGACGACGTTACCTTGATCGCCGCTGCGGCCGTCGTATGAACTAAAAAAATCAACAGTGCGGCTGTAAGCCGAACGCGTAGCGTGGGATACATCATTCTCATTGCTGTGCCTTGTATTTTCGATACTCGTCCCACAACTTCTCTCTCAGGACTGGATCCCTTTCCTGCTCGGCAGCTTCACGTATTTGCCGCGCGATGATGTCATCAGCTTCGCCATCTGAAATATCGTCCGGAATATCACCCACTGGCTCAAGTTTATCACCTGAATCACCACTCTTGCCGCCGCCCTCCTCCGCACTTTGACCACCGCCCGAAGATTCCGATGAACTCTCACCGTCACTTTGCGACTCACCGGCGCCACCTCCCGAGTCTGAATCGCCTTTGTCGCCACCGATAGCTTCGTCCGTAAATACCGAATCACCTTCACCGGCGGGGTTAAACACGTCCTCACCTTCGCTGGAAGTACCAGCACCGCCAGAGCCCTCGGTTAGAACATCATCAAACTCCCCTAGAGATTCATCAAAGGTTCTTTCCAAATCCTCAAGGGAATCACCACCCGTACCGGAAGAATCAGAACCCGAAGGACCAGAGGGACTGGAAGGACCGGAAGGACCAGAAGGACCAGAAGGACCGGAAGGACCGGAAGGACCGGAAGGACCGGAAGGACCGGAAGGACCGGATTGTGATTGGCACCCGACAAGCGTGATCGCGAGAAGTAATATCAGTAAAAAT
>JBLGAR010000136.1:0-12303 GCA_047612385.1 Cryomorphaceae bacterium | reverse complement strand
ATTCGCCAGTACCCTTTGTTTTATGATACCAAGCAATGAACGGCACTCTAATTCCGCCTTCTGAAGAAAAGGTTTTGTAAAAGCTACCTGGCGTGTTGGCTAAAGCTCCCCAGCCTGGACCGTAATCGGCGAATGATCCATGGCAAGCCCCTAGTTGCAACGCCGCACGATTCGCAGTGTGAGTTCAGTGGCTATCGGATACCTGCCATACCTTGTTATTCTTGCCGCTCCAGTTCAGCCACACGATGGATCAGTGGTGGGACGAACCTATGAAGTTTGACCCCGATCGATTTCTCCCGGAACGCAATGAGCACAAACGACACCGTCATAGGTATGTGCCTTTTGGTGGAGGCGCGCACAAGTGTGTCGGTATGCATTTTGCAATTATGAATGCCAAGTGCTTTGTGCATCAGTTTTTGCTGCGCTATCGCTTTTCTGTGCCCGAAGGCTACATGCCTAAAATGCAGACGCTGCCTCTGCCCAAGCCTGGCGATAATCTGCCCATCAAATTGAGTAAAATCTCGTAGGAGATATGGAGAAAATTATGTCGGAGCTCAATAATTACAGTACAAGCTTCGATCCCAATCTACGCTTTGCGGATTTTTCAAGAGAATTTTTGTGGGAATTGATCAAGAATTGGCAGTGGGCCTGGATGCATCTGGATCACGCGTTCTTCGAGCAGTTCATCGTGCGCAATGAGTTGGAGGATGCTTTCGGAATGGATATTGCCATGTGGCTTAGAGTTGCGACGCGAGTGAACCCAGTGTTTGCCGAGATCGCAGGCATTCCCATCGATAATGTCGTGGACTGCCAGAAGGCCTTCCAGTTGCCCCTGGACAACATCATGGGAGAGCTTTGGAGTACTGGTATCGTGTTTGTCGACGAATATGAATCAGTGCACGAGGTGAGTCAGTGCCCCGCCTTGGACTGGATTGAGGGCCACGCACCTGATCAAATTATAGGCCTGTGTAAGCTGGATCGACAGGTCGTCGAGCGCTATGAGATCAATATGGACGTCGAGTTGACGCCGGTGAAGCTGCCTCCGCGTAACGATAAATCCGAACAGCCCTGTGCCTGGCGGTTGAAACTGGATGTGCCTGATAATAAGCCAAGAAGGCCTCTGGAGGAGCTGGTTGATTGGACCAAATCGCCACCGCAAGTCGATGATCTTACTGGGCCGTTGTATCCACACCTGACACACAATAATTTCAGTAAGGATTTTTTGCTGAGGATGATGGGAACTTGGCAATACGCCTGGCTGACTCTGGCCAAAACCCATTTTCTCACGGCGCGCAAAGAGCACGGCTACGATACCGCCATAGTGATTTGCGAGGCTGCCTCGGGGGAAGCGACATCCGGCATACAGCGCAGATACGCGGCAACGGCGGGGATTGCGCTGACAACCGTGGTGGATTCCCTGAAGTTGATGCAATGGTCGATGAATACGCCCATCGGACCATTGTATGAGTCATCTTATGATATCGCGGACCATAATCATGTGATTTTGTCGATCAGGCAACGCGACTCGGTAGCACACCCGGACTGGCCAGCCCCGGAACTTGATGTTTCATGTGCACAAGGCGACTGGACAAAAAGAATTCAGAAGTCGCTGTGCAATCCAGCTATCACAGTTACTGCCCTCGACCCGGTGCCCAAGCCCGGCGATGGTAAGATTGATTGCCGCTGGGAGATGCGCCTGTAGCCCCAGGCGCCATTTCCGTGAGTTCATACCATTTGGGGTTGAGGCAATGTTAAGCCGTAGAGCATCGGACAAATATCAATGTCTTGTGCTGGCGCTTTCCACCATCGAGCTTTCCGTAGTGGCCATAGCGAATGAACGGGTGAGTGACGTGTACACCCTGTCCGAGAAGCGCGAGCCCTGCGCCCATTACAATCCCTTGCGGGCAGCGCATTTTGGTGATTTGCACGTTCACACCACCTTATCGTTGGATGCTGTAAAACAAGGGACAATCACCGGGCCCGGTGATGCCTACCGCTACGCCAGGGGAGAGTCGATAAGTATTCCGCCTTATGGCGAAGAGGGTGAGGTGCTCTCACGTGCACAAATAAGTCGGCCTCTGGATTTTGCAGACGGGGGCATGGATGTAGCCAACCTGCATCGCAATGTAATGTTCCGTAATGCTGAAGTTCCCACGCTGCCGAGTTCGTTTATCGAAAGTCCCGATGCACCGGCGCTCTGGCAACACCTTGAACTCGAATGCAGTGAGGCGAAGGTGCCTGCGAAGCGGTAGTGATCCCGCATAACTCCAATATCAGTATGGGTCTGATGTTCCAGACGCTGCGCCCGGACGGTAAATCGATAACGGTTGAATATGCCAGCCGCCGTCAACGCTATGAAACTCTGGCGGAGATAATCCAACACAAGGGCACTTCTGAATGCTTCTTCGGTCCCGGGGCGACAGATGATCTGTGCGACTTCGAATAATTACCTTGGAGGAGTTTTACCGGCAACCGGTATGAATCGACAGCCAATCCTATTGCCCCGGACGCCGGGCATCTCCGGGAAGTACTCAAAGACGGCCTGGCGATGGAGCGACAGCTGGGTGTTAATCCCTGCAAGTTTTGTTTTATCGGCAGTACAGATACCTACCGGTCGCTGCCGGTGGAGTAGAGGAAAAAGGTTTTTAGGGCCATGGTGGCGCGGGTAATTCCGCTGCAGAATTGTACTCAGCAGGTCCCCCTGACGAATGGAAGTTCAATCCGGGACGGTTTGGCCGTCCTCTACGCCGAAGAAAACAATCGAGATTCGCTGTCCTCCGCGATACAGCGAAGAGAGACCTATGCGACCAGTGGGCCGCGAATAAGTGTCCGCTTTTTTGGTGGATGGGAGGTGCCGGCAGATCTGCGGACATGGCTTTATTTCTTAATAACAATCATTCTCATTCGCTATTGCAAATGAGAATGATTGCTAATATTATCTGCCCCAATGTTTAACGACAGCGGAGCTTTCCACGTTACTGGCTCGCTGTCACTGAATTAAAGATAAGGGAAGTAATGAAACGAAGTATTCTGGCTATAGCCGTCGCAGCAGCGACTACCGGAGCGCTTACTAGCGTCGATGTCTATGCAGACAATCACTACTACGAAGAAATCACCATTATTGGTTCGTCAGATGCTGCGCGCTCATTGCCCGGTTCTGGAAATGTGATCGGCAGCGACCAAATTGAAATCGAGTCGGCGAATGATATTAACCAGCTTCTCAAAACGGTTCCCGGTATCTACATTCAGGAAGAAGATGGACTGGGCTTGAGGCCCAATATTGGTATTCGTGGCGCGACATCAGAGCGCTCCTCGAAAGTTACTTTAATGGAAGACGGCATTATGATTGCGCCCGCGCCGTATTCAAATCCCTCTGCATACTATTTTCCAACGGCGCTGCGCCTTAACTCCATTGAAGTCCTAAAAGGCGCACCCTTACTGCGCTATGGCCCGCAGACTACCGGTGGCGTTATTAATATGCTGTCCACTCCTATACCCAAGGAGAGCGCTGGGGCTCTGAACCTGATCTTGGGCGAAGATGGGCAGGCGGATCTGCATGCCAACTATGGCGCCAGGTCAGGGCAATTTGGTTTTTTAATTGAGACAGCGCAGCGCTCCTACGAGGGCTTTAAAGATATTGATAGCAGCTCTCAAGATACCGGCTTTGATATTGAAGACTATGTTCTCAAATTCGCTTGGGAAGGTGGGAGCCAAAGTTTGCTGTTTAAGGCGCAGTACTCCCAAGAAACTTCAGATGAAACCTATTTGGGACTTACCGACGCGGATTTTGGCGACGACGAGAATCGTCGTTACGGGCTGTCCAGCATCGATGAAATGGATAACGATCACCAAGGTTACAGTCTGACGTATCGTTTGTCCTTTAACGATCAGATTTCTATGACGGCGATTGCCTATTACAACGCGTTTTCCAGAGACTGGTTCAAGTTGAGCGGCGGCAATAGCTATATCACTGCCGCAAACGGCGGTGATGCTTTTGCACAGGGTGTGCTCGATGGCACCGAAGATGTAGAAGGTCTGAGTTACAAGCACAACAGCCGTGATTATGTATCACAGGGTATAGATGTGAACTTCGATCTCGCCTTAGGTGCGCACACGCTCGCACTGGGTGGACGGGCGCACGAAGATGAAATGGATCGCTTTCAACCCACTGAATTATACGATCGGGTTTCTGGGGAACTGGTTTTCACGGGAATGAAAGAGCCCTCTGGTAGTAATAATCGCTTGGAAAGTGCTGATGCACTGTCATTTTGGGCAGTGGACAGCTGGCAGCTTAATGATGCATTGAATGTCAATTTGGCCCTGCGGTACGAAGACGTTGAATCGCGGCGTCGGCAGTATAATGATCCCGGGCGCTCTGTGATCTCGTCCAAACGAGAGAACTCCAGCCATGAATGGCTGCCCGGTGCATCCTTTACGTACGAGCTGAACGATAACTGGCAAGCACTAGCCGGCGTGCACAAGGGCTTCTCTCCCCTGGGCGGCGGCGCTTCAGAGAATGAAGAGGCGGAGACAAGTCTTAACTGGGAGGCGGGATTCCGATATAAGGGAGACTGGTTCGTTGAAGCGATTGCTTTCTACAGCGACTTCGACAACAAAACCGAAAATTGTTCTAACGCTAGCCCGTGCAGCGATGGTTCAACCTCGGGTTCTTTTATCACAGGTGAGGCAGTTATTGCCGGCATCGAATTACAGGCCAGAACAACCTTCAGTGTAGGTGATCTGCTAGTGCCCGTTGACGTGAGCTATACCTACACCGATGCCACCATTAGTAAGGATAATGCAGAGGAGGGCTTTGCAGACGGAGATCAATTGGCCTCCATCCCCGAAAATGCCTTTAGTGTGCGTATGGGTATCGAATCTGGCAGTGGCTGGAACAACTATGCGGTTGCCAAGTACATCGACGAGCTTTGCATGGATATTGGATGTAACAACGGCGGTACCCGGTTCGATCGCAGTGAAGACTTGCTGGTCGTAGATGTTATTAGTCGCTATGAAGTAAACGACAGCGCTAATGTCTTCCTGAAAGTCGAGAACGTATTTGATGAGCAGGCGATTGTGTCTCGCCAGCCCGATGGCGCCAGACCTAACCGGCCCAGAACGGCGTCGGTAGGCGTTGAGTGGAGTTTTTAGTAGTCACTTAGTAACTGACAGCAATCACATAGTAGGTTTTTTTACCTGAGGGGCTCTGGACGCTAATCTCATCGTCCAGACCCTTACCTAACATGGCTTTGGCCAGCGGTGAATCCATACTCAATTTACCCTCTGCTAAATCAAATTCGTCCGGCCCTACAACGCGCCATTTATATTCCATGCCCTCTTCGTCCTCCAGCGTAACGGTTCCGCCAAAGAAAATTTTGTCCTGATTGTCCGGTGCCCGCTCAACAATTTGCAGTTCATCCAGACGCTTGTTGAGAAACCGCACGCGTGAATCGATTTCACGCAGCCGCTTTTTACCGTAAATATAATCACCGTTTTCCGAGCGATCGCCGTTTTTGGCTGCCTCGTGAACGGCGTTGGTCACAACAGGGCGCTCCACTTTCCACAGCTGGTGGTGCTCATCCCGCAGCGCTTTCTCACCTTCGGGTGTGATGTAGTTGGAGCCGCGAACTCTTGGTGGTCTGTATCTTCCCATGTGGGTATTGTACCGCGGCAATGCCGAAGCGCCAAAATGAACTAGACCTGTTGTAGGTGTGCTGATACAAATAGTTCCTAGAAACTTCCGAGGCATGCATTGTGTTATCCGACTTACGCTCCAATCCACACTCCAAGTCCCGATTACCCAACCCCACTCTTTTACTGACGCTGCCATTGCTGTTCACCAGTGCTGTGAGCTATGCCTGCCTGGAATTTAGCGCTCCGCTGCAACAAGGAGCGTTGGTTTGGGCCAAAGTGGCCGCCGATAGCCGCGTGAGTTTGGATGGTGAAAATTTGGATGTTCTGGGCGATGGGACAGTGATCATGGGCTTTGGCAGAGATGCCAAGTCGACAGCCGAGCTTAGTGTTAAGCGTGTGGGGTCAGCTTCGGGTGCCATGGAATGTAGTCAAACATTGGCAATAGCGGGTCGTGATTATCAAATTCAGCGCGTAGAGGGTGTTCCCGCGCAGACCGTAAACCCCCCGCCAGAGAGACTGGCCCGCATTAGGCGAGAAGGGGCGATGGTGAGCAGTGCCCGCAGAGGTCGACTGGAGCGCCCCGACCTTATCCAGGCTGCTGTTGGAGGGTTTCGCTGGCCAGTTGAGGGGCCAGTGTCGGGTGTTTATGGCAGTCAGCGCTATTACAACGGTGAGCCAGGGCGGCCCCATTATGGTGTGGATGTTGCCGTTTCTACAGGCACCGTAGTGCGTGCGCCGGCAGCTGGAGTTGTCACTTTGGCTGAGCCGGACCTGTTCTACTCAGGAGGAACGATAATCCTCGACCATGGTTATCGACTGTCCTCTACCTTCCTGCACTTGAGTAAGGTGCGGGTAGAGGCGGGTACAGAGGTAAAGGTAGGCGATATTCTCGGCGAAGTGGGATCTACCGGCCGAGCCACCGGGCCCCATCTGGATTGGCGTATGAATTGGCGAGACCGGCGAGTCGACCCACAATTACTTGTTCCCCCCATGCCCAAGCCCTGAAAAAGCCCGTATAATACGCTCCCTTTGAAGCTTCAAGAGGCGGCGATGTTAGACAAAAAGTTACTGAGTATTCTGGTGTGCCCTGTCACCAAGGCGCCCTTGGTGTACGATCAGGATAAAGACGAGCTTATCTGTAAGGCCAGCGGCTTGGCCTATCCGGTTCGCGACGGTATTCCGGTGATGCTGGAAAACGAAGCGCGCACTTTAACCACAGATGAAAAGTTAGACTGAGGGGCAGCATCATGTCGGACACCATTTTTGGAAAAATAATAAGTGGCGCTATACCCGGCGAGTTCATCTACGAAGATGAACTGTGTATCGCAATCAACGACATCAATCCCCAGGCACCTGTGCATGTATTGATCATCCCCAGGAAGGGAATTCCTCGCTTGGTAGATGCGCGCGAAGAAGATCAGGCCCTGTTGGGTCACCTGATGCTGGTCGCGGGCAAAGTGGCCGAACAGTTGGGCGTGGGCGATGCGTTCCGTCTGGTGGTTAACAATGGAGAAGATGTAGGTATGACTATTTATCACCTGCATTTGCACATCATTGCCGGCCGAGTCTTTTCAGAAGAAAAAATGGCCTGACAGGTCTGTACCAACCTCACTGAGATTCCCTATGAAAACCGTAGCAATACGTGAAGCCTTTCTGGCTTACTTTGAACAGCAAGATCACACCCGGGTTGCGAGCAGTTCGTTGGTTCCGGGAAACGATCCTACCCTGCTATTTACCAATGCCGGCATGGTTCAGTTTAAGGATACCTTTTTGGGTTCTGACCCAAGGCCCTATGTACGTGCAACCAGTTCGCAGCGCTGTGTGCGTGCCGGTGGCAAGCACAATGACCTGGAAAACGTAGGTTATACCGCGCGTCACCACACCTTTTTTGAAATGTTGGGCAACTTCAGCTTCGGCGATTATTTCAAACGCGATGCGATTCAGTTTGCCTGGGTTTTTCTTACCGAAACCCTGGGTCTGCCGAAAGAGAAGCTTTGGGTCACCGTGCATGTCACCGACCAGGAAGCTGCGGATATCTGGATCAATGAGATTGGCGTGAGTGCCGATCGTCTGTCCTGGCTTGACGAGGACAACTTCTGGCAGATGGGCGATACGGGTCCTTGCGGTCCTAGCTCTGAAATATTTTACGACCACGGCTCCGATATTCCCGGTGGCCCTCCCGGTAGCGAAGATGATGATCTGGACCGCTATATAGAAATCTGGAATCTGGTTTTCATGCAGTTTAACCGCGATCAAAGCGGTGAAATGCATGCCTTACCCAAGCCCTCCGTTGATACCGGAATGGGTCTAGAGCGAATCGCGGCGATCTTACAGGGCGTTCATAGCAACTACGAAATAGATCTCTTTCAGGCCCTAATTAAAAACGCGGCGGACGTGCTGTCTTTTTCCGACCTGGAAGACTCCTCGCTGCGCGTTATCGCCGACCATATTCGCTCCTGCTCTTTTCTGATTACCGACGGCGTCTTGCCGGGCAATGAAGGAAGGAGTTATGTTTTGCGCAGGATTATTCGGCGCGCGATTCGTCACGGCAACAAGCTTGGCGCCACAACGCCGTTCTTCCACAGGTTGGTAGCTACATTGGTGGCCGAAATGGGCGGCGCCTATCCTGAGTTGCTTAAACAGCAATCCCAAATTGAAAAGGCTTTGTTGCGCGAAGAAGAACAGTTTGCCAAGACGTTGGACAACGGCATGGCTATTCTCGAGGAGGCACTGGACAACCTAAGTGGCGATGAGATCCCGGGCGAGGTGGTTTTTAAACTCTACGATACCTACGGATTTCCAACTGACCTGACCAATGACATCGCCAGAGAGCGCAACCTTGGTCTGGACATGGCTGGGTATGATACGGCTATGGCCAGGCAACGTGTGAGATCTCAAGAGGGTGGCAGCTTCAAAGTCGACTATAACGATGCGTTGCAACTAGGCGGCGAGACCGTCTTTACGGGTTACGAAAGTCTTGCTGGCAGTGGAGCTGTTGTGGGTCTGTTGCAAGATGGTCAACCGGTAGAGACTTTGTCTATCGATGATTCAGGTGTTGTTGTACTCGATCAAACTGCGTTCTACGGCGAGTCCGGCGGACAGGTTGGCGATACGGGTTACTTGTCAGCCGCTGATGCTCGTTTGGAAGTGGGTAATACCACTAAAACCTCGGGGCACCATTTGCATCATGTGAAAGTGCTTTCAGGCACTATCAAAATGGGCGATGTGATGGAAGCGCAGGTTAATCAGAATGTGCGCGAGCGCACCAAGCTCAACCATTCGGCGACGCATTTGATGCACGCGGCTTTACGTTCGGTGTTGGGCGATCATGTTGTGCAAAAAGGATCTTTGGTCGATTCCGAACGTTTGCGATTCGATTTTTCTCACACCGAGGCGATGACTCCCGAGCAAGTTAAAACCATTGAAACTATGGTCAATGATCAGATTCGCCAGAACACCCTTGCGACGACAAAAGTCATGTCTATGGATGACGCTGTGGCTGCCGGTGCCATGGCGCTGTTTGGTGAAAAATACGGTGACGAGGTTCGTGTCCTGTCCATGGGCGTTGACGATTTCTCCGTCGAATTGTGCGGCGGCACACATGTGTCTCGCACTGGTGATATAGGCTTGATGCGCATTACGTCCGAGTCGGGGGTGGCCGCTGGCGTTCGCCGTATCGAGGGCGTTACTGGTGCAGCAGCGCTTGCAACGATAGATGAAGCGCAGCAGCGACTCGCCGAAGTGTGCGAGGCAGTCAAAGGGGCTCCCGCCAATGTAGCCGCTAAAGTGTCTGCCTTGCGCAGTGACAACCGTGAACTGGAAAAAGAGATTGCCCGGCTTAAGCAAAAGCTAGCCAGTTCTGCAGGTGGAGATTTAACCGCCGGCGCTGTCGATGTGCGGGGCATTAAAGTGCTGGCGGCGAATGTAGAGGGCGCTGATGCAAAATCGCTTCGCGACACTCTCGATCAGGTAAAGAACAAACTCGGTAGTGGCGTTATTCTTTTGTCTGCCGTTGAGGGAGACAAAATAGCGTTGGCTGCTGGTGTTACCAAGGATTTAACGGACAAAGTTAAAGCCGGGGACCTGATGAAAGAATTTGCTCAGCGACTCGGTGGCAAAGGCGGTGGGCGGCCCGATATGGCGCAGGGCGGAGGCACCGATGTCGCCGGTCTGGCAGACGCGCTCAAAGAGGTTCCCGCCTGGGTAGAGTCAACGCTGGGATAGTCTATAAACCGGTGGGGGTATTGTTAATAGGGCGGTTTAAATTGCCCCGACTTTGGTGTTTAATAGCGCCCCCTAGAATTCCGCATTACATGCGTATTTTTTATGAGTTTGATCGTACAAAAATTTGGTGGTACTTCGGTAGGTAGTATCGATCGCATCGAGAAAGTGGCCGACAAGGTAGCGGGTTTTCGCAACGCCGGCCACGGCATCGTTGTGGTTGTCTCAGCCATGAGCGGCGAGACAAACCGCCTAATCGGTCTTGCACACGAAATAGATGATCGGCCAACACCTCGTGAGATGGATGTTTTGGTTTCTACCGGTGAGCAAGTGACGACTGCACTGCTGAGTATGGCGCTGAACAAGCGCGGCGTTAAGGCTAAATCGTATAACGGCAGTCAGGTGCGAATTCTCACCGATGACGCTCATACCAAAGCCCGAATCAAAGAAATTGACGATGCGCGTTTGCGTGCGGAATTGGACGCCGGGTATGTCATTGTGGTGGCTGGTTTCCAAGGTGTCGATGAGAACGGCAATATCACCACGCTTGGCAGAGGGGGTTCTGACACCACAGCGGTTGCCTTGGCAGCTGCACTAAAAGCCGATGAGTGCCAAATTTATACCGATGTTGATGGAGTCTACACTACCGACCCTCGCATGGTTGACGGCGCGAGACGTCTTGAGAAAATTACTTTTGAAGAGATGTTGGAGATGGCTAGTATGGGCTCCAAAGTCTTGCAGATAAGAGCCGTGGAGTTTGCCGGCAAATACAATGTACCCCTGCGGGTATTGCACAGTTTTCAGGAAGGTCCTGGAACACTCATTACATTTGAGGACAGAGAAGCCGTGGAAACGCCAACGATTGCAGGCATAGCGTTTAATCGCGATGAGGCCAAACTGACTATATTGGGCGTGCCCGATACACCCGGTGTAGCTTACAAAATTCTTGGACCTATTGGTGATGCCAATATAGAGGTCGATGTGATTGTTCAAAACGTCGCTGACGATATGAGCACAGATTTTACCTTCACTGTAGGTCGTGACGACTTACCGCGTGCTGAAGAGGTTTTAAATAAGGTTGCCTCTGAGCTCAGCGCCCAGGAAGTTCGCAGCGACAATAAAATTGCCAAGGTGTCTGTTGTTGGCGTAGGAATGCGTTCTCACGCGGGTGTTGCAAGTCAGATGTTCGCCGCGCTCGCCGACGTTGGCATCAATATCCAGATGATCACTACATCTGAAATTAAGATCTCGGTGATCATCGAGGAGAAGTTTTTGGAGTTGGCGGTGCGTTCATTGCACTCATCATTTGGGTTGGACAAGGAACCCATTGATGAAAATGTGGACTAATGCGCACCATCTTAGTATTTCCCTACTTAGCGTATGACTAATGGGGTAGAATCGAGTGTGGTTCTGCTCAAGATGAGTGGTTATATTTTTTACACCGGATTAGTAGGGACTGATGGCGGTTTTGGATTGGAGTAACTTATGCTGATATTGACGCGTAGAGTAGGTGAGTCACTGATGGTCGGTGAAGAGATCACCGTGACGGTTCTGGGTGTGAAGGGCAATCAGGTGAGAATAGGTATCAATGCCCCCAGAGACGTTTCTGTTCATCGAGAAGAGATTTACAACCGCATTCACGATGGCGAAAACGTAACCCCGGAAAAGCAAGATTAATTTCCCTCCAAGTCCCCTCTAGTACTTTGATTTTTAGGCAGTTGTGGTATTATGCCGCGCCTGTGGTTCGACGCATTTTTAAATTGCGTTTAACCCCTACGGAGAGCTGGCCGAGTGGCTGAAGGCGCGCCCCTGCTAAGGGCGTATAGGTTAATAGCCTATCGAGGGTTCGAATCCCTCGCTCTCCGCCATCTAATAAAAAAGGGCACCCCTCGGGGTGCCCTTTTTTGTTAGCGGGTGGATAGCAAGATTTGGATGAGAACCCCGTTCGAAAAACTCTCCCTAAGGGAGAGTTTAGACGAGGAGCACAGCGACGAAGCCCCGAAGGGGTCAGAACGGCCCCTAGGCTGTTCTGATCAATCCCTCGCGTGCGATGCTAAAATCCACTGGAATAGTTAGCTTCCTCACGGCTGACGAGTTTCCTTAACATCTTCCGCCAGCCAAACCTTTATTAAAGACTGATACGGCATATCGCGCTTGTTCGCTTCGATTTTAATATTGTCGAGCAAGCCTTCAGGTAACCTCAGCGAAATCGTCTTTGTTGACGGTTTCAGATTTGACAGCGATACAGGTTTAGCCTTAGTCCAATCAACATAGTCGCTGGAATCGTGTGTTTCCCAAAATTTTCGCTCTTCTTGCTCCGTTTTAAATCTTGGCATTTTCTTCACTTTGCTCATAAATCGTTCTCTCCTTCCGGTGCATGTCCCGCGTCGAGATTATTCGGATTAGTGTCCCACCGCTTCTCAGTGTAAAGGTAGCGTGCAGCGCTTT
>JBLGAR010000135.1:0-12530 GCA_047612385.1 Cryomorphaceae bacterium | reverse complement strand
TCTCCGCCTCACGCATTTGGCCGTGGGCTACCCCTATGCTTAGCTGCGGCAATAACTCCCGAAGCTTGCGCGCTGTCTCTTCAATAGTTTTGACTTCGTTGTGCAGATAAAACACCTGGCCACCGCGTAGAGTCTCTCGCAATACGGCCTCTTTTATCAGTGCGATATTGTGCTCGCGCACAAAGGTCTTGATCGACAATCGCTTGGCGGGCGGTGTTGCGATGATTGATAAGTCTCGCATACCACCGAGTGCCATATTGAGGGTCCTGGGAATCGGTGTAGCGGTAAGCGTGAGAATATCCACTTGAGTGCGCATGGCCTTTATCGCTTCTTTTTGCTTCACGCCAAAGCGATGCTCCTCGTCGATAACAAGCAAGCCCAGATCGTGATACTTGAAATCGCTTTGCAAAAGTTTATGGGTTCCCACCAGGATATCGGTTTTACCCGAGGCCACCCGACTCATGATTTCCTTGAGCTCTGCTCCTGTCTTAAATCTCGAGACCACTTCTACTGTCACTGGCCAATCGGCAAACCGGTCGGAAAATGATGAATAGTGCTGCTGTGCCAGCAGTGTAGTGGGGACTAATACCGCCACCTGTTTGCCATTTTGAGACGCGACAAATGCGGCTCTCATCGCCACTTCAGTTTTCCCGAAGCCAACGTCCCCACAAATCAGCCGGTCCATTACACCCGGGTTGCACATGTCCTTGAGTACCGCGTTGATAGCGATCTCTTGATCCGGTGTCTCCTCAAAGGGGAAAGCACTGGCAAAGCGATCGTAATCCAATGCGTCGCTGACAAAAGGAAAGCCTTCACGGGCTTCCCTGCGGGCGTAAACCTCAAGTAACTGCGCCGCTACATCACAGGCCTTTTCACTGGCCTTGCGTCTGGCCTTGGCCCATTGGTCGGAACCCAATCGATGTAGAGGTGCAGAGTCTGGGTCACTACCGGAATAGCGGCTGATCAGATGAAGGGATGCGACCGGGACGTAGAGTCGTGTCTGGTCGGCGTATTCTAGTGTTAAAAACTCGGCCTCTATCTCGCCAACATCCAGGGTTTGCAAGCCAACGTAGCGGCCTACACCGTGTTCAATGTGAACAACTGGTCCGCCCTCGCGTAGTTCGTTGATATTGCGAAAGCTATTTTCGATTGCTTTAGCGTCAGTTGCCTTGCGCCTTCTGCGCTGTGCAACTCGATTGCCAAACAGCTGAGCCTCGCACACCAGTGTCGGCTGTTCGGGTCCAAAATACATACCCCGATCGATGGGGGCCGTACAAATAGCGAAATCTAGCTCGGAGTTGACGAAGCCCTGCCAGTTGTCGACAGATTCTGGTCGTAAATTCTCTTTGGCGAGTGACTCGAGCAGTATTACTCTGCGTCCTGCGGATTCGGCGCACAATAGAACTGGAGCACCATGAGCTTGTAGGAACGCTCCGAGTTGCTCGGTAGCAGATTTTCCGCGCTCACTGGGCGTGAGATCCGGAGGGGGAAAGCTCCCGACCGTTTTGTGAACTGGCGCGTCGGGGTTGTGGCGCAACTCCAGGATCGAGCGTTTGCCGAGTTCCTGATAGAGCTCCTCCACCGGAATAAAGCATCGAATCGGTGGTAATAAAGGGCGCCTAGGATCGATGCCGTATTCCTCGTGACGTGTTTTGGCCTCGTCCCAAAACCGCGTGGCCGCACTGTGGTGATCACCGGTGGCAACGATGGCGGCGGTCTGTGGAAGGTAATCGAACAGGCTGTCGCAGCGATCGAAGAACAGCGGCAGGTAGTACTCGGTCCCTCCAATCGCCCGCCCGGCGCTGACTTCCGAATAAATAGGGCAGGCATCGTTATCGACATTAAAGGTGTCGTACCAATTGTGCTGAAAGCGACGCACGGCCTTTGGATCCAAAGGGAACTCTCTGGCCGGAAGCATGTTAATTGCGTCGACTCTAGAGATAGTGCGCTGTGTCTCAGGGTCAAAAGTTCTAAGGCTATCAACTTCGTCGTCCATCAGGTCAATCCGATAGGGGTGCTTACTTCCCATAGGGAAGATATCGAACAGTGAACCGCGCAAAGCAAATTCTCCTCGCTCAAATACGGTTTCCACGTTGAGGTAGCCGTTGCGCTCTAGGTTTCTGCGAAAGCTGTCTATATCGACCGTCTGGCCTTTTTTTAGAACCAGGCTTGATCCGGCGATAAACTCAGTGGGGGCCAGCCTGTGCATCAGTGTGGAAATGGGCACAATCAGAATGCCGGTCTCTACTGTCGGCAGCTTGTAGAGCGTCGCCAGTCGCTCCGAGATAATGTCCTGGTGGGGTGAAAAATTATCGTAGGGCAGGGTTTCCCAGTCCGGGAATGCCAACACACGAGCAGGGCCATCAAGGAAGAAAGGGAGCTCCCGCTCCAACGTCAACGCGCTACTGGTATCGGCGGTAATGACTACCAGCAGGCGGCCTGGCACAGCGAGTTCAGCAATACAGCGAGACTCTGCACTGCCGTAAAAAGGCCCTAGGGCAGTGCGGGTGGATGTGGTTTTAGGCCAGGGGGTTTGTTCGACCAGATCGAGGAACATTGATTCGCTTAGACTCAGACAGTGCTAGACACGGGGGCGCTATTGTAGGGTAAGCCTGCAACGGTCTCCAGTGGCAGCGCACATCCCAGACTGGGAATTTGGCGGATACTGGCTTGCGCCCGAAACCTCATGCGCCGATAATACCTGAGCCGACTCTGGCTCTAACCTAAACACAGGAATCCGACAGTGACAGAACGTAAACGAGCGCGCCCGCAGGATTATTTCAGTGACTGGAAGGAACGTGAGGCACTCGCCGAGGCGATGATTCCTCAGGTCGGCAAGCTGGCCCGCGAAAAGAACATTAAATGCTATGTTTACGGCAAATCCCTGGTGAACCGTTCCGTTCTGGAAATTATGAAGGACCATCGCTATGTGCGCCAGGTAGAAGAAAACGAGTTGTCCGAATTTGAAACATCCCCGGTGCTCGATGCGCTAGCCAGTCTGGACCTGGGCCCGGCGCATATCGATGTGGGTAGGCTTGCGGTGCGTTACTACGATCAGGGCGCGGGTGAGGGTCTGTCAGTTGAAGAGTACGTGAAGTCTGAATTGGCGGACCTGGTTGGGGTGGCTGGAGAAAAAGATCACGAACCCAGAGACGTTGTGCTGTACGGCTTTGGCCGTATTGGCCGCCTAATGGCAAGAATTTTGATTGAGAAAACAGATGGTGGAGCGGGTCTGAGACTGCGTGCCATTGTTGCCCGCAAAGGCAATGCGCCCAATGACATTGTTAAACGCGCGAGCCTGCTGCGGAGAGACTCCGTACACGGTGCCTTTGAAGGCACTATTCGGGTGGATGAAGAGCGGCAATCTTTTGTTGCGAACGGCAACGAGATTAAGGTGATCTATGCGGATTCGCCGGATTCCATTGACTATACGGCCTACGGCATCAACAACGCTATTGTCATTGACAACACGGGTGTGTGGCGCACGGAAGAGGCGCTATCGGCCCACCTAAAGTCTAAAGGTGTGAGTAAAGTGGTTCTCACGGCTCCCGGTAAGGGCGATATGAAGAATGTCGTCGCAGGTATCAATCATTCCATTATAGAGGCCTCGGACACCGTTATTTCGGCAGCGTCTTGCACTACCAATGCTATAGCGCCCCCGTTAAAGGCATTGGACGATGAGTACTCGATTGTCACCGGGCACGTAGAGACCGTGCATGCCTATACGAATGATCAAAACCTTACTGACAATTACCACAAGGCAGATCGTCGTGGGCGCAGCGCCCCTCTGAATATGGTCATCACCGAGACGGGCGCAGCGACAGCCGTGGGTAAGGTGTTGCCACAATTTGTGGGCAAGCTCACCGGTAATGCGATCAGGGTACCAACACCCAACGTATCTATGGCTATTTTGAACCTGACGCTGGGCAGAGCAACCACCGTCGAGGAGCTCAATGAATACATGCGCAAAGTAGCATTGCACTCGCCGCTTCGAAAGCAAATCGATTACTCAAACTCACCTGAAGTGGTCTCCAGTGACTTCGTCGGTTCGCGACACGCGTGCATCTTCGATGCCCAGGCCACCATAGTGAACGGTACCCAGGCCGTGGTTTACCTGTGGTATGACAACGAATTTGGTTATTCCTGCCAAGTTCATCGGATTGTTGAGCAAATGGCGGGCATCAAATACGTAACCTATCCGCTTGACGCGTGACCGCCTGGGTTAGTGCAGCTGCTCGAAACTTGTTCAAAATCAAACAATTGGTGCTCCCGGAGTAGCGTATCAGGGGGGCATTCCGCTATACTACGCGCGGCTTGTTTACCCGTGACATCAGCGAACACTCTATAGATCGTGCATCAGTGTCTAAAACATGACAAAAGTCGGTCGCGGCGGTTAAAAAACGCGCAGATGGCGACTGGGGCCATCCAGTAAATAACTCAATTTGTAGGCAGATCGTATGATCAAGATCAAGCGGGGCATGGAAATCCCTATTCAGGGAGCTCCCCAACAAATCATCGAAGACGCACCGCCGGCGCGTTCCGTTGCCCTGGTGGGTTTTGACTACGTTGGAATGAAGCCGACCATGGCTGTTAGCGAGGGCGATACAGTCAAACTCGGACAGGAATTGTTCGTCGACAAGAAAACCGAAGGCGTAAAGTACACCTCACCGGCCAGTGGGAAAGTAGCCGCCATTAATCGCGGCGCAAAGCGCGTATTGCAAAGTGTAGTTATCGAGGTCGAGGGCGACGCTTATCAAGCGTTCGGAGACTATGATGCTGTGGCAGCCCGAGCACTTGATGCCGACGTTGTTCGTGATCAGCTGATAGACAGCGGACTTTGGACTGCACTTCGCACCCGTCCCTATAGTAAGGTCCCTGCGCCAGAGAGTGAGGCAGCTGGAATTTTTGTGACGGCTATAGACACTAATCCACTGGCAGCAGATCCAGCGATTATCATCGCAGAACAGCCAGACGCCTTTGCTTTGGGACTAGACCTCCTGGCTAAGCTGACATCCGGTACTTTGTATGTGTGCGCTGCGCCAGAATCGCAGCTGCCATCAGCCCAATCCTCCAACGTTCAACTGGCTCAATTCTCTGGGCCGCACCCAGCGGGATTGGCGGGTACCCATGTCCATTTCCTCGAAGGAGCGAGTGCCGATAGAACGTTTTGGACCATTGGATATCAGGATGTCATAGCGGTTGGGCGATTGTTTCTAGATGGCAAACTATTTGTTGAGCGCGTGATCTCCCTAGGCGGCCCGCAGGTGGAGAACCCCCGTTTATTGCGCAGCCGCTTGGGCGCTGATTTACAGGCTCTGTGTGCCGGTCAATTGCGCGAAGGTGAAACGCGTATTATTTCCGGGTCTATTTTAGGCGGCCGAGGGGTGCAAGCACCCACCGCCTATCTGGGCCGCTACCACGTGCAGGTTTCGGCTCTACTGGAAGGTCGACACAGAGAGTTCATGGGGTGGTTTTCCCCCGGCGCTAAAAAGCATTCCAATCTGGGGATTTATCTAACCAGTTTGTTCGGTAGCAAGCCACTCGCGATGACCACCAATACGAATGGCAGTGACCGGGCTATGGTTCCGGTGGGCAGTTACGAAACTGTCATGCCTCTGGATATTCTGCCTACTCAGTTGCTGCGGGCTTTAATTGTGGGCGATACAGAAGTGGCGCAGTCCCTGGGCGCGCTAGAGCTTGATGAAGAAGATTTGGCACTGTGCACTTACGTGTGCCCAGGAAAATATGAATACGGGCCGATCCTGCGGGACAACCTGACGCGCATTGAGAAGGAGGGTTAGGCTGTGGGATTGAGAAAGGTTCTTGATGGGGTAGAACATCACTTTCAGGAAGGTGGTCGGTATCAAAACTGGTACGCACTTTACGAGGTGTTCGATACGTTCTTGTACGCGCCTTCGAGTGTCACTAAAACGACAGCTCACGTGCGTGATGGCGTCGACCTCAAGCGTATTATGATCACGGTCTGGTTGGCGACGTTTCCCGCCATGTTCTACGGCATGTATAACCTGGGTTTTCAAGCGACCGATGTTATGGGAGTCGGAGCCCAAGTTGACGGTTGGCGCGGCTTTCTTATCGAGTCTATCGGCGGCTATGACACTTCCAGTCTGTGGCATTGTTTTTGGTACGGAGCGGTATTTTTTGTGCCCATCTATGCGACTACTTTCCTGACCGGTATTTTTTGGGAAGTACTTTTTGCTATGAAGCGTGGCCATGAGGTGAACGAAGGTTTCTTTGTCACCTCCGTTTTGTTTGCGTTGATATGTCCGCCTGATGTTCCGCTGTGGCAGGTCATGCTTGGTATTAGCTTTGGTATTGTTATTGGTAAAGAAGTGTTTGGCGGCACAGGCAAGAACTTCCTTAATCCAGCGCTTACCGGCCGAGCATTTTTGTACTTCGCTTATCCCGCGCAAATGTCCGGTGATGCTGTTTGGGTCGCAGTAGATGGCTATACCAGCGCGACGTATCTTTCAGTGATTGCATCAGAGGGTATGAGTTCTCTGGATCCGTCGATGTGGTGGAATGCTTTCTACGGCGCCATACCGGGCTCAATCGGCGAAACGTCTACCTTGGCTATTTTGGTCGGCGGTGTGCTGTTGCTCGCGACGAGAATCGCATCATGGAGAATTATAGCCGGGGTGATGGTAGGCATGGTCGCTCTGTCTTCGTTATTTAATATGGTTGGATCTGACTCTAACTTGTCGTTTGCAATGCCGTGGTACTGGCATCTGGTTACCGGTGGATTTGCGTTCGGTATGATTTTCATGGCGACAGACCCCGTCTCTTCGGCGATGACGAACACCGGTAAATGGGCCTATGGTATTTTGATTGGCCTGATGGTTGTCCTCATTAGAGTGGTTAATCCCGCTTTTCCAGAAGGTATGATGCTCGCCATCTTGTTCGCCAACCTGTTCGCCCCGCTGATGGATCACTATGTGGTTCAGGCGAACATCAAACGGAGGCTATCTCGTGTCCAGTAACGATGGAATCAAAAAAACGCTGATCGTAGCGTTTTCTCTTTGCATAGTGTGCTCGGTGATTGTATCCACAGCTGCGGTCTTGTTGAAACCCGCCCAGGAGATCAATAAAGCCCTTGATAAAAAGCGCAATATTCTTGCGGCGGCGGGCATGCTCGACGAAAGCCTCACCGTTGATGAGCAATTTGCAAAAGTGACGAGCCGGGTTGTTGATTTGCGCACCGGTAAATTCAGTACTGATGTAGACCCTGACAAATACGATCAGCGCAAAGCCGCCAAGGATTCCTCGGTTTCACTGTCGCTGACCGCTGAACAGGACATCGCCAAGATCAAACGCAGGGAGCATTACGCGCTGGTCTACTTGGTGGGCGCCGAGGACGGCCAGTACGACAAAATCATCTTACCTATCCACGGAGCGGGATTGTGGTCCACGCTCTACGGCTTCATCGCTTTAGAGTCGGATGCAAACACCGTTGCGGGTCTTGGCTTTTACGAGCATGGCGAAACACCAGGTTTAGGCGGGGAGGTCGACAATCCGCGGTGGAAGTCTCAGTGGCAGGGCAAAGAAGTCTATAAAGGCGGTGAAGCCGCATTGGGTTTGATCAAAGGTAGCGTCGATACTAGCAGCGCGAATGCACTGTGGCAGATAGACGGCCTCTCAGGAGCGACCCTGACCTCGCGAGGGGTGACTAATCTGGTGCAGTTTTGGTTGGGCGACAATGGTTTTGCATTGTTCCTGGATAACTTGAATTCGGGAGACGCTTAATATGTCTAGCATGAGAGACAATTTGTTCGGGCCGATTTTTAAAGAGAACCCGATTGCGCTGCAAATTCTAGGGATTTGCTCAGCGCTTGCGGTAACGTCTTCCCTGCAAGTGACGATGGTCATGTGCATAGCGTTGACGCTGGTCACCGCGTTTTCCGGTTTGTTTATTTCTTCAATACGTCAGCACATTCCTGGCAGCATTCGAATTATCGTCCAGATGATCATTATAGCTTCTTTGGTTATTGTCGTTGATCAAGTACTCAAAGCAGTTGCCTATGGCATCAGCAAACAACTTTCGGTGTTTGTAGGTTTGATTATCACCAACTGTATTGTGATGGGTCGTGCCGAAGCATTCGCGATGAAGAACCCTCCTTTTGCAAGTTTTGTCGATGGGGTCGGTAACGGCTTGGGCTACAGTATCGTGCTAATTACCGTTGCGGTGATCCGGGAGTTATTCGGTTCGGGTAAACTTTTTGGTATTGAAATATTACCTTTGGTGACAGAAGGGGGTTGGTATAACCCCAACGGCCTGCTGCTGCTTCCACCCAGTGCTTTCTTCCTTATCGGCCTGTTTATTTGGGCGTTACGCAGCTTTAATACTGAGCAAGTGGAGGCGCCTGATTTCAAAATGGCGAAACACAGTACAGCTCAGGAGGGCGCTTAAATGGAATATTATTTGAGTCTGTTTGTTCGTTCTGTTTTTATTGAAAATATGGCGTTGGCATTTTTCTTGGGTATGTGTACGTTTCTGGCCATCTCCAAGAAAATCCAGGCGGCAATGGGTCTTGGCATTGCCGTTATTGTTGTCCTCACGATTACCGTGCCGATTAACAACCTCATCTACACCTATCTCCTGGCAGACGGCGCACTGGCATGGGCGGGTTTGCCCGATATGGACTTAGGTTTTCTGGGCCTGTTGTCCTATATCGGCGTGATCGCGGCTATCGTGCAAATTATGGAGATGTTTCTCGATAAGTACGTTCCGGCTTTGTACAACGCATTGGGGGTGTTTCTACCCCTGATTACCGTGAATTGCGCCATCCTTGGCGCATCCTTGTTCATGGTGGAACGCGATTACAATTTTGGCGAAAGCGTAGTGTACGGCGCTGGTGCGGGCGTTGGCTGGGCACTGGCGATTGTTGCGCTGGCCGGGATTCGTGAAAAGTTGAAGTATAGCGATGTACCCGATGGCCTCCAGGGGCTTGGCATTACCTTTATTATTGTGGGTCTGATGTCTCTGGGTTTTATGTCTTTTGGCGGAATCGATATTTAAGCGGGTATAGATAGGGATGGATATGACAATTGTATTCGGGGTAGGGATGTTCACCGCGATGGTGTTGGCGCTGGTTGCGATCATTCTGCTAGCGCGGTTTCGTTTGGTGAGTACCGGGGAGGTATCGATCTTAGTGAACGGCGAGAGGACCATTAAGGTTCCCGCCGGAGGAAAGCTGCTGCAGACTTTGTCAGAGGCCGATCTGTTTCTACCCTCGGCCTGCGGTGGTGGTGGCACCTGCGCACAATGTAAGTGCATTATCACTGATGGAGGCGGCTCAATGCTGCCAACAGAAGAATCACACTTCACCCGTAAAGATGCTGCGGAAGGATGGAGGCTTAGCTGCCAGACATCCGTGAAACAGGACATGAAGATCGAAGTTCCCGAGGAAGTCTTTGGCGTTAAGCAGTGGGAATGCACGGTGGAGTCCAATGACAATGTTGCGACGTTCATCAAAGAGCTCGTATTGAAACTACCTGAAGGCGAGAACGTCGATTTTCGCGCAGGGGGCTATGTTCAGCTGGAATGCCCACCACACCATTTTAAATATGCGGATTTCGATGTTGACTCCGTATACCGCGGCGACTGGGAGCACTTCGGCTTTTTCAAACATGAGTCGATTGTTGACGAAACAGTTATTCGTGCCTATTCAATGGCGAACTATCCCGAAGAGCGCGGCATTGTTAAATTTAACATTCGAATAGCCACGCCACCACCTGGTAGCGACGGCATCCCGGCAGGGCAAATGTCTTCTTGGGTGTTTGGTTTGAAACCCGGCGACAAGGTAAAAGTTTACGGCCCTTTCGGAGAGTTTTTTGCCAAAGATACACAGGCAGAAATGGTCTTCATCGGCGGGGGTGCAGGAATGGCGCCTATGCGATCGCACCTCTTCGATCAGATGAAACGCTTACATTCAACGCGAAAAATATCCTTTTGGTATGGCGCTCGGTCACTGCGCGAAATGTTCTATCAAGACGAATATGACATGCTTGCCGAACAGAATGAGAACTTTTCCTGGCACGTGGCGCTTTCAGATCCTCAGCCCGAGGACAACTGGGAAGGGTTAACCGGTTTCATTCACAATGTCTTGTTTGAGGAATACCTCAAGAATCATCCGGCTCCGGAAGATTGTGAATACTATATGTGCGGGCCGCCCATGATGAATGCCGCAGTCATTCAGATGTTGACCGATCTGGGTGTAGAGCCGGAAAATATCATGTTAGATGATTTCGGCGGCTAAGATACGAAGCCACTCTATAGGGTGGTTTTTTTTTGCTGTTGCTCTATCCGTTTTACTGGTTTCGGGTTGCTCTAGCGAGCAAAAGCTTGTTCGTCTTTCTGGCGCGACGATGGGAACGACCTGGCATGTCTCGTATGTGCCCAGCGACGAGGGTGTGCAAGTAGAGGCCCTCCAGCAAGAGATCGACGCCATATTGGCAGCGGTAAATAGAAGCATGTCCACCTACCTGGCAGACTCGGAAATTAGTTCTGTAAACGCAGCGCCGTTGGGACAGTGGACTACAGTATCTGACGAATTTTATTTTGTGCTGACGACCGCTTTGTCAATCGGTCAACACAGCCAGGGCGCGTATGATGTTACCATTGCACCCTTGGTAGATAGGTGGGGTTTTGGCCCGACGTTTAGCCAACGGGAACTACCCACAGGTGATGAAATCAAAAGCCTGCTGAGTCAGGTAGGGCAGGAGAAGTTAAGGCTTGATGCCAGCTACTCTGCTTTGAAGAAACTCGATGAAGTCGCGCTGGATTTTTCATCTCTTGCGAAGGGCTACGCAGTGGATAGGGTTGCCGATTGGCTGGGATCGCAAAGTATTGAAAATTATCTTGTCGAAGTTGGCGGAGAGATCAGGCTGTCCGGTCACAGTCAGCGGGGAGACCATTGGCGTGTCGCCATAGAGCAGCCAAAAAATGGTAGTCGGGGTGTTGCTCAAGCTCTCAGTTTGACAGATGTGGCCGTCGCAACCTCTGGTGATTATAGAAATTTTTTTGAACGCGATGGGAAACGATATTCGCACAGTATCGATGCGCGCACGGGCTACCCAGTCGAGCACGACCTGGTATCTGTCACAGTGGTTCACGAACGCGCGATGTTAGCGGACGGCTGGGCCACAGCCCTGATAGTTCTGGGCTCAAACCAAGCGCTAGAACTGGCACAAGAGCAGGGTTTAGCGGTATATTTTATCCAGCGTCAGGATGATGAGTATTTGAACAGTCATACGGAAGCCTTTGAACCGTATTTGCAACGCTCAATGACCCGAGAGTAATTGTGTTCTGGGGTGTTAGGGAGTTAGGAAAGCCATGGTTTTGTTTTTAATCAGTATTTTAGTGATCGGCCTTGTTATTGCCGGCATGGCCATTGGCGTAATCATGGGTAGGGCTCCAATTAAGGGCTCCTGCGGTGGCATGGGTGCACTTGGCATCGATACGGCCTGCGATATTTGTGGTGGTAACCCACAGATGTGTGATGAAGAGACGCGCACACCCAAAGACGCGAAAGCAGATAGCGCACTTTTTTTCCCAGCAGACAAATCCCAGCGTTAAAAAAACAGTAGAATACTCCACGCGATAATCACCGGGCCACTGTTTTGAGTACCGGAAAGTCCTCTTTAGCGAACTACGCTGTGTTCATCGGGATGCGCTACAGCTTTAGCCGTAAGCGTAGCCGATTTACATCAATTATCTCCATGGTATCGATGTTGGGCATGGTCCTTGGGGTCGCCAGCTTGATCACGGTTTTGGCAGTCATGAACGGCTTTGCTGGAGAGCTGCGAGGGCGCATTCTCTCACTGGTCTCTCATGGGTATGTAGAGGCGGCTGGCGAAGGTATCTCAGACTGGCCCAGTCTGCGTGAACAGATCCAGCGTCACCCGGAAGTCCTTGCGGTGTCCCCGTATATTACGGCGAAGGTCATTTTTACAGGTCGCACTTCTTTGCGAGGTGGAGTGCTGACCGCGATCGATTTCGAGTTGGAAGAAGCTGTTTCGAGTATCGGTGAATCCATGGTGGCAGGTACCTTGGTGGAACTCGATGAAGGGTCTTTTACTGTGGTGCTAGGTACAGCGCTGGCCAGGAGCCTGGGGGTTACAGTGGGTGACCACATTGAGGTTACCGTGCCAAAGCTGACCGTGACGCCTCTGGGTGTATTTCCTCGCAGTAAAAAACTGAAAGTGTCTGGCTTGTTTGAAGTGGGTGCCCAAGCTGATTCGTTTCAAGCCTATGTCTCTTTGTTAACGGGTCAGAGGTTGATGTCAAAAAAAGGACAGGTGGATGGGCTGCAAATAAGAACCACTGAATTGTTTGCAGCACCACAGGTGATGAGTGAAGTTGGTCGATCACTGCCCACAGGAAGTTATCGAATTAAAGACTGGAGTGAAACTCAGGGCTCCTTGTTTCGCGCGGTTAAAATGGAAAAGGTAATGGTAAGCTTATTGTTGCTTTGCGTAGTCGCAGTTGCCGCTTTCAATATCGTCTCTACTTT
>JBLGAR010000134.1:0-12567 GCA_047612385.1 Cryomorphaceae bacterium | reverse complement strand
CTGATGCTGACTATCGAGGAAAATACAGCAAAACACCTCTCGAGGGCGCCCTCCTAGATGATGCAGCAAAAATGCCCTGGTACTTTCAGGGCTGGATAACACATCTTTATCACTGGCTACCGCCAGAGCCTGACGCCGACCCAACTCCAGGGCCGCACGAAAATGGGCGTATTTAGCCACCCCCATCCCCGGTTGCGCCAGTATCAGTGAAGAGTCGGCATTGAGTAGACCAGGTAAGCCTTCGAATTCCAGCAAAAGCTCACGCGAAAACTGAACCGCATCACAGCCAGGGCGGCCAGAGCCGAGCAATAGAGCTAATAGCTCTGCGTCAGAGAGCGCTTTTTCACCTCTGGCCAGCAACTTATCTCGCGGCGACTCTCCGTTCCCCCAACTGGCAATACTCAAAGCCAAGCCCTCCACGGCAATTGTGGATCTCTCCCGGTGTCAAATACCCTGATCGAATGGTATCTTTCCCATCTCTTAGCTTATTTTCCTCTCCGGGCACATTAAATGGCACATCTATTCAATCGCAATGTGTTGCTTGGCGTCAGCGGCGGTATCGCGGCCTATAAGTCGGCAGAACTTGTCAGGGCGCTCCAGGTACATGGAGCCAATGTCCGAGTTGTAATGACCCAGGGTGCACAGGAATTCATTACGCCTCTGACCCTGCAGGCGCTATCAGGCAATCCAGTGCACACCCAATTGCTCGATACCGAAGCGGAAATGGGAATGGGTCATATTGAACTCGCGCGCTGGGCAGATTTATTGCTCATTGCGCCGGCAACGGCGGATATAATTGCCCGTTTGGCTACGGGACGCGCCGACGATTTATTAACCACCGTTACCCTGGCTACAGCTGCTTTAAAGCTGATTGCACCGGCGATGAATCAACAGATGTGGCGCGACAGCGCCACGCTAGACAATGTATCGGTTTTGGAATCGCGGGGATTCGCCATGATTGGGCCTGCGGCCGGCGAGCAGGCCTGCGGAGATATCGGGCCGGGTAGAATGGAACAACCTGCGGTCATAGCTGAACGGGCTTGCGCAGTGTTCGACTCACGCGAGCTGGAGGGCGTGCGAGTTGTTATTACCGCAGGACCAACGCGTGAAGCTCTGGACCCGGTGCGCTATATCTCCAATCACAGCTCTGGAAAAATGGGCTTTGCACTGGCTCAGGCAGCCATAGATGCTGGAGCGCAGACTACGCTGGTTTGTGGGCCCGTCAATCTCCCTACGCCAGAATACGTCACCAGAGTCGACGTCCAAAGTGCCCAGGAAATGCTCCACCAGTGCACTCAGTTACTTCCCCAGTGCGATATTTTTATCGCCTGTGCCGCAGTCGCAGACTACCGACCTGCCAAAATCGAACAACAAAAAATGAAAAAGGGCGCGGAGGAGCTAACATTAAAGCTGGTTCGCAATCCCGATATCGTGGCCCGTGTTGCATCTAGCGAGCCAAAGCCCTTTACGGTCGGATTTGCAGCAGAAACAAATGATGTGCTCGCCTATGCCAAAGGAAAACTTGAGCGAAAAAACCTGGATATGATTGTGGCCAACGATGTCTCGAGCTCCGAGACGGGCTTTAACAGCGACGAAAACGAAGTTACGGTGATTTGGTCTAGCGGTCAGAAATCTTTGAAGAGATCCAGTAAATCGGTGATTGCGAGACAAATTATAGCCCTAATTTCCGCGGCCCAAGCCCAGTAATAGCTGAGTCTTGGGAAAATTAAGCCCTATTGTAAGTATCGGAAAATGTGTACCCGTAATATGATTGCTAAAATAACTTCGATTGCTTTTTCTATACATGCTGAGAACTGAAAACAAATCCGGAAACACGGGTACCAAGCTGGGCATCACCGCCAAGGGCAATGCACTTCGCAAAATTGCGCTCTGGTCATTGATAGTGGCTCTAACGCCCATTGGTCTAGGCTTGACCTACTTACTCGTACTGCGGGAGCCGGCGCTGCAGCAAGCGCAAATCGAGCGCGTGAGTGCCGCCTACGCGACACAGCAATCCGTTAACATCAAACAAATGCTTGCGCTGCTGGGACAGCGAATGCGTGGAGCCGCCAAATCACCTCTGGCACTGTCGGCGATCGGCGGAAGCTCGGGGAAAAATCTATCGCTCATTGAACAAACTATGTTGGACTACTTTCCGGAAGTCATCAGCTTGCGAATTCTACCCATTGGTGAAATGGGCACCGCCGGCTTTGAAGGCGGCAACCAGGGTTTGCGCAATCACATCGAGGTCGACCTCGTTCGCCGGACTAGCGCTGCAGAGGAGACACTACCCGAAGCCTACCAATTCGAGGGGCGCTGGCTCACATCGCTGGCGTACCTGGTATCACATCCTCGTATTCAAAAAAGCAAGGCGGTCATCATCGCAACCATCGATAATCAACTTATTGTAGATGAGCTGAACGCACTGGACCCCACCCTAGGGCAATCCATTTTGCACCAATATTTCACGTCTTCTACGGGAAGAGAAAAAGTAGTTGATGTAGCGGTGGCCGGCACCGCAGGCGCAGCACAATATACTCAAATTGCAGATATAGCAGACACAAATTGGAGGTTGGGGTTTACTCCCTCAAGACTGCTGCTGGATCGGCTTGCGGTTGATATCATGCCCGTTTGGCTGGTTTCAGTGCTGTCTATACTGGCAGCAATAGCTGCCGCCGGTATGGCTCTGTTTCTATTTCAACGCTCTTTGCTATCAGAAATTGACCGGGTTATTTCCGCAGCCGATAGCAAGAAGCCTCTTGAGCTAAAAATTCCCGAGCTGGTCTCCATCGCCAAACAGCTGCGCAGAGCGACCGCAACAGCTTCGCGCAAAGGCAGCAACGCAAAGGCGGGAGTTAGCTATACCCCCAGCTCTGAATTAACCAACCCTATGTTTCAATCCACTAACATGATCGACGATGTCGATGAGGTACTTGAACTCGACTTGCCGGAGAAGCTACCGGTTAAAGTTGAAAAAGACAGTGGCCTACCCGACCACATTTTTAGAGCTTACGACATTCGTGGAATTGCCAAAACTGAATTAACAGACAAGCTGGTCGCCAGAATCGGCGGCGCTATTGGCAGTGTCGCGGGTGACCTCGATCAGCAGGCCATCATTGTTGCTGCCGATGGCAGAGAGTCCAGTCCTAGAATAAAGGCAGGCTTAATCAAAGCCTTGATGGCCAGTGGCCGTGATGTAATCGATATCGGCACCGTCCCTACACCACTACTTTACTTCGCCACTCGCCATCTGAACGCTAAATCAGGTGTCATGGTAACTGGAAGTCACAACCAGGCGAAAGACAATGGCTTTAAAATCGTATTCAACGAACAAACGTTGGCAGCGGGCGGTATTCAGACCATTCGCGAGCGAGTCATTGAAGGCAACTTCACCACTGGCAGAGGAAGCACTATAAAAGAGGACATTATTCCAGCCTATATCGATGAAGTCGCCGGTGATATCGCCATTGCCGTACCGCTAAAGATCGTCATCGACGCCGGCAACGGCGTTACTGGCATAATGGCGCCTAGACTATTCGAAGAGCTCGGTTGCGAGGTCGTGCCTCTTTACTGCGATATTGATGGCCGCTTCCCAAATCACCCCCCCGATACCAGCGATGAAGCAAATCTGGCGGATCTCGTGGCAGTGGTAAAGCGTGAAGGAGCGGATTTTGGTGTAGCTTTCGATGGCGATGGTGACCGGCTTGCAGTGGTAACTTCTAGCGGAAAAATTGTTCGCTCAGACGTACTACTGATGATTTACGCCCAGGATGTGGTTTCACGTAATCCTGGCGCCGACGTTGTTTTTGATGTGAAATGTAGCCGCGACCTATCACACTTGATAACACGCTATGGCGGAAGACCTGTTCTGTGGAAAACTGGCCACGCCTTTATGAAAGAAAAAATGGCGGAGACAGGCGCGCTGCTAGGCGGAGAATTCTCCGGACACATGTTCTTCGGTGAGCGCTGGTACGGTTTCGACGATGGGATGTATGCGGCGGGAAGGCTTGCAGAAATTCTAAGCACTAATGGCGTTAGCCTGGATGAGACTCTGGCAGAACTACCCAGTAGCGTCAGCACCCCTGAAATTATCATTCCTGTGGAGGAGTCCCGTAAGTTCCCAATCATGGATTCCATTGTTAAAAACTGTGTGTTTCCCGAAGGCAAAATTAATACTCTGGATGGGATACGGGTAGATTACAAAGACGGTTGGGGCCTTCTGCGCGCTTCAAACACATCTGCGGCTTTGACAGCGCGCTTCGAAGCAACCAGTGAAAGCACCCTGGAAGTCGTGAAGCAAGATTTTAGGACCCAGATCGCCCTCGCTCAGCCCGAACTTGAGCTTCCCTTCTAAACGCCCAAATACTAAAGCCGTGGACGCCTAGCCCACGCGCTACAAAAACGGAAAAACTATGTCCCTCGATCGCGAATCCGCTCTCAATATCGCCCACGTACTCACTGAAGCGCTTCCTTACATACAACGCTTCACCGGTAAAACTGTCGTTGTGAAGTTTGGTGGCAATGCTATGACGGACTCCGCGCTACACGAGAGCTTTGCCAGAGATGTCGTTCTGATGAAATTGGTGGGGATGAATCCCGTTGTAGTGCACGGCGGCGGCCCACAGATCGGCTCTTTACTGGAAAAACTCAACATTCATACTGAGTTCATCAACGGCATGCGTGTCACGAACTCCGAAACCATGGATGTAGTAGAAATGGTTTTGGGCGGTAGTGTGAATAAAGAAATTGTCTCTTCAATAAACCGCAATGGCGGCAAGGCCATTGGTGTCACTGGCAAAGACGGCCAGCTGATTAGAGCGCGAAAACTGCAGGTGAATCGCTACAGCCCAGACCTCGGCGCGTCGGAGATCGTAGACATTGGTCATGTAGGCGAAGTGGATCAGATTGATACCGAAGTTCTGAATGTCATTCTGAACAGCAACTTCATTCCCGTTATCGCACCCATCGGTGCTGATCAAGAGGGACGCACCTACAATATTAACGCCGACCTGGTAGCGGGCAAAATCGCCGAGGTTATGGGCGCAGAAAAATTGATGTTGCTAACCAATGTCGCCGGACTCCTGGACAAGGAGGGCAGAATACTAACCGGCTTGAGCACTGAACAAGTCGACGGTCTTATCGCAGACGGAACGATCAGTGGTGGCATGTTACCCAAAATCGGCTGCGCGCTGGACGCCGTAAAAAATGGAGTGACGAGCGCTCATATTGTCGATGGCCGAATGCCACACGCCGTACTACTGGAAGTCTTTACCGACCAGGGAGTGGGAACACTTATTACCAACCGACGCGGCTAGTGCAAAAAAGAAGCCCGTTCGAAGGTTTAATCACACTTTGCATCAAAAATCTGCTCGAATGTACCACGCAGTCATTGCGCGGTTGCATTGTTATCGCTAGCATTACTCGTTATGCGCTCTGACATGGATTGACATGCCTCCGAAGAAATCTCAACGTCGCCAGCAAATTCTGGAAGCCCTCGCTCAAATGCTGGAGGCTAATCCTTGCGATAGGATAACGACGGCCGGCCTGGCAAAACAAGTGGGCGTCTCCGAAGCAGCTCTGTATCGGCACTTCCCAAGCAAATCAAAAATGTTTGAGGGGCTCATCGAGTTTATTGAAGAGACCTTGTTTACTCGGGTCAGCATTATTCTCAACGAAGAGACCACAGCGGCGAAACGCTGTGAAAAGATGCTGCTTCTCTTATTGGCGTTCAGTGAACGCAACCCCGGCATTACACGAATACTGACTGGAGATGCACTGACGGGCGAAACCCAGCGGCTACACTTGCGGGTCGCACAATTATACGACCGTTTTGAAACCCAGCTAAAACAAGTGCTAAGAGAAGCTGAAGTTCGTGAGGGATTGCGCCCCTCCATTCCACTGGGCGCAGCGGCCAATTTACTATTGTCTGCGGCGGAAGGTCGAATTCAACAGTATGTCCGTAGCGGCTTTAAGAGACTACCCACAAGCGAGTGGCAACAACAGTGGCAACTTTTGCTTCAAGGGTTTTTTAAGGATGCTGTGAGTCAACCACTGCCTGGACAAGCCACTTCCCGAATCAGCTAGCCGACAACTCAATAGGAGCGCCAACGATTATCTTAGTTGGCAGTCATGTTGCGGCGCATTTCTACTACACCCAACAATTGTTTAAATCTATCCAGATCTAACTGATATTCCCCCCTGACGTCTCCCATTTCCTGGTTTCGATCAATGATGGAGCGTTCGATGGCAGAAATTTCGCCCTGTAAATCTTCGATGGCAGCGAGCCGCACGACATCCACTTCCATTCCCGCTCGTTCAATGCCTGCCGCTTGCGTCTGATAATTTTCTACTTGGCTCTTCAACGACCGGGTATTGCTCTTCAGAACGCTCAAATTGATCAACAGCGAGCCCAAGGCTCTATCGCGAGCAGCCTCAATATCTTCCAAAGAGCTATAGCGCAATAACAAGGATTCGTCCCAAGCTTGCAACCGCTCCCGCTCAGCTTTCGCGTCGGCGAGCAACTGCTCCGTGGTGCTGACATTCGCTCGCTCTTCATCCGTGAGCGTTCGAGGTATGACCTGAAGTACCACTCCCTCCTCGTTTAGAATTTCGTAGCCTTTGCTAATATCGGATGCGGGCACCCGGTAGTCGAGGACCACATTGCCTTGGTCGTTAATATAGCGATACATCAGACCCGCCTGCACTGCAGATGCGCAAACCAGGGTCAGCATAGATGCTGCCACATAAAATGTATTAGATTTCGTGTATTTCATCATTTTAATATATGGTCAAACGTGGCTTTTAACAAGATCAGACGCCATAGCGATCGCGATAAGCTTCCATGGAGTCGCCCACTTCCAGCAATGTGCCACCTTCGGCCCTAAGATAATCGATCAAGTCTTCCATTCCTATAATGCTTAAGACAGGCACATTGTAGTTACGTTCAATTTCCTGAATCGCAGATAACTCACCCTTGCCTCGCTCCTGACGATCAAGACCAATGGCAACACCGGCAAGCTCAGCGCCAGAATCATGAATCATGGAGATAACCTCTCTGACAGCCGTACCCGCGGTAATTACATCGTCGATGATCAGTACTCTGCCTGCCAGCGGCGCCCCGACAAGACTGCCACCCTCACCGTGGCTTTTGGCCTCCTTCCTGTTGTAGGCAAACGGTATGTCTATCCCGTGATCCCTGGCCAGGGCCACTGCCGTCGTCGCCGCCAAGGGGATACCCTTGTAGGCGGGCCCGAGGAGCACATCAAACTCCAAACCGGAATCGACAATCCGACGAGCGTAGCAACTCCCCAGCGCGGCCAAAGCAGCGCCGCTGTCAAAAGCGCCAGCATTGAAGAAATAAGGACTAACACGACCCGATTTGAGGGTAAATTCTCCAAACTTGAGGACATTATGTTGTTTAGCTAGGTCTATAAACTCTGACTGATAGGCGAGCATTAATTCTTCCGATACAGTGATTTGAAGCGGGTTTAAGTTCCCCAAAATTGGAATATGTTGTATAAAGTCACATGGCTTGAGCCGCCATTTCTAATACCCCTGCCCAGCGCAGGTATAAATACTTAGGCGAGACCTAGCAATTCCAAGGCACGGAAGCCAGCATCACTGGCTTCAAACACAGTGTATTCCAGTGCAAATTGCATGGGAATTATACACGCTCTAAAAATTAGGGGCTATGAATGAGGATCATCAGTTTCAGCGCTGACGGTATAAAGAACGCTGCAAAAAAAGGATTTTACGACTGGCTACAGGAGCAAGATGCGGATTTTATCTGCATTCAGGATCTACAGTGCTCTGAGTATGACCTACAGGACGATCTTTTTTTTCCTCGCGACTATAACGCCTATTTCTTTGACGACGCTGATGGCAAGGCAAACGGTGTCGCCATCTACACACGCGAGCTGCCGAAAGCCATTATGACCGGTTTAGGTTTTGCGGAGTTCGATATGGAAGGGCGCTATATTCAAGCGGATTTTGAAAATCTGAGTGTGGGTTGTCTGTTGGCGCCTCGCGCCGAGGATGGCAATGCCGATCAACAGCTGCGTAAATCCGAGTTTTTCAATCTTCTGCAGGGGCATTTGCAAAAAGTTCGCAACAAGCGGAGAGAATTCATCATCTGCGGCAATTGGCAGATCGCTCACAAGGCAGCAGATCTGCAGGATACCCAAGGTAACAGCAGTTCTTCCGGATTTTTGGCCGAAGAGCGCCAGTGGATGGATGAGCTGGTCGAATCCGGTTACGTGGATGCGTTCAGGGAAATTAACTCCGACCAGGATGAGTACAGCTGGTGGCCCTCCGGTGATCGCAGCAGCGACGGTTGGCGAGTTGACCTACATATTGTATCCGGAGGGCTGAAGTACGCCATAGACTACGGCGCCATTTATAAAAGCCGCGAGTTTTCAACGCACGCCCCCGTCATCATGGATTACGACATCGAGCTCTAGAGGCCGTGTTAGCCCGCAAGGGCTTCGCGCTGTTTCTCTACCAGGCTCGCCACGCCATCGCCGGCGAGGTCGAGCAGGGCATTCAGTTCATCGCGATCAAAGGGCGCACCTTCGGCTGTACCCTGCACCTCAATGAAGGAACCCGACTCTCCCATCACGACGTTCATATCCGTATCCGCTGCTGAATCCTCTGGATAGTCTAAATCCAGGACTGGAACACCCTTATAAATACCGACAGACACCGAAGCTATCATCTGCAGTAACGGATCTTCAGTAATGAGCTTTTTCCGCTGCAGGTGATTCAGCGCATCGACTAACGCCACGCAGGCTCCGGTAATTGAGGCCGTTCTAGTTCCGCCATCGGCCTGGATAACATCACAATCAATCGTAATTGTGTGCTCGCCCAGTTTATCCAGATCCAATGCCGCTCTCAAAGAGCGGCCGATCAAGCGCTGAATTTCTACCGTTCGCCCGCCCTGTTTACCCCGGCTGGCCTCTCGCCCCATGCGCGAATCAGTCGAGCGCGGAAGCATTCCGTACTCCGCAGTGACCCAGCCGCGACCCTGGCCGCGCATGAAGCGTGGGACACCTCGCTCTACTGAAGCCGTGCAAATTACCTTGGTGTTGCCAAAGCAGACCAGTACGGAGCCCTCAGCGTGGCAAGTAAAGTTTCGGGTAATCGTAATGTCTCTTAACTGTGACGGGGTGCGACCACTGGGACGTTCCATAAAAATCTCCAAATATCAGGCTCCGCAGTATACGTGATCGCAGTGGCAACCGCCTGCAAATTGGCTCTTGGATCGTCTCTAGCTTACGCTGTAAGCACCCGAGACAAAGCTGCTACACTCTCGCCTGTGCCGGGGCTATTAAGCCAAAGGCGAACCAGAGATTCGAACATGATTCGCAGCATGACTGCTTTTGCCAGAGAAAGTGTCGCAACCGATCAGGGCCTGTTGACCATAGAATTGCGATCCGTTAATCACCGCTATCTGGACTGCACCTTTAAACTCCCAGACGCATTGCGGCCTTTGGAGCCAAAATTGCGTGAACGCGCCAATAAAGTACTGGCCCGCGGCAAAGTCGATTGCCTTATTCGATTGCAAGCAAACCCGGAGCAGGCAACACAGCTGAATATCAATCTTGAGCAACTCAACGCTCTGCTGGAAGCCAGTGCAATAATCGCGGAGAAACTGCCACACTCACAACCCCTGAGCCCCCTAGACATTTTACAGTTTCCCGGGATATGCCGCAGCGGATGTCATTCAGATGACGAAATTTTGTCCGCCGGTGAAACGCTATTCATCGCCGCTATGGCGTCTCTGTCGGAAAACAGGCTGCGCGAAGGTGGGCAACTGGCGGTTATGGTGTCCGAACGGATTGATCAAGTTGAGCAAGAAGTGCGCGCCACCCGTGTCCTGATGCCCGAATTGATGCTCCAGCAGCGCCAGCGCATCCTGAGCCGCATAGAGGATCTTGGAATAGAAGTGGATAATGATCGCCTGGAGCAAGAGCTGGTGCATCTCGCCCAAAAAGCCGACATCGATGAGGAGCTAGACAGGCTGGGCGCTCACATCATCGAGGTACGGCGAACGCTGGACAAAGGTGGGCCCTGCGGTCGACGACTGGATTTTCTGATGCAAGAGCTCAACCGAGAGGCTAACACCTTGTCTTCGAAGTCCGTCTCCAGCAGCACGACACAAAACGCTGTGGGGTTAAAAGTGCTCATCGAGCAAATGCGTGAGCAGATACAGAATATTGAATAAACTCTAACCACCAGAAAAATTGGCCTTAGAACAGGAACATCAATGACCAGTACAGGAACACTATTTACCGTCTCAGCCCCCAGTGGGGCAGGAAAAACCAGCCTGGTCAGTGCCTTGATTGAGCGTTGTGAGGGCCTCCAGGTTTCGGTATCCCACACCACCCGACCTATGCGCCCCGGCGAAGTCGATGGCGTGAATTACCACTTCGTCGCTGAAAGCGAGTTTTTGGGCATGTTGGAGCGCGCCGAGTTTTTGGAGCACGCCCGCGTCTTCGGAAACCTCTATGGGACCTCACAAATATGGGTTGAGCAGCAATTAGCGCTGGGTATTGATGTGATTCTGGAGATTGATTGGCAAGGTGCTAACCAGGTCAAAAAGCTGATGCCCGCAAGCCAATCTATATTCATTCTCCCCCCATCCAAAGCGACTTTAGAGCAGCGCCTGACCGCGCGAGGCCAGGATAACAGCGACATTATTGCTCAGCGGATGTCGGCAGCCGTTGAAGAAATGTCTCATTATACGCAGTCTGATTACATGATCGTGAACAACGATTTTGACTTGGCTGCGTCCGAGCTACAGGCGGTTGTCACAAGCCAACGACTACAAACCCAAAGTCAGGTTCAGACACACGCCCAGCTGTTGCAGGATTTACTCAGCTAGCGATCTCCCGACAAGCCCCGTCAACCTTGGCTTTAGTATTATTCACGCTGGACGGAACAGGGGGTATTCGGGGTATAATAGCCGGTTCCGCCGTCAACCTCGTTGTCGGTTAGAAGACAGGGTCCTCTAGAGCGCAATGAACCGGCGATGATTTACCGATGTCGGGTCGGGTATGGAGTCCAGAAGATTACTAACAATGCCGTTATCGGGCACACCAATGTGTGTCGGTGAGCATTGTTTACCACAGGAAGAAATGACAGATGGCACGTGTAACCGTTGAAGATTGTTTAGAAAATGTGGCGAATCGCTTTGAATTGGTCATGGTCGCCAGCAAACGCGCCCGGCAACTGGCCACCGGTGGCAAAGATCCACTGGTTGATGAAGAGTCTGACAAGCCAACTGTAGTCGCTCTGCGCGAAATTGCCGAGGGCCTGGTTACCGCGGATATCCTCACTCGTGAAGACGAGATGGAAGCGGAAGAAGAGCTAGCTGAAGTAATGGGCGCTGCCACCGAGACGATCTAAATCCAGTAAGGGCCTCCGCGACGACCTACAGCGAGTCATAATGATATGGACACCGTCGATGCCCTTGACCCCACCCTCAGAAGTTATCTCAGCCCCGAGCAAACCAATGTCGTAAAGCGCGCCTACTACTTCGCAGAGCAGGCTCACTACGGCCAGCTTCGCAGCAGCGGCGAACCCTATGTAACGCACCCCCTGGCCGTCGCCGGCATTCTTGCCAACATGCACATGGACCATCAGAGCCTGATAGCCGCCATGCTGCACGATGTCATCGAGGATACGGGCATTAAAAAATCAGCCATCGGCAGCCAATTCGGCCCCACCGTAGCAGAGCTGGTAGATGGCGTTAGTAAACTTACGCAAATTGAATTCAGTTCCCTGGCAGAAAAACAGGCCGAAAATTTCCAGAAAATGACCCTGGCGATGTCAAAAGACATTCGTGTCATTTTGGTGAAGTTGGCCGACCGCTTGCACAACATGCGCACCTTGGGTGTACTAAAGCCGGAAAAGAGCCGCCGTATCGCCAGGGAAACCCTGGAAATTTACGCTCCCATCGCCATGCGCTTGGGCATGAACAGCGTGAGAATGGAGTTTGAGGATCTGGGTTTTAGCGCCCTGTATCCCATGCGGGCGCGCCGTATAGAGGCCGCTTTGCGCAAGGTTCGCGGCAACCGCAAAGAACTCGTGGACAAGATCGAACATCAGATACAAACCACTCTGAGTCAGGAAGGCCACGAAGTTGAAGTCATAGGCCGAGAAAAGCATCTTTATAGCATCTACAAAAAAATGAAGGCCAAGCGCAAATCCTTCTCAGAGATCATGGATATCTACGCGTTTCGCATCGTCGTCGATTCAGTTGACACCTGTTATCGGGTATTGGGCGGTGTACACAGCCTCTACAAACCCGTTCCCGGCGAATTCAAGGACTATATCGCCATTCCCAAGGCCAACGGCTACCAGTCTTTGCACACGGTACTCAAAGGCATGCACGGCGTGCCCATTGAAATCCAGATTCGCACTCGGGAAATGGAAGAGATGGCCAACAACGGTATCGCTGCGCACTGGTTATACAAGAGCGACGCACAGTCGGCCAATGGCAGCCACGCCAGAGCCCGGCAGTGGGTACAGGGCTTGTTGGAGATGCAGCAGCGTGCAGGCAACTCC
>JBLGAR010000133.1:0-12593 GCA_047612385.1 Cryomorphaceae bacterium | reverse complement strand
ATAAATCCTCCATGACGCTGAGACTTGGCAGTGTACACAAATATATTATGGGATTAAATAGAAATAATTTTGTAAGCGCTACGTACCTAGGCATCTCTTAAAATGACTGTTTAGGACTATTTTACTACCATTTAGAGCGATGCTGGGCCTATTTACGGCTCTGTGGCCTCGAAAAGCCACAACGACTTGCAATATTTATTAATGGGGTTAATAATAATCCCTCACTGAGGAACTACCATGTCTGACTATGACGTAATCATCGCAGGCGCCGGCCACAATGGCCTGATATGCGCCGCTATGCTCGTTAAAAACGGTTTAAAAGTACTTGTCACTGAACGCAACGAGTGGGTTGGCGGTGGCGTGCTGACCCGCGAACTGACCTTGCCGGGCTACAAACACGATCCCTTTGGATCTTCCCATGTGTGGATACATTTAAATCCAGATTTCCAGAAGCTGCGGCCTGATCTGGAAAAGCATGGTCTGAAATACATATTTTCTGAAGATCACATCACCGGTCATCCCAACAAATACGAGGGCCCCGGAATTATTGTTTACAAGGATATCGACAAAACCTGCGATTCCATCGCTCAGTATTCTAAAAAGGACGCTATTCGCTACAAAGAAATCTACAACGAGTTTGGTGAGATCCAGGACGGGGTAGTGAAAGCGATGTTCGCACCACCCTCTCCTCCCAGTTATCTATACGCGGGATTGGAAAACAATCCAGAGGGTTTGCAAAGGCTGCGGGATTACCAGCTGAGCTCCCGCCAGTTCACTCTCGAGAATTTTGAAAACGATCACGTACGAGCTTTTATTCTAGGCTGGGCCATGGCCCCGCAAACTTTGCCGGACCAGTTGGGCACCGCGCAGGGATTTTACGTAATGATCCCGAGCATTCATTACTTTGGTCAATCGATACCCGAAGGAGGCAGCGGCATGCTCTCGGAATCGATGAAACGTTATATAGAGGCCGAAGGCAGTACTGTGATGACGGGTGCGACCGTACGCAAGTTCATTACCGAAAACGGGGAATGTAAAGGTGTGCGATTGGAAAACGGCGACGATATTTTTGCGCGCAAGGCCGTCGTGAGTTCATTGGACCCCTATCAGACTTACCTCACCGGGTTTGACGACAAAGACTTGCCAGCCGGCTTCAAGGATAAGATTCGCGGATTTAAATTTGGTGACATTACCATTGCGCGAGTGCACTACGCGCTCAATGAAGCGCCCACATTCAAGAACGGGCCAGAAATGGATAAAACCGCATTTCAGCGCATGTTTGGTACCATGGCGGATATCGACAAACAGTACCGAGAAATAGCGGCGGGACTGGCGCCCACCGATCCCTTTCTGTGGACCGCGGCATGGACCACCATGGACCCAAGTAGAGCCCCCGAGGGCAAACACACTTTAATCATGGACACCTTCGTGCCTGTGGAGCTGGCCAGTGGGGAAAACTGGGAGACCATTGGTGCTGAATATTGCCGCAATACTTTGCTCAAACAAATGCGCAATTACAGTAACAACATGGATAACGACAACATTCTGGCGGAGTACGTAGAAACGGGCCCAACTTTGGAGCGCGCCAACTTGTGCTTTCATAGGGGCGTTACCACAGGTGGCGAGCGTACGCTGTCGCAAATGGGCTCATTCCGTCCGGTGCCCAATTACGCAAATTACCGCGGTCCAGTGAAAAAGTTCTATATGACCGGCCCGTCTTGCCATCCTGGAGGCGGTATATCTGGCATGGGTACCATCGCCGCTAATGAAATTCTTTTAGATATGGGCGTCATTGAAGAAGATAACGACTTTGACTTCTAATTTCGATTTTTAACTTTGATTTTTAATTTATCCAATTACAACTGCGAGTGAAGCAATGAGAGAACGAATTGAACCTTACACAGCACTGATTGTGCAACCGGAAGTCACGGTTGTAGAAGACCGCGAAGGCATTCAGAAAAACCTGGACCGGGTGATAAAGATGATTCACTTCGGCGTAGGCTATCACTGGGAGATACCGGTACGACTGGTGATTTTGCCCGAGTACTTTATGCAAGGTGTAGGGACACCCGGCAAAGGCGAGAGCAAGATCGAAGATCAGATGAAAAAGGCGGTCACTATCCCCGGGCCAGAAATTGATCAGTTGGGCGCGATCGCTAAAGAATACGGACTCTACATATGCGGTGGCGGCGTGGTGGAACAGGTGCCGGAGTTTCCAGATCGCTGGTTCAATACCAATTTTATTGTAGGCCCAACGGGTGAAGTCGTTCTGAAGTACCACAAATGGCATATCAATGCCTCACTGGGTTTGGGCACGAGCCCTCACGATATCCTCGATGAGTACACGGCTCACTTCGGTGGCGGTATCAAAGACTTTTTCCCAGTGATCGACACTGAGATTGGCAAATTGGGCACCATGACGTGTCACGATGGTTGTACTCCTGAAGTCTCAAGAGCGCTGGGCTACAACGGCGCAGAAATTATTTGTCACCCGGGTGCTATTCAGGAAGTTGAAGGGGTTTCTGAGCCCTGGGACTTTTGGAAGTTTACCCGTCGCACCCGCGCGCACGACAACATGTGTTACCTGCTGGGCGCCAATTGGGGCAGCGTCAATTACGAGTATTATCCCAAAGCCTTTTGTCCTGGTCACTCTTTCGCGATCGATTACACGGGCATGTTGCTGCGCGAAGCGCCTTACCCAGCCGAGCAGGTTCTGTCGGTCACGATTGACATTGAAGCGCTGCGCCACTACCGCACTCGCACCAATCATAACTGTTGGATTGATGTACGCACTGAGGGTTTTCGAGAAATGTACACCAACCCTATCTACCCACCCAATCGATTCCCCTCCGGCAAACCGCCCAAAGCACTGGTGGAAAAAATTGAAATTTGCAAAGAGGTTTTCGACGGTCTGTATGCCCGTGGGCAGTTCACACCGCCTGCCGGTTACGAGCCCGAAGATATTTCCAAACTCTTGGAAAAACGCATTACTTATGCCCAGGAAACCGGCCGCCTGAAAAAGAGTTAGTACTATGAAAGTGAAAAGTAAACTCGCTGATATCGATTTTGAATTTGGCCACTTCGAATACAAAAAAGACCATCTTATTGTGCATAGCCACGAAAGCCAGGCCATGCAGAGTAAAGTGTACGTAAGCCCCAATGACGTTTTATCGGCGCTGGGGAAGGCGCTGGCCAACCCGATGGTCTGGGTGTATCTGATCGGCTTTCCATTTTTCTTGATCCGCTATCGTCGTCGGCACGCAAAAAAACGCGTCGTCGCCACTAAAAGTTAAGGGACACACACATGACCATCATGACAGGCGCAGAAGCCATCATAAAATCATTGCGAGTCAACGGAGTTGATACGGTGTTCGGTCTCCCCGGCGGCCAGCTCGATTACTTATTTGACGCTATGTACAAAGAGGGTGAAAACATTCGCCTGATTCACTCCCGGCACGAACAGGGAGTCGCGTATATGGCCTATGGCTATGCAAAGTCCACCGGAAAGGTTGGCACCTATGCTGTTGTTCCAGGGCCGGGGCTTCTCAATTCTACTGGCGCACTGTGTACAGCCTGGGCGAACTTCGCGCCAGTGCTGTGTATCTCCGGTCAAATCCCTTCCACCGGTATCGGTAAAGGCTATGGTGACCTGCATGAGATCCCCGACCAGATAGGGATGATCAGGCACATCACTAAATGGGCCGAGAGTATTGACCATCCAACGCTTGCCCCGGACCGTATCCAGGAGGCATTCAAACAGCTTACCACTGGCAGTCCGCAACCGGTGGAAATTGAAATGCCGATGGACATTATGGCTCTCGAAGCCGAGGTGGAGTTGCTGCCTGCGATTACCGACTATCCCACTCCGCCTATAAACCCAGCTCAAATGGCTCAGGCAGCGCAGATGCTAAGCGCGGCCAAAAACCCGTTAATTTATGTGGGCTCAGGTGCACTCAATGCCAGCGACGAAATTGTGCAATTAGCCGAAGCATTGCAAGCACCTGTGGTTGCCTTTCGAAGTGGCAAGGGCATAGTCTCCGCAGAGCATCCATTAAGTGCCAACTACCCCATGGGCCATCGTCTGTGGGGCGAGGCCGACGTTGTTCTGGCGATTGGCACTCGTCTGCACTGGCCACTGGTCATGTGGGGCAAGGATGACGATCTAAAGCTGGTGCGAGTCGATATCGACCCTGTTCAGGTCGACCGTATATGCAAACCAGAACTGGGAATCGTTGGCGATGCGGCGGAAGTAGCGACCGCAATCACAAAAGCACTACAAGAGATTAAACATAAACCGGAATCGCGTGAGCAGGCGTTACAAGTACTTAGGAGCGAAGTTGACCAACAGGTGCGTGCGACAGTCGGTCCGCAAATGGCCTACCTTGACGTTATTCGCGAGGAGTTACCACGCGATGGTATTTTTGTTGATGAAGTGACTCAGGTGGGTTTCGTCTCGTGGTATGGGTTTCCGGTTTATGAACCTCGCCAGCATATTAGCGCCGGGTATCAGGGAACCTTGGGCTACGGTTACGCCACCGCTCTTGGAGTGATGGCCGGTAACATGGACAAGCGTGTGATACAGGTCAGCGGTGATGGCGGCATCATGTTCAACATTCAGGAATTGTCGACAGCCGTGCAATACCAGTTGCCATTAGTCACCATCATCTTCAACGACAATCGCTATACCAATGTACAGCGCCAGCAAAAAGAATGGTTTGATGGGCGGGTTATTTGTTCCGACCTACACAATCCGGACTTTGTAAAACTGGCCGAGAGTTTTGGTGCAGCGGGTTTTGCCGCCAACGACCCGGAATCATTGCGCACTGCGATCCGCCAAGCCTTCGAACAAAAGGGGCCGGCGATCATCGAAGTTACGGTGGAGGAGTTCTTCCCGGCTCCCTGGCCATTTCTAATGATGCCGCAAAATCGCAAGGCGGTTTGCGAATGAGCGGCCCCAACGCCAGACCTGGTGTTATGCGATTGGCACCCTATGTACAGGGTCAAAGCGCTATTGTAGGCATTAGCGACCCCATCAAGCTGTCATCTAACGAATCATCCCAGGGCCCTTCTCCACATGCGCTAAAGGCTTATCATGACGCCGCAGTCCATCTTAACCGCTACGCGGATGGTAGCCAAAGCGAACTGCGCAACGCGATCGGCGAAGTTCACAACCTGGATCCACAGCGCATTATCTGCGGCAACGGTTCCGATGAATTAATTCAGTTGATGGCCAGAGCTTACGTGGGTGATGGGCACGAGGCATTACTGAGCGAAAACGGTTTTATAATGAGCAATATTCACTGCATTGCTCAGGGTGCCAAGCTCGTAATTGCTCCCGAAAAAAACTACAAAATAGACGTGGACGCGCTGCTAGAACGGGTGACTGACAAAACGCGTTTCTGCACCATTGCCAATCCCAACAACCCCACGGGAACTTATATCAATGGCGAAGAGTTGCGCCGCCTACACGCGGGCCTCCCCGATACCTGCCTGTTTTTAATAGACGACGCCTACGCGGAGTACGTTACTGCCGAGGATTACGAAACCGGGATTACGCTAGCGGATGAGTTTGAGAACGTCGTCGTCACGCGTACCTTCTCAAAAATATACGGCCTGCCCTTCTTACGCATCGGCTGGGCTTATTGCTCTGCTGGTGTAGCGGATTTGGTACAGCGTATTCGCACACCCTTTAATACTAACGGAGCGGCAATGGCCGCCGCCACTGCGGCAGTGCGCGACACGGTCTATGTAGAGGAGATACGTAAGCATAACGCGTTATGGCTCGAACGAATCTCCAAGGCTCTGACCGAACTGGGTATCGAAGTCATACCAAGCCAGGCCAATTTTTATCTACTGCATTTCGCCCCCGACAGCGGCAAAAGTGGATCCGGTGCGGCAGAGTTTTTACGATCTCGGGGAATTATTCCCCGCCCCGCCGGTGGCTCAGATCAGTATTTGCGTATTACCGTCGGCCTGGAGCACGAAAACGAGGCAGTAGTGGCCGCCCTGACTGACTATACGAGCGCGCCCTGATGTCTGCAGACTATGCATACTCACCTGCTGTTGCCAACCGGCTTGCCGATTCACAGCCGCTGCTGATCAACGGTGTGTGGCAGCCCGCAGCTGACGGTGCCGTATCTGATGTGTACAACCCCTCGAGTGGACAAGTGATCTCCACCGCCGCAAGCGCAACGCGTGAGGACACTGAACGCGCTATTGCGGCGGCGAGAAGTTCATTCGATAACGGCTTGTGGACGGGGCTAACCCCGGCAGAGCGAGGCAAAATCTTGTGGCGCGCCGCCGATCTGCTGGAGCAATACGCAGACGAAGTCGCGGAGCTGGAGATGCTCGATGCTGGAAAGTCCTTCGCCGGCGCCCGCAACGGAGAAATTCCCTTTGCTGCCGACTGCTTCCGGTACTACGCTGGATGGTGCACCAAAATAGAAGGCAGTACCAAGCAGCTGTCTATAGTGCCCGACCAGGACTTCCATATTTACACCCTCCGCGAGCCCATAGGCGTAGCGGCGCTAATCGTCCCGTGGAATGGCCCCTTGGTACAAGCTGCCTGGAAAGTGGCACCGGCTTTAGCTGCCGGCTGCAGCTGTATTTTAAAACCCGCCAGCGAAACTCCTTTGTCTGCAGTACGACTCGGAGAAATTCTGATTGAAGCCGGGCTGCCAGCAGGAGTGTTCAATCTTTTGTTGGGCGGCGGCTCTACAGTGGGGCAGCAGTTAGCTGAACATCACGACGTAGACAAGGTTTCATTCACCGGCTCTACCGAAGTGGGCAAAAGCATTATCGATGCCGCTAAAGGGAACCTGAAAAAAGTCTCTCTCGAACTGGGCGGAAAATCCCCGGTGGTTATCTTCGAAGATGCCGACCTGGAACAGGCCATCCCCGGGGCTGCTGAAGGCATTTTCTCCAACGCCGGCCAGATCTGTGTGGCGGGTTCACGCCTGTATGTGCATGAATCGGTGTATCAGCAAGTGGTAGACGGCATCGCCGATATCGCGGGCAAGATGAAAGTAGGCCCCTCGACCACCGAGGGGCATGACATGGGGCCGCTTATTTCAAAAAAACACTTGAATAGCGTTTGCCAGATGATTAAATCTGGCCGTGCATCGGGTGCTCGACTCGTGGCAGGTGGCGATCTGGTAGAGCATGGAGACGGCTATTTTTTGCAACCTACCGTGTTCGCGGATACGGATCACAGCATGGAAATCGTCAGCGAAGAAATTTTCGGCCCAGTACTGGTTGTAATGCCTTTTAGTTCTGCCGACGATATTGCAGCGATCGCCAACGACAATCAGTATGGCCTTGCCGCAAGTGTCTGGACCCGGGATATTAGCAAGGCTCACAAGACCGCCGCACAGATTAAGGCCGGTATCCTGTGGATTAACTGCCATGGTATCCCGGATATGGCAGTTCCGTTTGGTGGTTACAAGCAATCGGGCTGGGGACGAGAAAACGGTTATGAGGCGCTGTTGCAATACACCGAGCTTAAATCTGTGGTCGTCAAGCTATAGCAATTTCAGCTATTGAAGTCGCATAGATTTATATGTATTGTATCCAATTGTTGGATATCAAACATATTAGAGTAAAGAATGCCCAAAATTAGTGAAAACAAACTCGACCTAGGTACTTTGACTCAAATGATTGTGGTGGAGATGCGCATCGGTCAAATTCTGGCCGAAAAGGCCCTGAATAGCTTCAGTGACACCAGCATTACGCCTGGGCTGTTTGTCATCCTGTCTCTCATTGATAAGAATCCAGGGCAAAAACAAGGCGCACTTGCTAAGGCCGTAATGCTCGATCGATCTACCATGGTACCGATTATCGATCACTGCGAAGAAAATGAATGGTTGCAGCGTTTACCCTACAAAGGCGACCGCAGAGCCCACGCTATTCATCTGACCAAAAAGGGAAAAGCGCTCATCGAGAAGCTCGAGCGCAACGTATTGCAGTTGGAGGAGCACATTATCCACGAGATGGGTAAAAAAGACCGAAACAAGTTCCTGGAATTGCTGAAGCAGTTTCAAGGAGCAGTTTCCAACCTAAACCAGACAGAGGTCACATCGTGAATACACGTGTAGATAATTTCGACAAATGGATTCGTAGTAGCTTCGCGCAAATGAATACAGAACTTGAGGAGCTTTATGCTGCGCAGGACGACCGCGCCAATACCGAAGGTGTTGGAGACAAGCTTAAACAGAGAATTCTGGATGAGGGAAACAGCTATGTTTCACAGCTTCTGGCCGAAGGCAATACGGATGAGGGTTTTGAACAGGCGTTTGATCTGCTGGGTAACGTAGGTCTCTTTATGGCCTCGTGTCGTCGTCACGAGATCACCGAGCCTTCACGGGAGACAACATCGCCGCTGATCGAAGCTTCAGGTCTCGCAAACCAACTTGGCGCCTCTCTGGGCCTGGCTCCACGCTTCGCCACTAGCCACTTGGCAACGCACAACACGGCCCTCAATGGCCGCTATAAAACCTTTACTGACCTGGAAGCAGAACTCATATTCCTGGAATACAACACACGGGGCGTGCTCGCGTATAAAAGAGCCGCCGACGCTCTGGTAAGATGCCTGCCGTTGGGGATATCCCACCCAGTCAGCTACCACTTGTTGGTAGATGCCAAGAATGCTTTACAGGACGTCTTCAAAATAAACGATGAGCTATATAACGAGCTTGATACCGATGCATTCTTCTACTCTGTTCGCCCCTACTACAAGCCCTACCGCGTTGGGCTTCATGTTTATCGCGGCGCTAACGCGGGCGATTTTGCAGGTATCAACCAGATCGATATGCTGCTTGGTTTGTGCAACGGCAACAATCTCTCTTACTCCCAGCTACTGGTAGATAAATTTCTGTACATGGTCCCCGAAGATCAAGCGAGTCTGCGCGATGCCATGCGGCGGCGCACGCTACTTGACGAATTACTGGAAGCGATGCCCACCAGCAGTAAGGAGGACTGGTTCCAAAAGAACGCCGGTATGTTTCTTGCTGTGTGCGAAGCCCACGGCGCAACCGCAGCTCAACATCACGACCAACTGGTGTCAAAATTCATTGAGAAACCCTCCAGTGGAGTTGAAGAAAAGCACATGGGAAATATTACCGCTAGCGGCCCACCCCTGCCCGTGCTTTTGAGATCCCTGGAGAAACTGAAAGATCTGCGCATGGCGGCTCCCCGCGACGATATTCCCTCGCGTTATGCAGACTTTCAGCGACTGCGCGAATCTCTCAAGTAGGCACAGCTATGCACACTTCCAAATTCGCACCACACAAGGGTATTTATCTGCTCAGTCACTCTGTGGGAAGACCACTCGTTGGCAGTCGAGAGAGCGTCGCCAATGATTTTTTCGAACATTGGGAAAATGGTGATGCCGAGGTTTGGCCACTGTGGATTGAGCAAATAGAGGGTTTTCGCGAGGCCCTGGCGAGTTTACTTGACGCTCGAGCGAAAGATTTTTGTCCGCAGGTTAATCTCTCGAGTGCCCTTTGCAAAGTTGTGCACTCCCTGCCTCGCTCTTCCCAGCGAAACGTGATTGTGATGTCCGAACAGGACTTCCCCTCTATGGGGTTCGTTATGTCGCAGGCACAGCGAGCAGGGTTCGAAATTCGCATGATTCCAACAAGTAAGGACAGCCGCGATCTCAACGTTTGGGCGCAATACCTCACGGATGATGTTTGTTGCACTTTGGTAACCCTCGTCTATTCCAACTCGGGCATACAGCTACCGCTGGCCGAAATTACACAGCTGGCTCGAGACCGGGGTATCATTTCTATCGCCGATATTTGCCAGGCTGTGGGCGTGGTTCCTATCAACCTGCAGGAATGGCAAGCCGACTTTGTTCTAGGTTCCTGCGTAAAATGGCTTTGCGGTGGTCCTGGTGCCGGCTTCTTATGGGTAAATTCCGATGTAGTCGAACAGTGTCAGCCCGTGGATGTCGGTTGGTTTTCACATGACAATCCCTTCGAGTTTGATATCCATAACTTCCACTATGCCTCCGGAGCATTGCGCTTCTGGGGAGGTACCCCATCAGTCCTGCCCTACGTATTGGCAGCATCAAGTATTCGAACAATGCAGGAGATCGGGATTGAGGAAATTCGCGCACACAATGTGGCATTGACCGAAAAACTACTCAATGAAGTATCGGAAAATTCGGTTGTGTCGCCACGAAAGTCTTCACACAGGGGCGGCACGATTGTATTGAACTTTGGAGATCAGCAGAGCGCGATCGAGCAACAGTTAACTCTGGCTAAAGTCCGCTTCGATGCGCGGGCAACCGGTATAAGATTGTCCCCACACATTTACAACACCGCTCAGGAAATGGACGTGCTTCTCGATTGCTTTGCGCAAGGCCAACGCTGAGGCTACTTTAAACTTGGAAGAAGCCAGGAGTTTTCGACGCCAGTCACTAATCCGACAATGGCTTCATTTAAGGGGCATTGTATACCCACCTGCTGCGCATATTTCACGATACCGCCATTGAGTGCGGCAACTTCTGTCTTCCTTTTACCAATGACATCCGAAAGCATACTCGGTCTATGAGAGCTCGCAGCTTCGGAAGCCTTCTCTAGCATTTCGATGGGGCTTGAATCAAGTTGAATTCCCATGGCCGCTGCCACTGCCATACCTTCGCGGGCTAAGCCCATCATTAGATTATTCAACGTCGTCTGTTTGTAGACTTCACCAAAGGGTAAAGAAGTGAGAGCGCAAAGGGGGTTTGCAGCAGCATTAAAAATGAGTTTGGCCCACTTCATGCCCCGAATATTGTCAACGACCAATGTCTCAAGGCCGCATAGCGATAGCGCCTGTGCGAGAGTGTCCATCTGTTCAACCGAGACCTTACCTCCTCCTGCGCCTATCCAGGTGGTTCCCCGAGTGTCAAAGTTGACGACGCCGGGTGATGTAAGGTGGCCGCCCAGTAAAGTTGCTCCACTGATGATGTCGGATAAATATTCGGCGATAATGTCTTCGTTGCCCACACCGTTTTGTACAGAACAGACAACGCCGCTGCGCAATGCATGAGCAGTAGCCGCGACGGCATCCCGGGTGTGATAAACCTTAGTGGCGACGATGCCAAAATCGCAAGCGGGGATCTTACTCGCATCGGTCGTTGCCCGCACTTCTGAGGTACAGGTGTGCTCCCCATCAACGCGTAACCCAGCTTGATTAATGGCGTCTACATGCTGTGTATTAACATCGTAGGCCCATACCTCGATACCTGGCCGCAATGCTAGGTGAGCAGCGTAAATGCTACCTACGCCACCGCAGCCAATGACACATAGCCTCATAACGTGCGTAATCGTATTTGCTGCTCAATGTAATCCGCCTGCCTCAGGACCAGTGCCACTATGGTCAGTGTCGGATTTTCACAGCCTACGGTAGGGAACAGGCTGCCATCGGATACAAATAAGTTATCGATATCGTGGGTCTGACCCCAGCTGTTGCACACACTCGTGGCGGGATCATTACCCATTCGTGCCACACCCATGTTATGGGTTGCTGGAAAAACATCGGGCGCATCAAATATTTCTTTGGCCCCCAAACTTTCATAGATCGCCCTGCCCTTTTGCACCGCAAATTCTTTCATGGCAATCGTATTAGCGTGATCTTCGTAGTGAACTACAGGAACGGGAAGGCCGTTTTGATCCACCTGAGTAGGGTGTAAAGTAATCCGATTGTTAGCCTGTGGCAGATCCTCACCGTGAACTAGCATTGAAGCCATATTGACGTATTGCTTCATGATGTCGGCGAGGCGCTCCCCCCAAATATCCTGAAACACTATTTTGGCCATAATTTCAGGGGTAAAAGGTGCTGTCAGAAAAAGGAATCCACCGTCAAAACCACGCTTTGGATTGTGGTGACGCTCGTCCTTAACAATGCCGGCCTGATGTGTTCCGCGATGCGAATTTACCGGGCCCGGCATGATGCCGATAACCGGTATTGCAAAATGATGCATATAGTTGCGTCCTACCTGATCGCTGGAATTTGCAAGACCATCGGGGTAACGCTTGCTGTGTGAGTTCAACAATAAGCGCGTGGTTTCAACGGCATTGCCTGCAACGCACACAATACGCGCTCTCTGCGTGACTTCCTGCCCGGTGCTATCACGATACACAACGGCATCAATGCGCCCGTCTTTATTATGGCTGATTCGAAGGGCCATGGATTCTGGGCGTAGCTCAAAGCAAGCTGTTAATTCCGCCTGAGCTATTTCCGTGTAGAGCGTCGACCATTTTGCCTGCACTTTACATCCGCTGGTGCAAAAACCAAGTTGCATACACGGGGCACGGCCATCTCTAACCGTTGAATTAATCGCTACATTATTAGTGTCTATGGCCGTATAGCCGACCGCTCTGGCACCACTTTCCAGCACTTTGTAGTTGTTGTTTCCGGGTAACCGGGGGATTCCGTGTGTACCCGTTACGCCCATTTTGTCTTCGGCTTTTAAGTAATAGGGTTCCAGATCTTTCAAACTTATCGGCCAGTCGGTGATGTTGGTGTCGGGAATGTCACCATAGGTAGAGTGCGCGAGAAACTCGTGCTCCTGCATACGTGGGCATGATGCGGTCCAGTGCATCGTC
>JBLGAR010000132.1:0-12786 GCA_047612385.1 Cryomorphaceae bacterium | reverse complement strand
GCCAACCAGCCATCCTTGCCCATCTGGCGGATCAGATCCTTGTAGAGATCCCCACCCTCGGCTTCGCGCAGTTCGTCGCGATACTCGGGTTTGATCAGGCTGGTGAAATAGTTGCGCAGCTTTTTTTTAAGCGCTTTTTGTTCTGGGTTGTAGTCGATAATCATATCGGCACTCGTAGTTTAGTCAGACGGATGAAGTTTTAATACGCATTGCATGCGACATTGGGTTCATATATTATTGAATTTGAATTCAATTTCAAGAATAATCGTCGTAAAGCGCACATTATTTACTTCAAGTGCTGGACAAAACATTGAGTAAAACGGGGTCGGGGCTGAAGTAAATGGTGGGTGCAGAGTCAAAAGGCGGCAAAAATGCGTTGGATCCGGGGGCTAAGAGCATCAGCCCCAAGGGTGAGAAGGCGCGCGCAAAGCTGAAAGCTGCCGCCGCAGCTGTACTGGAAGAAATGGGCTATCACAAGATGCGCATTGCTGATGTCACCGCCAAGGCGGGTGTCGCATCGGGCCTTTTCTATCATTATTTCAAAGACTTAAAGTCCCTGACTCTGGAAGTGCTGGAAGATTTTGTGTCTCATGCTAGGCGCGTGGATGAGATAGAGCGCGATGTACTCAAAGGCGATTGGTACGGCAGAATGCTGGCCCACAACACGATGGTGGTGCAGGCCTACGTTGACCGGCCTGGAATTATGCGCGCACTGCTGCAACTGGCTGACGAAGACGCTGATTTTTCCCAGCTTTTGAGAAAAAGCTTTGTCGAGCAACTTGGCTGGTTGACCAAACAGATGCCCAGGCTATTTCCGGATGCGGCCATGACCGAGCATCAGGCAATGATGGTTGTCTATGCGCTGGCCGGTAGTGGAGAGACCATACTGCGAGACTACTATATCAATCGTGAAGCGGTGTTGGTGGAGCACAAGCTTGAACCTGAGGAAATGGCAGAGCTGATCACCGTGGTTTTTTACCGGGGTTTGTTTTTAGAAAACCCGCCGTCAAAAAAATTAGGCTACACCAGGAATTTACAGTTGATGAAAAAGTAATGGATTGTTTTCGACAACTTGCGACAATTTTTCAATTTATACAGCTAGGAATGTGCAATGACTCCTGAAGAGACCAAAGCGTTTGAGGAAAAAATCTACGCCTATGTGGGCCGCGAAAATGGCCCGCCCAGAAAGGGCAACGATGATGTTAATCCCGCAATGATTCGTCAGTGGGCTGAAATCATGGAGGAAGAGTCTGCCATCTATTACGACGAAGACGCTGCCGCAGCGACGTCAAAGGGCGGCATCATCGCGCCGCCGTCCATGCTGCAAGCCTGGAGTATGACGGGCTACTCTATGGCGGGGAATCCACCAGCGGATGAGCAACGTGATTTGCATGCTACGTTTGATGAGTACGGGTTTACTGGCGTGCTGGGAACTAATACCACAACTGAAATGTACCGAGATCTTCGCCCGGGTGATGCAGTTATTGCACACACGGTTATCGATAACATCTCGGAGCAAAAAGCGACTGCCCGAGGAATCGGCTACTTCATAGAGACCCTGACTGAATTCACCGACCAGAACGGCGAAGCGATAGGTAAGCAAATTTTCCGGGTATTGAAGTTTGTTCCCAGCGATAGCAACACAGCTGATGCCACAGCCGATGTAGACGACGGTGCGCCGTCAGTGCCTACCCGGATTGCCTCACCACGCGGTCAAGATAATGGCTGGTGGTGGAACGCAGTGGACGAAGGGAAAATGCTTATCCAGCGCTGCAAAAGTTGCCAGAGCCTTCGTCATCCGCCTCGCCCTATGTGTGGTGAGTGTCAGTCGGTTGAGTGGGATTGTATTGAGTCAACACTCGAGGGCGAAGTGTACAGCTTTACAACGCTGCACTATCCCAAAGTGCCTGGCTATGACTACCCCCTGTGCTGCGCTGTTATCAAATTGGCAGAGGGCACCCGCGTGGTGTCCAACATCGTGGGCATCGATCACGAAAAGGTCAGCATCGGAATGAAAGTGAAGGGCAAGGTCGAACAGGTCGACGAAAAAACCATGCTGCCGCAGTTCTACCCGGTTTAAAAAGGGATATACGTTATGTCTACAGATACTTTGAGTTTTGAAAGCGTGAGCGTTGGCGACAAGCTGCCGATAAAAGAAGTACCAATCACGTCGGCTTTGATTGTAGGTGGTGCAGTGGCATCGCGAGATTTCACCACCGTACATCACGATAAGAAAGAAGCGCAGAAGGGCGGCCTGCCCGATATTTTTATGAACATACTGACCAGTAACGGCCTCATGGGCAGTTATGTCACTAACTGGGCGGGTCCAGATTCGACCACCTGTAAAATTGACCTTAAGTTAGGTGCACCAAATCTGCCCGGTTTTGTAATGACAATAAGCGGTGAAGTTAAGGCTAAAGGCGACAGCGGTTTGGTGGATATTGAAGTCGTGGGTGAGAACAACGTATGGGGCATGCATATGCAGGGCACCGTGCAAGTACAACTGCCTAGGAGGACCTAAAAATGGTTGCGAACATAAAAGATAAGGCAGCGATTGTTGGAGTTGCCAATACAGAATTTTCGAAGAACTCGGGGCGTTCAGAGCTGCAACTAGCTGCCGAAGCGGTGGCTGCTGCGCTCGAAGATGCAGGCTTAAAGCCCAGTGATGTCGATGGTATGTGCACCTTCACAATGGACACCAGTGACGAGATAGAAGTGGCACGAGCTGTCGGCATCGGTGATTTGAGCTTTTATTCACGTATTCCTCACGGCGGTGGCGCCGCAACCGGGCTCATGCACCAGGCGACTATGGCCGTTGCCACTGGAATGGCGGAAACGGTTGTCATTTACCGAGGACTGAACGGTCGTTCTGGACATCGCTTTTCCGGCGGAGTCTCCGGCGAGATAACCACGTCCGACAGCATCCATTGGGGCTGGTATATGCCTTACGGTTTGCTCACACCGGCATCGTGGGTGGCCATGTATACGCAACGCTATATGCATCTTTCCAACTGCACCAAGGATTCTCTGTTTGAAGTGGCTTACACCACGCGCCAACACGGTGCCAGCAATCCAGCGGCTCTGTTTTACGGTCAGCCCTTTGATCGCGCGGAATACGATGCACAGAAGAAAATTGTCGATCCCTTTCAGCTCTATGATTGCTGCTTAGAATCCGATGGTGCTTCTGCAGTGGTCATCACAACCACAGAACGCGCCAAGCATCTGAAGCAGCCTGGTGTAGTGATCAAGGGTGTGGGCCAGGGTGCCGGCGCCAATATGGAATCGATGACGAGTTTCTACCGCGACGAAATTGCCGCTATCCCGTCGATGGATATTGCTGCCAAGCAGGCTTACCAGCAATCGGGACTCACTCCAGAGGATATTGATGCTGCGATTATTTACGATGCGTTTACGCCAATCGTTTTATGGCAGCTGGAAAGCTGGGGATTTTGCGAGCCGCGGGGGGGACATGACTTTGTTCTGGATGGCAGCTTGCGCCTTGACGGGCGGCTTCCGACCAACACTCATGGAGGCCAATTGTCAGAGGCCTACATCCACGGTGTAAACGGCATCGTTGAGGCGACCCGTCTGGTGCGCGGTACTTCTGTCAATCAGCCCAAGAAAGACATTCACCACGCGCTGGTAACCTCTGGAGTGGGTGTTCCTACCGGTGGGGCTCTGTTGGGAACAATGGATACACTGTGACCGGGCAATCACCCGCTGAAGCAATACAACTGGAGGCACTAAAGGGGCATCGGCTGGGCCCCTATAAAAGCTTTAATCCAGTGAGTAGTACGCAGATTTGGCAGTGGTGCTCGGCAATGGGTGACGACAATCCCTGTTATAAGCCGGTAGAGGGTCAAATAGCGCCTCCGGCCATGATGCAGATGTGGACCATGCGCGATATCAATGATGATTACGCGCCGGGATCAACTGACTCGCCGCCTTATCAAGTCTTCGATGACATGAAGGCCCTGGGCTACGATTCGAATGTCGCGGTTAGTTACGATATTCACTTTCTGCGCTATTTGAAGGTGGGAGAGCAGGCTCAACACTTCACGACGGTCGTTAATATCAGCGACAAAAAAACAACCGCGCTCGGTGTGGGCTTTTTTGTGACTGAACGAGTCGAATATCTAACGCTTGATGAAAACATGTTTGCGGAAGCTTTGATTACTTATTTTCAGTACCAAGCTGCGGAAGCTAAGGCGTCGCAAGAGACCAACCCAGAAAACTCTTCTGCTAAGGTCACCCATGCTGAGCGAGCCTGGCGCAGCGACTTTAAAGATCTGGATGCCGCAACACTTTCAGTTGGCGATAAACTGCCCGAGCTAAGTATTCCTATCACGCATAAGTTAATTGTAGGCGGCGCAATCGCCACTCAGGATTTTATACCCGTACATCACAATGTCCCAGCGGCCAAGGCTGCGGGTCTGCCAGATATATTCATGAACATTCTGACAACCAGTGGTTTGTCGGCACGCTATTTGAGCGACTATGCCGGCAGCGGCAGTCGTCTCGAACAGATTAAATTTAATCTTATGGCACCTAATGTACCCGGCGATACCATGGTGATGGAAGGGGAGCTTACCGCCATCAATTCATCGGAGGCGGGCACGCAAATTAGCATAGCGTTCGGTGGCAGAAACCGTATGGGATATCACACCAAAGGCACTGCAGTACTTGAACTGCCCGCCTAAAATATAAGACACGGGAGCCTAGTAATGAGCAGAAATCGTTTTGAAGGAAAAGTCGCTATCGTCACCGGCGGTAGTATGGGGATTGGTCGCAGCACGGTTTTGCAACTGGCAGCTGAAGGCGCTCATGTCGTCACCTGTGCTCGGCGTAAGCCCAAGTTGGATGAGCTAGCGGCTGCGGTAGAACCTCTAGCGGGCACCTTTACGGGCTATGAGCTGGACGTCGGCGATACGGATGCATTTGCCAAAATGATTAATGACACTGCCGAAAAGTATGGACGTCTCGATCTGTTGGTTAACAATGCCCCCTCGGTGATTGGTGGCATGGTGGTTGATCAAACGCTGGATAGCTTTCGCGCCAACTTTGGTATCGGCGTCGACAGTGTGTTTATCGGTGTACAGGCGGCAATGCGCATCATGATTCCTCAAGGCAGTGGTTCCATCGTTAACATATCGTCGGTTAGCAGCTTGCGAGCGGGCACAGCTTCAGGCGCCTACGGTGCTGCCAAGGCTGCCCTGAATCAATTCAGCCAGTGTGCGGCGATGGAAGCTGCTCCTCACAACGTGCGCATTAATGTCATTGCACCCGGAGCGGTTGATACCCCTGGGCTCAATGCGGCAACGATGAAAAATGACGCTGTTAAAAAGATCATTACCGACGCTATTCCTATGCTGCGTGCGGCCACTCCCGAAGAGGTGGCACAGTCTATTTGCTTCCTGGGTTCCGACGATGCTTCTTTTATTACCGGAGTGATACTGCCGGTAGACGGCGGTAAAACCCCGCAGCTTTATGTACCCGCTTTTGACATTACCAACATGGATAACCAGGCTAAAGATCGATAATAGCTTTCGCTTTTGTCTAATAGGAGAACACTATGACGGATGAATCCTTGCTGCAAAGAATTGACCGCCTCGAGTCGCTGGACGAAATCCGTCAGTTACCGGCGAAATATTCTCTGTCACTGGATATGCGTGATATGGACGCACATGTAAATCTATTTGCCGAAGATATACGGGTGAGCCGCGAAAAAGTCGGACGAGCATATTTAAAACAGTGGCTGGACGATACGTTGCGTCTGCAGTTTACCGGCACCTCCCATCATATTGGCAATCACATCATCGAGTTCGACGATGCAGACCACGCCCATGGGGTGGTCTACTCAAAGAATGAACATGAGACCGCTGAAGAATGGGTGATCATGCAGATGCTGTACTGGGACAACTACGAGAGAATAGGCGGTTGTTGGTATTTTCGTCGACGCTTGCCCTGTTACTGGTATGCTACCGACCTGAATAAGCCGCCTATTGGTGACAACAAAATGCGCTGGCCAGATAGAGAGTCCTACGCGGGCGCGTATCACGATCTGTGGCCTTCCTGGGAAGAGTTCTGGGCGAAGCCTCCGACAGATGATGAACCGGAAGTCGCTGCGCCAGCGCCCTTTAACGAATTTCTCAATACCATGCGGCGCGGTGCCGCAGAACCCAAAATACGCGTACGCTAGGATTTAGTTATGGATTTGTTCTCGCCTTTAAAATTAGGTGCGCTGGAAATGCGCAATCGCATCGTCATGGCTCCGATGACGCGCAGCCGCGCCGATGTTAACGCCGTGCCCACGGATGTCATGGCCGAATACTATCGGCAACGCGCCGGTGCCGGTTTGATTGTCTCAGAAGGTATTGGTCCAAGTGCCGACGGTATTGGGTATTGCCGCACTTCCGGCATTTACAACGACGCTCAGATAGCCGCCTGGAAAAAGGTGTTGGATGAGGTGCACGCGGAGGGCGGTCTCATGGCTGCACAGCTAATGCATGTGGGTAGAGTGTCCAATATCCTAAATAAACCCAAGGGCAGCGAAACTGTTGCGCCCTCGGCTATTACTGCCCGCGGCGAGATGTATACCGATGCCGCTGCTATGCAGCCTCTTGATGATCCCAGAGCTCTTTCAACCCAGGAGGTTGTTCAGGTTGTAGAAGAGTATCGGCAGGCTGCGCGAAATTCTATTGATGCAGGTTTTGATGCAGTGGAGCTTCACTGCACCAGCGGTTATCTCCCGGCCCAATTTTTGTCTACCGGCAGTAATCAACGAGATGATGAGTACGGTGGCTCGGTGGAAAACAGAGCCCGTTTTGCGCTGGACGTGCTGAAGGTAATCTGTGCTGAAGCAGGTTCGGATCGAGTCGGTTTTCGAATCTGCCCAGACAACCCGTTCAATGATTTGAGTGATGAAAACCCGCAGGAGACCTTTGATTATTTTCTGGATAAGGCGAGCGATCTCGATCTTGCGTACCTGCATGTCATTCGGTTTGCAAAGGGAAGGGTGGACAATATTAAACTGGGACAACGCCATTTTGCCGATCGGCTTATCGTCAATGAAAGTTATGACTTTGAAGAGGGCCAGGCGGTGGTTGCGGCTGGGCAGGCGAGTGCCGTTTCATACGGCCGACATTTTATTGGCAACCCCGATCTTGTTGATCGCTGGAAAAGTGGCGCCGAGCTGGCCAGGTTTGATTTGTCGGCAATGTATACTCCTGGGGAGACCGGCTACACAGACTACCCTAAAGCCGTTGGGTAGGTTTTTTGCTGAGGGCCTCTATGAGTAAGACAGTAAAAATCGGTGCTACTTCCTGGAAGTCCGGTCCCACTTGGACCGCTAAAGCCCTCTGCGAGCAGGCGGAAATAGCCGAATCTATTGGCTTGCATTCCTTTTGGCTGCCGGAAAACCATTTTGGCGATGTTCGCACCATGCCTTCGCCACTCACTCTCTTGGCCGCCGCTTCTGCTACAACTTCCCGTATTAAGCTGGGTACGGTTTCTTATCTAATCCCTATTCGGCACCCCATTCAGGCTGCAGAAGAAGTCGCTGTGCTGGATCATCTTTGCGAGGGCCGGTTGATACTGGGAGTGGGGCGTGGCATTCAGGGTTCTGTATTTCTAGCTTTTGACCTTCCGAGCAAGGATAAGCGGAAGCGTTTTTCTCTAAATTTGGAGATCATGAGCAAGGCCTGGTCTGGTGAGGCTATTCTCGAAGATGCCCAGGGAGACGCGGTGTATCTTGCGCCGTTGCCAGTGCAAAAACCCCATCCTCCAATATGGGTCGCAGCCTTTGGTCCCCTGGCATTGGAGCAGGTAGGCAGGCTGGGTTTGCCCTATCTGGCTTCGCCGGTAGAAACGCTGGCGACTTTGCGATCCAATTATGACAAGTATCATCAGAGCGTATTAGACGCCGGTCATGAAGCGATGAAGACGATACCGGTAATGCGCACGGTTTATGTCACCGAGAATCGAGATGAAGCCGACAGTGTTAAATTGGCGCTGTCCAAAACTGCGGCGAGCATTGCAAGGGATGAATCGGCGACCGTTGATGATTGGACGATCATCGGCGACTCGCATTTTGTTAAAGATCAATTGGCGCGATACATAGAAGAATTAGGTATGACTCACCTGATCGCGAGTGGGCGGCTACCTGGTCTCACTGCCGATGATGTAATCAGATCACATGCTGCATTATTGGAGTGCTCCGTTTAGGCCGCATTACCACCAATAAAGCGACTAATGTACTGACCGAAGACTTCGGTCTCGATCAGAAAAGCGTCGTGTCCGTAAGTAGACTGGTGATCGATGTAACTGGCGGGCACGCCGGCTTCATCCAGTGCCGCAAACAGAGTCTGTTGTTGTGATGGGGTAAATAAAATATCCGAGTTGACGCTGACGACCAATGTTTTCGCTTTGATAGGTTTGAAGACCTCAACCAGAGAATGTTCGGGGTTGCTCAGGTTGAAGGTATTCATGGCATCCAGTAAATACAGATAGCTATTGCAATCAAAGCGGCGAACGAACTTTTTAGCATTGTAGCTCAGGTAGTGCTCTATGGATTCCTTCCCAGTTTTGTTGACGAATCGATCGTTGAGCTCCGCCCAGTTTCGGTAGGTGAGCAAGCCCAGCGTCCGCGCTGTTTTAAAACCCGGCAGCTTTGAACTGTCGCCGTAGCGCCCTTTGTTCCAGGCCGGGTCAAGTTGAATAATATCGCGCTGTAAAAAACGATTGGCGTTGTTCGCGGGATAGGCCTGAGCAGAGGATGAAATCGATACTAAATGCCGAGCATGGTCGGGGTATAGCGTTAGCCAAGCCAGAGATAGCATAGCCCCCATCGAATTTCCGACTATGGCGTGCAGCTGCGTTATTCCCAGTGCGTCAATCAGCTTCTTCTGAGATTTCACCATGTCGACAATGGTCACTGTGGGGAAATCGCTTAGATACTTTTCTTCACTGCCGGGTTTGAAACTATTTGGACCGACGGAGCCGTAGCAGCTGGCGAGATTGTTGATGCAGATAACAAAATATTTGTCGGTGTCCAGGTGGCGGCCCGGCCCCACCATCTCCTGCCACCATCCCTTTTCGGGATTCTTTGGTGTAGAGGTGAGATGGCTACTGGTAGACAGGGCATGGTGTACAACGATTGCATTGTCTTTTTGTTCGTTGAGAGAGCCGTAACATTCGAATGCCAATATCAGCGGGTTTATCGCCCCGCCTCCCTCGAAAACGAAATCCTCAGAGGAGACGTATTCGAGCGTGCCATTGTCTATTTCAGTTATTTCAGGCCCCATAGCTAAGTCTCCGATAAAATCGGGCTAGATTATAAGCTACTGTTTGTATTTAGCGACCCTTGAATTGGATCGATTTATTGAGGTAGAGCGAAGCTTAGGTATTGGTCTCCCGCGGGGGTGCCTAATTTGCCCCCGCTGGCCGTGATAACAATAAACTGGCGGCCATCGACTTCATAGGTGCTGGGTGTGGCATAGCCAGCGGCAGGTAGCTTGTAACTCCACAGCAGCTCTGCGCTTTCTTTATCGAAAATTCTAAGTATCTCATCCGAGCTTGCGGCAATAATCAGCAAGCCGCCCGCTGTGACAACAGGTCCACCGTAGTTGCGAGTCCCCGTGGGTGGTATGCCTTCTTTTTTGAGCTGTTCGTATTCTCCCAGGGGTATTTGCCAACGGCGTTTGCCGTCGGCCAGATTCATCGAGGTAAGCGTTCCCCAAGGTGGTTTCACTGCGGGGTAGTATCTGTCGTCCAGAAAGTCATTGTAGCCGGCGAAAACGTAGGCAATTTCTTTCTCGGGGTTTTGCTCAGCTGATATTTTGATGCTGTCTTCCGGATTAGTAGATTTTGTGAAGACGTAGTCGACGACTGCGTTTCGCTCGTGATCGGGTAGATGGCTGAAAGGCATCATGCGGCCCTTACCCTTTATGACCGTTTTCATTGCTTCAGGTTTGCTCAGGCGCTCGCTGATTCCAAGGAGCGAGGGTGCGTAGGGGTAAAACCCCTCTAAATCAATGCCGTGGCAGCCGCTGCATTGCTGGCGGAATACAAACTCACCAAACCCCAGATTACTGCCCCTGTCCACTTCTACCGCTTCTATATGGATTAGATGAGGTGCTTCTATAGCGTTGATATAGTACATCCCGGTCTCTGGGTCGAAGGCGCCGCCCCCCCAGTTAGCGCCACCGTAAAACCCGGGAAACAGAATAGTCTTTTCCAGGCCGGGTGGTCTTAGATAGGCAAACTCCGCCGCTTCATCAAATAGGGCTTTTACGTGGGCGTGGGCTTTTGGGTTGATGTCGGTTAAATCGTGTTCGGTGAGTTCTTGTCGGGCGAAAGGTTCCGGTAAAGTCACTTTGGGTTGCGTTGGATAGCTGTGTTCAGTGGGGACTGTGGATGGAGGTACTGCGACTTCTTCGATGGGAAAAATCGGTTCGCCGGTGGCTCTGTCCAAGAAATAAATGACCCCTTGTTTAGAAGCCTGAACCAACGCCTCCCTGGGTTTTCCTTCTACGGTGACATTGACCAGAGTAGGTGCTGAACTTAAATCCCTGTCCCACAAATCATGGTGGATGGTCTGGTAGTGCCAGATGCGTTCACCCGTTGCGGCATTAAGAGCGATAATGCTGTTGCCGAATAGATTTGCGCCTTTGCGATCGGACCCGTCGAAGTCTGGGGTAGGTGAACCGGTCGGCACATAGACCATGCCACGCTTTTCGTCGACACTCATCCCTGCCCAGGCGTTTGCGCCGCCAGCAGTTTTCCAGCTCTCTTTCGGCCAAGTTTCGTAGCCAGCGTCTCCGGGGTGGGGAATCGTGCGGAAAGTCCAGACGGGTTTGCCGCTAACGACATCGTAAGCGCGAATGTCACCGGGCGCGGCGCCATCGGTCTCTGTTACTGCAGAGCCCATGATGATTAGATTGTTGTAGATCACGCCGGGGGAGGGCGCATTGACGCTGATCTTTTCAGCATCTCTTCCAAGGCCTTGGCGGAGATCTACTTTGCCATCTTCACCAAAAGATGTCACTAGCTGGCCATTGGCTGCGTTCAGAGCCATTAAATAGTGGCCGGTGGTAAAGAAGATTCGAGATTCTCCAACGTCTTTTCTCTCGTTCTGTGCGCGCCAGAAGGTGACCCCACGCATGTTCGAAAGCCCAACATGGGAGACAGCAGGGCTGTGCCGCCAGAGTTCCTTCCCGGTTGCCGCATTGACTGCGAACACGTTGTAGTTCGGGTTGCGGCCATAGAGCACGCCATCCACGATAATTGGGTTCACCTGGAGTTCCGACGTTTCAGGCAGAGTCTCGCCCTGAGCACTTTGATAAGACCAAGCAAGTTGGAGTTGGTTTACCGTGTCGCGGTTAATACTCTTGAGCCCGGAGTAGTGACTATTACCCTTATCACCACCGTAGTGTGTCCAGCCCAGGAAGTCCTGCGCAGTAACGATAGCCGGAAGGTACGCGCTGCAGAATATAATGACAGGCAGGCATACCCGTACTCTTAGGTTCATTTTCGTTCCAGTGCTGTTGTCGTGTGCTTCTAGCGTACAGCACCACCACCGTCGACTGAAAGTAGCTGCCCGGTAATAAACGAAGCGCGATCGCTGGACAAGAAAGTGACGGCTTCAGCTATTTCGTTGGGTTCACCCAGACGATTCATCACTGCGGCGGCTTTCAGTCCAGCTTCCATCTGCGGTTGCTCTTTGAAATACCTTTCCAGGCCAGGCGTTCGAACGACACCAGGAGACACGGCATTAATGCGGACACCGGTTGCACCATTTTCCGCTGCGGCGCTTTTGGTCAAAATGTTAACGCCCGCTTTTGCGGCGGCATAGGCCGTGTTGTTAGCCTGACCTCTCAAAGACGCATTGGAAGAAATGTTGACGATGGCGCCAGCGCCTTGTTCGATCATCGCAGCTAGTTCATACTTCATGCACAGCCAGGTGTTGGTCAGACACATCTCAAGGGTTTGGTCGAACACTTCGCGCTCGTACTTGTGAATAGGACCAGAGCCCCGGCTAACCGCCGCGCTGTTGCAGGCAATATCCAAGCGCCCGTAAGTAGCCACTACAAAATCTATGGCCTCCTTCACAGATTCTTCTTTGCTCACATCGCCCTGGATAAATGCCGCCTCTCCGCCGGCTTCGCGAATAAGCTTGACGGTCTGCTCGCCCATTTCGGCGTTGACGTCGGCGATGACCACTTTGGCGCCTTCGCGTGCATAGGACATTGCGATGGCCCGGCCGATGCCCTGACCTGCTCCGGTTATAAAGCCGATTTTGTTTTCTAGTAATCCCATTTTTTGCTCTCTGTCTTTGTTTGTTTGGTCAATATTTACTGACGCCGCAATGCGTACATCACCATGGGTATAACGAGCACCCCTGCCATAAGCCCGGCCCAGATACCTTTAAATATTGAGTAGTATAGCGGCGCTATCAGTTCCACGCCGCCAAGGTAAAAAGCGAGAAGTGGTAGCGGTGGAGCTAGACACATCCCGATAATACCAAAACAAAACGCGTTGCCCAGTGTGCTTTTTGGAAGGCGGTTCACCCAGCCTTGCAGGAGAGAATCTGCACCGAAATTCATCGTTTCCAGGGTCCCTTTGGCTAGCTTGCGCTTGTGCATGGGGATGACTATTAGCGCGACAATGAAGGGGAGAATAAATGCTGTGGCAAATATGTCGACCACAAAGCTGCTGCTTCCAGTCCAGGCCATTGCTGGGCCTCCGCTGAGCAGCCAGTAGGCAATACCGCCGTTGAATAGCATATTG
>JBLGAR010000131.1:0-12940 GCA_047612385.1 Cryomorphaceae bacterium | reverse complement strand
TAGCGAATTGCGGAGGTTGCAACTGGCGTGCGCCGGCAACGATGCTCTGTCCGTATTATTTCGATCCACCGAGGCTGGCAAGAATCATGCGCCGGCCAGCTTGCGACTGCAAATGAGGGAGTATCGAAAAGTGCATATATTGAAACAGCGCGGCGGCAATCAATATATTGATGTTTCACTACCACCGATCCAGGACATACCTGGGCAGCCACAGTTATGGGAATTGCCGGCTTGGCCGGGGAGTAGCCAGCAGCAAAGCCCTGCGCTGGGGGCATAGAGCCAGTAGCCTGAACTCCCCGCTAAGCACCGGCACCAGGTAGGGACTAACTACTCAAGAAGATTCAGGTAAGTCTCAAGATTGAGCAAGTCCTGACTGCCCGGGGACAGCTGCTGGCCGCCACCATGACTCACCTGAGCGCTCGCTTTGCGAGTTACATGGTCGCTTAGATCAGCAGAGCCCAGTAAATTACCCAGCGCTATAAAAGCCTCATTATTGATGCTCAGGTTATTTGAATTGCTGTTGGTAACCAGCACCAGGCGAGCACCCTGGCTGGAGGCAATGCCGCCCGCTGTATGGCAATTGATGCAGCGGCTCTGAACGATAGGCATGGAGATATTATCGGTGAAAAACTGCAAAGCATTAACCGAGGGCTCCTCCCCCATAACAATGGCTGACAGCTCCTCAATTTCACTGTCACTGGCGCCTGCGGTAATTGCATCCGCCAGATTCTCTACTGCCGAAAAATTCAATTTGTAGGTATCCAGATGCGCCAGTTCAGACCATGCAAGAGCATCGATATAGTTGGTTTGGCCCTTGTTATTCACTTCGTTGAGAATGGACCGGGTTTTTTCCGCCAGAAGAGCTAACAGCTCAGAATCACTCAACTGGGGAATATCATTCTTAACAGACTGATACAGAGCCTCAGTAATAGGCGACACCACGAAGCCTCCAGAACGCAGCTGGTCGCCCTTCATGATCGCATGCAAGGTGCCGGCTACCGCTGTACTTTGGTTGTCGACGGCACCATCGGCATTGGCATCTTCATCACGCCCGCCAGTGACAGTTACGAGGTAAAACCGGCTTTTTACAAAGTTACTCTGGTTGGTAAAGAAATTCCCCAGCACAACGAGTCTGACCACATCCACATACTCATCCCAAGCCTCCTGAGTAAAGGTGGCGATACTCGCGGCCTCGTCAAATGTGGTGAGATTATCCTGCGCTACATCCCCTGAGCGAAGTTCGGTAATAACAACCGTTGCTCCCGACACCGGCCCATTCAATTCAACGTGAAAGCACGCCCCCAGCGCCAACGACAGTAGTGCCGCAAGCCCCATTTTAATAACTTTATTCATACCTATCCCCGAGACAGCTGACACAATTAGTTTTCGTCATTCTATTCATTGTTGTAGTTCCCAAATAGTTCCCAAATAGTTCCCAAATAGTTCCCACAACTAGTTCTCTACTATCATTGCATTCACTTTTTGTTCTAGCAATGACAAAGGCAAGCGCCCGTCCTTGAGCACCACGTCGTGAAACTGTCGTATATCAAAAGCATCACCCATGGCTCGGCGCGCTTTTTCGCGCAACTCGACAATTTTCAGTTTGCCTATCATATAGGCCGTCGCCTGACCTGGCATAGCGATATAGCGCTCAATAGCCCTGATGGAATCTGTCCTGGGATTTGGGGTATTGGCCACCAGGTAATCGATAGCTTCGGCACGCGTCCAACGCTTGGCGTGAATACCGGTATCAACGACCAGACGGCAGGCCCGCCACAGTTCGTACGCCAAGCGACCAAAATCTGAATAGGGGTCCTGATAAAACCCCATTTCCTTGGCCAGAGATTCGGAGTACAAACCCCAGCCCTCGCTAAAAGCGGTAAATTTTGCAAACTTCTGGAAGTCGGGAACACCCTTAAGCTCGGCGGCAATAGAGATCTGCAGATGATGGCCCGGCAAACCCTCGTGGTAGGCCAGCGCAGCCATCTGATAACGAGGCATATTCTTCATATTGTGCAAATTGGCATAGTAAATGCCGGGGCGCGAACCATCTGGTGGCGGACCCTGGTAAAAAGCCTTGCCCGCTGATTGCTCGCGAAAAGCCTCAACCCGCTTCACTTCTAACTTTGCCTGGGGCAGCAGACCAAAGTACTCCGGCAGCCGGGCAGACATCTCATCGATCAACGCTACCGCTTCGCTCAGATAGAGCGCACGGTCCTCATCAGTGTTGGCATAGTAGAACTGCGGGGCTTCCCGCATAAAGATCAGAAACTCACTCAGGGGACCCTCAAAATTGACCCTGGCCATAATGACTTTCATCTCGTTGTGAATACGCTCTACTTCGACAAGGCCAATCGAATGAATCTCATCGGCCGACAGGTTTGTCGTAGTAAACCAACTCAGGCGTTCGGCATAGAAAGCGTCGCCATTTTCGAATTTCCAAACTCCATCGTGAACAGGAGCAATCGCCGCCTGCCTTTCCAGTTCATTAATCAGACGCAGGTAAGCAGGTTCCACCACCGCTAGCAAAGCTTGCCTGGCATTTTCGAGCAGAGATTCACGCTGCTCATTGGGTATATCCAGTGCCGCCACCTTAGTCTGAAAGTCTACCCACAATGTGGAGTCAACGCCGCTATTGTCATAGGGTGCACCACTAATGATATTCCTGGAAGCCTGAATCATCTGCGGGTATTGCCAGTCAGTCAGCAGAAGATTCTTGTCCTGACGAATGCGCAGTTGCTCAATCACCTGATCGAACCATACACCCACATTATTGAGGCGCCCGATATAAGCTTGCGCGTCTGACAGATCCGATACTGTGTGTATATTGATCAGATTGCTGGCAAGCTGAGTGTGTGGCCCGCGATATTGATGAATCACAAATTTATGATGGCGGAAATCGTCGCTGGCGTTCAGACGCTGCAACTCCGACTGGTATAAGTCATAGGACAACTGCAGCGATTCATCCAGCAGAGCTTTGTCGAATTGCGCAAGTTGCTCCAGCCGAGCATTATTAATTGCACGAGTTTCATCCAGGTTTGCTTCGGCCGCCGAATTCCACTGATCGTGATTGGTTTTAATGCCCCGGTAACTGGCGGTATAGGGCATCCTCGCCATATCCACCGCGTAGTTCTCAGCCAGAAAAGCGCGGAAATCACGAGCGGTGGATTCACGGGTCTGCGTCGCCACCGGCTCGGGGGGCGCAACAAATGATTCCTCCCTGGAACAAGCGCTGAGAAAGCACGCACTCATACCCATTGCGACTAACTTCTGAATTAAGCTTTTCAACACGGATCCTCTGTACAAAAAACATGCTCTATCGACTGATAGTGGGGTAAATTTTGGCCCAGTAACAGGAGTTATTCCAGCTTTTCCATAATCTTGACATAGACAAATTTGTTCAATTCACTAATACTGTATATATGTACAGTATTAGTGAATTATCATGGGGATAATGCCCCCGCTAAACATCGCTTTGGTGTGGACAGCTACACCGTGAGTCTGTGGCTGTGCCTGCGTTTTGACCAGCTTCCCCTGCAGGGCCTGAATCGCAGTGAAGATCAACCTGTGGTCGTGCTGAGCAAGCAGCGAGTACTGCGAGCGAACGACTGCGCCAAAAGCATTGGGATCAAAGAGGGAATGGGAACTGCCACCGTACGCGCCCTGGCAGATAACGGCTCTATGGTATTACTGGAGCGCAACACTCAGGCAGAACAACAAAGCCAGGCGCAGCTATGCTGCTGGGCCTACAGCATCACTCCCACACTTTACACCTACCGGGAAGATTGCCTACAACTGGAAATTGGCGGGTGCCTAACATTGTTCAAAGGGCTGGGCTCTCTACTCCACGCCGTAGCCACAGGCACGCGAAGTCGAGGTTACCGGGTGCACTGCGGTTTAGCTCCCACACCCAAAGCGGCCTGGTTGCTGTCCTTTGCCGAGCATGAGCTGGCCATGGATATCCAACAAGATCTCAACATACGCTTAAGCGGCTTGCCCCTGAATTTACTGGATGACTTTTCCAGTACCGTGGATTCTCTTCGCCGCGCTGGCCTGCATACCCTGGGTGATATTTTATCCCTGCCCACAGCAGCACTGGGGCGGCGCTGCGGCAAGAACTTTACCCACTTTTTAGCACAGCTGTTAGGTCAGCGCGAAGACCTGCAACCGGATTACCAACCGCCAAAAGAATTCAGCGACGAGTACTGGTTTGGTTATGAAGTTAAGGCTAACGCCGAATTGCTGCCCGCCATACAGATTCTGCTGCAGTCCCTGTGCCAATTCCTGCGCAATACCCAAATGCAAACTGACGAAATTGAGTGGCAGCTGCGCGGCCTAGACGGCAAGCTAAACCCCATCACTGTGCGCAGTGCAAGCAGCCATAGCTACGCGGAGCGCTGGTATCAGCTCACCTGCATCCGTATCGATCAATTGCAATTAGACGGTTCGGTAGAAGGCATAGCCCTGTTGTGCCCCACACTGCGCGCCGGCGAGTTGGAGAGCCTCGATCTATTCAATCCCCACAATCAACGCGAACCACTCAACAGCTTGCTGGACCGTTTGCGTAGTCGACTGGGGTTGCAAGCGATTGAAAAGGTAAGCTGTAGAGACGAGCACCTGCCAGAGTTTGCACTGCACGTAGGTACTGACATCCGAGACGGCGGCCAGGACATAGCGCAACTGTGTGCCCAGCGACCCTTTTGGTTAATGCCGCAGCCGCAGCCGCTCAAGCAATACGGCGAACACTTGTACTGGAACGGCGCCCTAAGCCTGGTCTATGGTCCGGAACGTATTGAAGACAACTGGTGGCGCGAAGCTGCCAGTCGAGACTACTACATTGCCGTCGATAGCGGTGGCCAGCACTACTGGATATTCAACGATCGCCTGGAACAGCACCGGCTGCCGCAGCACCCACAACCGCAGCACCCACAACCGCAGCACCCACAACCGCAGCACCCACAACCGCAGCATCGGCTGCCGCAGCACTGGTACATTCATGGAATTTTCGCCTGAGACCAACAAAGTTTTAACAATTCTTTACTCGATACGACCGATACTTTACCTGTAATTTTGCTCCAATGGACCTGGACATCACAACCGGAGAAGCCCAATGAAAAGAATCATCATTACCCCTATCGCTGTAACACTCGGTTTACTCATTACCGCAGGCACGGCATTGGCGGAGCGTCCTGAAGCGAGACACGGCAGCGGCATTGTCGAGCACCGCCTTCATGTACAACAAGAACTGGGCCTGAGCGAGGAGCAGATGGCTCAGATAAAAACCATCCGAGAAAGCGGCGGCAGCCGTGAAGAAATAAACGCGCTATTAACTTCCGAGCAAAAAGCCAAAATGGCATCGATAAAAGAGAGCCACAAAGGTTTGCGGAAGAAGCGCATCGCGAAAATGCAAAAGCGCTTGGACTTAAGCGATGATCAGGTAAAAGAAATACAGGAAATCCGCGAAGACGGCGGCAGTCGCGAGGACATTATTGCTCTTCTATCCGATGAGCAGCGAGAAAAAATGAAAAGTAAGCGGCGCACACTCAGCACAGGGGGATAGGAAAAGTGCCCGCAGCTCAGAGTAAGGCTGAGCTAGTAATCCGAGTAACAAGGGATCCATGCCACGCCCGAGACCAGGCTCAGCAACTGAAATCCAGTCATAGGGTTTACTCAAGATATATTCGCCCTATACCCTTTATTGAACGTATTTCTGACTAATGTCCTGTAAGAGTAAAACCGATGACCAAGTCTTTAATTGATCCTGCAGGCGTAACGTCCACATCTCGATGCCGCCAGGGTTTTTCTCAAGGGATCTTCCGGAAGAGCCTGTGATTGCATCTAGAGCAGCGAAATTTGGGATTTCTCAGGCAGATTTTTTCAAACCTGGAACGGTGGACTCTCGCGAGGTCATGGGAGCCGCAGCGAGGACACTTGATTTGATACACGCCAGACGGCATAGAAATTCTCATTTAGACCAGCAACGAAAGCTTTATTCTACAGCTAATTCCCCCTAGTCTAGCCTATTAAGCAACCTCAAGGGCATTAGTTGAAAACTCATCTACACTTGCGTCGCCTGAAACTTATCGCGATCTGATTTACCGCTAAAGCTCTTTTGAACCCTATTAAATGTGTCAATCAAGGCTGTTTCGCCCTGTTAAGATACGTTCCAACCACAAAGAATATGTACCAGCGACTTTCTACTGCTGATCCCGGCGCAACTTGAGCAACCAGGAACTTTTATTTTTCTCTGCGTCATAGAACACGGCTACAGTAAAGAAAAACATCACGATCACTGCAATGTGGGCGGCTATGCTTATACCAAAGTAGATGATGCTTCCGAGATAGGCGGCGAAGACACCACTCCACATAAAGGCCAATATTGTCATGATGAACATTCTGCTGGTCGGGTCAGGAATGTGCCTTAGTGGATTTTTGCTTGAGTCAAAAATGTATTTGTAGGAGTCGTACATCCAAAGTCCAAAATTTTTCATTCCTAGTTCCCCAATCCAATAATTATGTCTAAGAACTTACGGTAGCTTTGCATATTTGGATTTGTACTGAACAACTTATATATTTTCTATTGATATATAGCTGCCGTCTGAGTTGATGACTTCAGGGATGCGAGGATGTCCGCATTGCCCTGCCAGCGCTACCGACTCATAGCAAATTTTCAGTCACCCCCCTATGCGGTGGCCTCAAGCACGATATTTGTCGGGGAGGTTGTAGCGATACATACCGACGAAAACCCTGCCTCCTCCAGTACAGCGATAAGCCGTTTTGGACCCGCTTGCGCGCCCAGGCACAAGGCAACGTCCTGGGAGCGTGAATTAGGAAGACAAATGAGTGTTGAAGCTGCATAAAACACACCGCCCAGTGCGTGAAGATTATCTTCTGTGTTGTCACCTGCAAGCGGCTCAACAACCATTAGGGTGCCCCCTGGGGCCAGACTTTCACGTATATGCCGAGCAACGCCCACGGGATCGCCCATATCGTGAAGTGCATCGAAAATACAGGCAAAGTCGTAGCCACCATTGGAGGGAATGTTACTGGCGTCTGCCTGCTCGAACTCTACATTGCCCACTCCTGCTGCAGCCGCTTTGCTGCGAGCATCATCAATAGAGGGTCCGTGAATATCGTAGCCAAAGATCTTAGAGTTAGGAAACGTCTCAGCCATCAAGACTGATGAGGAGCCATGTCCACAGCCTATATCCACTATGGTACCACCGGCTTCGAGTTTTTCCTGAACTCCGTCGAGTGCAGAAATCCAATTAGTCACCAGATTCGAAATATACCCTGGACGGAAGAAACGATCAGTACCGCAAAATTGACAGGGATGCTGATCGCCCCAGGGCCGGCCCTTACCTGTTCGAAAGACATCGACAGCTGTCTCATGCTCAGCATACTGCGCGACAATTATCTGCAGCAAACCATGCATGTTTGCGGGGCTCTCTTCGGTCGCAAACACTGCCACCTGTTCTGGTGACAGATAAAACTGCTCGGTCTGCGCATCATAGTTTACATAATCATTGGCAGCATTGGCTGAGAGCAGCTCTTTCAAATAACGAGCATCGACACTAGCCAAAGACGCTATCTCTTCCACTGATCTAGACTGGCCATCAGCCATTGCCCGAAACACTCCTGTTTGATCGCCAATGTAGGCAAGCAAACCCGATAACGCGGCATTTGCATTGCCGACAACTTTACCAGCCAACTCATCCAACTTTCCCATGTTTAATTCGGTCATAGTCTAATCCTGTCAATGTTGATGAATAGTGCCCCTGAACCACCAACTGAGTGTCGACTCAAGGACCAGCAGTGAAATGCACTTTTTATTCAGTATAGACAGCAAATAGCTTTTGCACAGACGAACCTATCATTAAGTCAACGCTAGGTTAGTCCAGGTAATCAAACAGTGCTGCTATTCGAATGGACCCCAAAGTGAACTTGGACAAAAAAACTCAATCGCGTTTCTGAGCACAAGCAATACAAAGTAAACACGCGGGATCTATTTGCAGCCTGCGAACATCAATGTCTTCATCGCACTCCTGACAGCGGCCATATTCCGCGGTATCCATGCGCAGATGAGCAGCCTCTATCTGCAATAGTTGCTGCCGCCGCCTGCGCGTGGCCTCCATCGCCATTTGCTGGCCCTGCATGGCGTCCATGCGAGAAAGCCTACCCACCTTGGCCTGATCTAATTCAACCGGGTCGGCCTGTGCTGAAAACTCCCGCTCCATTTCCTGAAGCTCCGCGCGTTTCGCCAAGAGCTTCGCTTCAATATCCGCCAGTTCGTCATCAGTCATGAAATATCTATCACACCTTTTTTACGAACTGCGACTTCAGTTTCATAGCGCCAATTCCGTCGATCTTGCAATCGATGTCGTGGTCTCCCTCCACCAGTCGGATTTTCTTCACTTTCGTGCCGACCTTAACCACGCTGGAAGATCCTTTCACTTTGAGATCTTTAATCACGCTGACCGTATCGCCATCAACCAGAATACTACCGTTGGCATCTTTGACAATGACCGCACCGGCTTCGGAATCATCGACTGCGCCCGATATCCACTCGTGGGCACACTCGGGACACACCAACATATTGCCGTCTTCATAAGTATAGGACGAACTGCATTTCGGGCAGTGCGGTAAATCGACCATGCTATCTCCAATCATTGGTTTCAGAAAGCTAAGTACTTTCGCAATGCCTCTGAAGGGCTTTTAATAAAGTCTGATAGGTATTGCTGTGAGCCTTCGCTCCATTGAGCGTAAACACCACCTTGGTCATCAGGTTGTTGGCCTCTACCTTGCAATGGTATGAGGCAATTGTCTGATCTCCTTCAGCCTCAAAATTCCAGATACCCGTGCCGAGCATGGCTCCGTCTATGTAAGATTCCTCGAGTCTTTTCCCGGCAACCATTGCATCGATTCGCCGAGTAAAACTACTGAGAACAAACGGCGGATAACCGTAGCGGTGCTCTACTTCAACACCCTCGGCAATGCAATCAGTGTCTCGCAGCGTGCAACGATAGATCGGCAGCCATGCAGTGATATTGGCATAATCTGCAATCACCGCGTAAACATCTTCAGGCTGTGCATTAATTCTAATACTGTCTACTACATCGATGGAGGCCACGGCTACAAAATACCCGTGTCTTTTTTGTTAAGGCTAACCGTGTTTTTTTCCTGCCAGTAATCCGCAATACCGTGCTTGCCTTTTTTATCGGCCCAGTTGAGAAGCGTGGGCCTTTCACCTGTCAACTCAAAAAATGGAACCGCATAGCCGCAGGAACCTTGCACCAGATCAATTTTCAAACTAAACAATTGCCTAGCCCCTACATAGTCTGGAAAGAGCTTGGCCAGATCAGACCAACCGCTGTCTCGGGTATGCAGCACATCCGCCTGACCGTAAAGACGTAAGATAAGTGGCTGCTTATCGAAAGAGCAGAACATCACGGTCATACGGCCGTTTTCCTGAACATGTGTCGCCGTCTCATTGCCGCTGCCGGTGAGGTTCAGCCAAACAATATGCCCGTTATCGATAACGCGAAAGCTATCCATGCCCTTTGGGGACACGTTAACAAAGCCATCCGCTGCGGCAGTACCGACAAAAAACAAATACTGGTTTTTAATAAACTCAATGTGCTTGTCTGTTAGCGCTTCGTATCGATCAGACATAAATGTACCTCAATATGGATATCTGTTAAGAGACTTGTCTTGGCGCAAACATAATAATCGACATCCCCAGCAAGGTCACCGCGGCCCCCAAAAAATCCCAATGAGTTGGCCGAACCCCCTCTACCGTCCACAGCCAGACGATAGCCGCCGATACATATACACCGCCGTAAGCAGCATAGACACGCCCTGCAGCGAATGGGTGCAAGGTAAGCAGCCAGGCAAAAATAGCCAAGCTCATTGCGGCAGGGATAATCAACAAAAAAGTTTTGCCCTCCCTGAGCCAGAGATACACCAGATAGCAACCCAGAATTTCTGCAACCGCAGTGGACAAAAAAAGTGTGAAGGTTTTTATCGCCAGCATATCGAAACCATCGTGTGTTTAGCTCTCCTACCGAACAACGCTATTTTGCTCGCCATGTTTCTACTCGTCTTCGTGGGATACCCTTACGAAAAAATCACCGTCGGAATCAACGCTTACGTCGAAGCCAATAGGGCGACAACATACCTGGCAATCTTCTATGTAGGTCTGCTGCTCTACAGAACAATCGATCAGCACTTCAATTGTCTCGCCACAATAGGGACAAGCCACCTTGGTTTCATCAACTCGGCTCACTGCTGTCTCCCAAAATTTTACGCCGGTCTAAATCGCTAACCACTGTATTCACCAAGCAGCACGCGAATGGTCTCATGGTTGAATTCGATCACATCCCCTGACACAATTTTCTTCCTCTTTCTGGTTTCAACTGCACCGTTTACCGACACCAGGCCATTAGCCACCACCATTTTTGCCTCGCCACCACTGGGCACCATGCCTTCAAATTTGAGTATCTTGTAAAGCTCTACAGGTTCTCGATTAATTTCCACATCTCTCATGCTCAATACGACTCGCTCTATAGTTCACTGTTGTTAATCGCTAGGTGTCTGGCTATTAATTGTCTGTTCATTAGTTGTCTGATTGTAAAGCTTGAAACCCCTGGCCTGGTAATTTGGGAGTGCTCTGGCATGATCAAGCGTGCAGGTGTTGACGCGCACTCTCCGAGTGCCCTCCCAGCTCCAGGCATTATTAATCGCATGGGATAAAAAGTAAGCACCAAAACCCTTGCCAATGAAGGCCGGCGACAAACCAAAGTAGGCAATTTCAACCGAGCCTTCCGACTCCTGGGATAACTCATAGTAGCCGGCGATAGAGCCCTGCGAATAGGCAATCCATGTTCTCAGGGACTCAACTTCAACATAGTCACGCCACTGTTCCTTAGACCAGGATAGTTTGTCCAGCCAGCTCCAGTTCTCACCAATAAACTGATATAAAAACTGATTTACCGGATATTGCTTTACCATGGCTTCAATTACATCAAAGCTCTCTGGCTTAGCAGCGTCGGTGGCTACAGGAGGCGAGGTCATTTCCAAATAGTATACGGTAACTTCGGTCATATTAACGGGACAACAGCGGTGCCACCTGAAACCTTGTCAACCTGATCACTGTCTGACATTTACCCATTCTCCACACAAGCCTAATCAGCGAGGCTCGATTGATTTTGAATAGCCCTTACTGCCGAGTATGTCGAAACGCTGTAGGGAACGATATAGGTCAATAGAATCTGAGCGAATCGATCCATACCTAACGTCATTTGGACGATCTCCGGCCCATGATTGATAAGCCCTAGTACCGTTCCAACTATTAACGAGACCTTGAGGGATGACTTCACAACCTGACCCGTACTGGCCAGAGCCCAAAAGCTATCGGGTAAATCTTTCAAGCTTACCTCGTGAACACATTCTATAGATCATCCTTTTTACTGAGCTGAACGAATATCCGCTAAGTCAACCGCAACACAGAAAAACAGGCGGCGCATTACTTTTCAGGGGGAGTAACTGCGCAGAAAGTTCGTCTCCCGTCATATATCGAGTGTCATCGGCAAAGTTGTAATGGTGTGCCTTTGCAAACACAACCTCCCTTTCTTGGATTGGACATACCTACACCTCACTTACTGACTCATCACATACCCACCATTGGGTGACAATACCTGGCCGGTCATAAACTTGGCCTCGTCGCTGGCCAAGTAAACAGCGGGCCAGGCGATATCATCGACATCGCCAAATCGATGCATGGGTGTCTGGGCTTCAATCAAGGCGCGCATACCGTCAAGCGGCGCTGTCATATCGGTGTCGATGAAGCCCGGAGCTAGCGCGTTGACTCGTATGCCTCGCGACACGACCTCGCGAGCAAGGGAGCGCGTGAAGCCCATAATACCGGCCTTGGCGGCGCAGTAGGAAGTGCCGATACCACCGGTAGAGCCCATAATCGATCCCATATTGATAATACAACCGGAAAGTTGCGGGTTCATAATCTTCAGCGCTTCCCTTGAACAAAAGAACGTACCATTGAGATGGACGCCGATCATGCGGTGCCATGACTCATCACTCATGTTAACCGTGTGGTCCATATGTGTCTCAACCACGCCTCCAGCTTGCATCTCCGCCATCTGTTTAAGCGGAACTTCATTCATCCGCTGGATCACATCCCCTTCGTCGCTGGCAAACGCAAAGCCGGCATTGTTGACTAGAATATCCAGGCGACCAAAATCGGCAGCTACCTTTGAAAACATGGCCGCGACAGCTCCCGAGTCGGATACATCGGCAAGTAACACTGTGCCATCGACTTCTGCAGCGAGGCTTTGCGCGGCATCATTGTTAATGTCATTGATAATCAACCGTGCACCTTCCTCATAAAAACGGCGCGCTATTTGTCCACCCAGCCCAGTTCCAGCACCCGTGACTAGTGCAATTTTGTCTTGTAAACGACCCATAGTATTCACCCAATATTTTTATTAGTTATCTACAAAGTGGTGAGCATACCTTCACCGTCAGCTGCGCTCGCATCCCACAGGGGCCCCGCTTCGCCACCGGCAAGATCAAGTGCCTACCTACCAATAAATCCGGCAACTTCAGCTTCGAGTTCGCGGATTAGTTCAGTGTCCATATATTGATATTCATCGGGAATATACAGTACATGGCTTTGCCTATGATTCAGTATAGTGGCGAATTGCGCTTTCAGCCTATTCTTATGTTTTTGCTCCATATCGTTTCCGCAATCCCGGCTACGCTATTGATGTCGGCTGCAGATATCACCAAGGTGTAATAGCCTTCACCCTCTTTTGCCAGCGCGTTTACCAGGATGCACTGGGTTGCACCTCCACTCCAAAACTTATATGTGCAAAGATTGTATAGCCGAACCTGCTGGCCAGGTGTGGCCGGACTCATCCCTCCA
>JBLGAR010000130.1:0-13028 GCA_047612385.1 Cryomorphaceae bacterium | reverse complement strand
CCGACCCATGCTTGGATTCAAATCGCTCCGGTCAGCACAAGCCACGCTAGCCCGAATTGAGCCCTGGCGGATGCTTAAAAAAGACCAAAATAAAAGTTCGCTGCTAGCATGGGAGCAGTTTTACGCATTGGCCCTGACAGGATAATTACGCCAGACGATTACTGTTTTACTTCGCAAATCAAAGTTTGCGACAGAACCGCTGGCTGAGCTTGAGAGCTTCGCGCTAGCGAAGTAATAGTTGAATGTGAAACGTGGTGCCTATATCGATGTCCGAGGTCACCGCTAACTGACCACGATGCTGTTCTGTCACAATAAAATAAGGATAAGAAAGCCTTAGACTCGTTTCATAATTGGCGTCACTGGCGCCGGTAGTATCCGTAAAAAAAGGCTCGAACAGCACCTGCTGTTCCGCGAGGGTAATTCCTTTCCCATTGTGCTGAACCTTCAACCATAGCGCGTCGTAGAACTTATTCGCCTCGATGGAGATCTCGGGGCTATATCCCGCTCGATCAACCTCGCCCATCGCCGTAGCGCAGTGGCGGAACAAGCTTAAAAACACTTGCTGCAGCTCTGTGGCATGACAGGGAATGTGGGGGAGATCAGCCTCATAGGATCTACTAATAGTGATATCGCGAAACACAATACCCGTAGGAGTAGTAATAACTGACTCGGCAAGCTCGAGACTGTGATCAATTATCTCAGTAATGTCCGCGCTCTTCATGTCGCCAGGACGACCCGAAGAGAATGCCAGTAAGTTCGATATTACTGCTGACACTTGTTCTCCACGCAATAGCGCATCGTCTAACATGGGCGAGGGGTCGCGGTGCGCCTCATAACTCTGACCCGAAACCCGCGACTTAACTTCTTCTATATCCATCAACATTGCGTGCACAGGAGTGCTGATATCCTGCGCCAGTGAACCTGCAAGCTCACCCATCGACGACATCTTGTCTCGTTGGATTAACAGGTTTTCCGTACTGACCCGCTGAGTGACGTCGTCGATCAGTATCACAACGCCCAGGCCCGTTTGCTCGTTAAGCGGATAGATTGTCACGTCGAAATGGTAGCGCCCGCGCTGGCTCTGTTTAATTGTAAGCGTTCGATCTTCTTCCATAGCCTGCTTAACTTGCTCTGGAGAAACGGTGATGGAGGGATAAGCACGCCACAAGTTGCGCCCCATCACATCGGCGATTTTTAAGCCGCTGACTTCCTCAGCGCGCCAATTCCATTGGGATACAGCGCCATTAGCATCCAAGCCGATGAGCATTAGCGGCATGGATCGAAGGATGCTGTGGATATATGACTCAGATTGGAGCAGCGCCTTGGCGGTATTTTGGTGCTGCACTACCTCACCTTCGAGCACCTTGTGGCTTTCCTGCAAGAGCCGATTTGACTCATCCAGAGTGGCGGTGCGCTCCTTTACGCGCTCCTCCAACTCACTGCGAATCTCTTCCAGCTCTTGGTTGTATCTCCGCGCCTCCCGAAACACCATAAACAAGCGCACTAGGGTATAAGTCAACGCAGCAATCAGTATGGTGGCGGTGGTATTAGCGACGTACTGCCAGTTGGTGTGTCCATCCTCAAGACGGAAGACCCCAATAAAGCTAGCAACTACCGGCGAACTGGCAGTCACTATTAACAATGCAATGAATAATCTTGTCATGTTTTCCCTGATTAAACTGACTCCGGAGCTACTTCATACACTCGCAGAACCATTGTAACTCGCCTTGAATACTGCAGATCAACTTTTTTTGAGCTCACTCGCGCATCAATTGTAGCGCAAGCCTAGTTAACGCCGGGTGGATACCAGCGGTCTCATAAGCTGTGCATTCGAGGAACCTGAGCTTATACGTGCGGATTTCAATGGAGAATAAATAATGGGGTGGGTGTTGGAGTGATGATTACGCCTCCAATAGGGGCGAGTTACCGGCCGATTGTATGGATAGTGCACGCCCTGGTCTGAAGCAGCCGTTTGGGATTGAGGCTCCTGATAGGCTGCCGTTCTAGACCTTGCCTCCCTCAACTTCACTCGATGCTTCTCTCTCTCCCGACGATCGGCAGCCATACGATTGGTAGCGTCGCGCATTTGCTCCAACCACGCCGAATATTCTTCCGGAGAGTTTGACAGCGCGGGAGTGAATTGGAGAACTTCCGCAGACCCTGAGTCGATTGGCGGGGTGTCAGAGAAACCGACTACGCCATTTTCATCCACTGTTTTATACACTGTGGCTGCATGCCCCATTGCTGCAGAAAACAAAAAAGCTGTGATAATAAATCGATACATTGCCATGGCCCTCTTGAACTGAGTATAGATCAACCTGGGGGTTTAGACCGCCCGACACCCTCTGAAGTTCTCGTCAACCCACCGGGTTTTTCCCAAAGGACGGATAGCTCGGATCAACGGGGGACCACGGTACAGCTGAGCTACTCCAAAAACTGGAATTGACGGTTACCCACTCACTATCGGTCAGGCTCCCGGCTTTGACGAAGCGAATATCGGGCATCTCTTCCACATAGCTGATCAACTGCGAGCCGCAGTTGGGGCAAAATCCGCGGCTGACATGGCTTCCATCTGTACCTTCGACAGTATAGGTTTTCAACTCCCCTTCGTATTTCAACAGCGGCGTTGGCACCATAACAATCGTAGCCTTGCCACTTCCAGTCATTTTCTGGCAGTCCTTGCAGTGGCAGTGATGGGCTGAAATAACCTGATCGCGATCAAACTCATAGTGGTATTGACCACACAAACATTCACCTTTTGCAGTGTTACTCATTTTTAAGTCGCCTTATAAGATTTTCTAGTAGAATCAGCAAGTTTTCTTAGCACATAAAAAAGCCGAATAAGTCCCCAGAGTTTATTCGGCTCGAGGTCAGTCTAACAACTATAGTGACTAGTGATAGATAGCTCTATCCATTCCCTTAGCCTGCGCATTCCAAAAGATCAGTGTATTCGCCGCCGATACCCTTTACTCCAGAGAGACCCGTACGGTTAATCCACTTAAGGATCAATTTGGGGCTGATACAAGAATCTTTCACTATTGCTGCTCTGCCGGCCATGGTTCCGCCTTTATCTAACAACTGCTCTTAGGTGGCGACATCACAACCCTTTAGCGTCTCAGCAAATTTTGGTCCTATTCCTTCCACATCTGATAATTTTGTCATGATGATCTCACTAACTATCATGTTTAAGTGCCACAGGCGAACTGTGGGTTAGTGATGGTTCCACTTCTTGGAGCGAGCAAGTGGGACACACAAACAATGTAGTGCGTGTCGGAATTCGCTGCCCATACTGATGGCAGCCATAGTAAACCTGATTCAGGGCTTGCCAGTCAAGACTGGGCAAGCCCGCTAGGTGTAAGGCAGAAAGTCGAACGAGTAATTGACTCGCGTCGTCACTACATTTTTTGCCTCGAAGCGAATTAGCCGAATTCTGGACAGGATTTTTCGTGTCAAATCATCATCACTGAGCTCACTGGACAGCAGCTTAATGTCAGCCACACTACCGGAGGCATCGATCACCATTTCAAACACCAACTTGCCCTCCAGAAACGGATCCTTGCGAAGGGCGCGGTTGTAAATCGCGAAAATGGCGCCCTTATTGCGATCCATCTCGCGGCGGATGGCTTCATCACTGCGACCACCGAGCCGAGCTGAACGACTCTTGCCCGATTGCTTGGCCTTGGACACGATAGTACTTTGAACTTTGGTCGTCTCCCGCCCGGATAGCGCGGAGCCACCGGTATCTCTGCTCATCTGAGAAGTCTTGATACCACCACTACCCGCCTTGGCAGCACTGGTGATCAACGAGCGCTCGATCTTCGCAGCGCTGGTTTCACCGCGGCTCATTTGCGACTGACTCAAGGTATCCACATCGAGACTATCGCGCATCTCCATCAGGTCATCCTTAAATGCCAGCAGTCCGGAAGTACTGGCGACCTTCAAAGCTTCCTTGGCCTTGTCTTTTGGCTTTGGCTTTTCTGCCACTTTCTCAACGGGTTTCGGCTTCTCCGGCTTTTTCTTAACAACGGGCTTAGGCTTAATTGGCTCAGGCGGCAGGGGTGGCGGCAACTCCTTTTTCTCCAACACTATTCGTGCCAGCTGTGGTGGCAACTCTTCTTTTTCCTCCCGTGTTAACTCCGGAATGGACAGGAAGGGGATTACCAGAGCAACGACCAGAGTAATCGCCAACATGATGCGAAGTATCTTGTAGAACCTCGAGTCTTCTTCTCGGCTCGACTCCCAGGGCAGCGCAAGCTCGGGGCCTGTTGAAGTTGGTTTCATGACCTAGTCACCTCTCGCTGCTACAAGAGGAACTTCCTCTACTACAACCGGATTACTGTTGACCGCCAGAGAAATATTGCGGTAGTCCGTTTGCGCACAAGTGGTCATAACCCGCTTGAGTAATTTGTAAGGCATTTCGTGGTCGGCCATGATCACGATTGAACGACCCAGCTCCGCTTCCTCCTCGGTGAGCGCAGGCGCCCGCGCAGACTGATACTTCAGCTCCTGGGCCAGCTTATCCAGAGAATCACCCTCTTGCTCGAGGGCCAGCTCAACACTTTCAATTCCACGACCCTGAACCAGGATATCGGTATCACTAATCTTGACGATCAATTCGAGTTTGGGTTTTTGTTCCGACACCGACTCCGGTAGCAAAACATTTCTGTCGCTTTGTAAAACTTCCACATCGCCATTGTTGACCATTAAAAACAGGACAAGAATGGTGAAAATATCCATCAGTGCAACCAGGTTGAGTTTTGGCTGCTTTTGAACTCGTGCCCTAGCTTTGTATTTGCGACGCGCACGCGGAGAAATGCTCATGGCGCTTCCTCCTGCTCAAGTTGCGGCGCATCACCAAAAGCAATCTCAGGAAACAATGCAGCATCCAACATTTCAACCGCCACCAGCGCTTTAAACGAGCGCACTGTATCCATTGCCGTCACAATCGTCTGGTAATCTATTTCAGGTTCCGACAATAAAGTAATAGATCGTCTTTCAACGCCCTTATCCCTCAACTGACGCTTTACTTCCTGAAGAACAAGGCTCAAATAGGCAAAATCGTACTCACCGGTCTCGGTCATGGGGATTTTTTTGAGCATAACGCCGCGGGGATAGTCGATACGCATACTATCCTGACGAATCACCAGCTCTATCTGTTGATTCTCATCAGAATCAGTATCGTCATTCGCCCCTGCCGGCAGCGTGACATCTATCACTGTGATCTGCGAGAACACCATTCCAAGCAGCAGAATGGGCACCAGCACTATCATCAGATTCATGAACGCCGTGATGTCTAGTTCAGCGTCTACCGCCCGAGAATGTCTTTTCCATTTCATGCTCGTTCCTAGGCCGCATCAGTCTCGCGGCTGTAGTTGGATAACACCTCTGCATCAACCAGAAAGTTCAGCACTTTTACGCTGGCCATTTCGAAACTGTCGACAATCTCGGTCGTCTTGGTTTGCAAGATGGCGTGAAGTAACAAAAGTGGAATCGCTGAAATCAAACCGAAGGCAGTCGTATTCATCGCAACAGAAATAGAGCTGGAAAGCATGCTGGCCTTCTCCGTTGGCGCGGCATCGGCCACCGCCGTAAAGGCGGCGATCAATCCAATAATGGTGCCTAACAGCCCGAGCAAAGTAGCCACATTCGCCAGAGTCGCAAGATACTGCGTGCGTTTCTCTAGCCTGGGCAGCGCCTCCATCACTCCCTCTTCCATAGCCGACTCGATGTCGTCGCGACGTTTGCTACCCGCAAAACGAACGATTCCTGCAGCCACTATGCGATACATGGGAATCTTCGAGTCTTTCCCCGCGCTAATCACGGACTTATAGTCCTTCTTGCGCAAATGGCCCATAACAACGTCAAACGCCTTGCGGTTGGCGAATCTGGCACCGGTCAACACCAACCAGCGCTCCAACGCGATTGCCAGACCAATCACCAGAACTATGCCAATTGGATACATAAACGGTCCGCCCGTTTGGAAAAAGCGGATTACCACCTCATAAATTCCCATATTATTCTCCCCACCCTTCATCGTTAAAACAATTCATTGTTATTCTTCCATCGCAGCAGTAGATGCGCGTGTACCTATCTTTTCTTCATAGCCCATAGAGCGAACAAATTCCTCCCGGTCTACGGGAGCGAACAACTCATCTCCAATACTACTTTCCATCACGTATTCGAAATTTGAACCACCGGGTTGCTGCCAGGGAACGATATACATCACCCTGGGCTGCTCCTGATTACCCGTAACCGTGCTGCGCAAAGTGACAATTGGCTCCTGCGCCAATGTGGCTGCGCTCGCAGCGCACGTTAGCACTACCGACGCTATTCTCTTCACTGAGTGCTTCGCCTTATTCATTGATTAAGTTCCCTCTGCCACTGCTGGCAACTGCCGCTGCAAATCGACGATCCAACCTTTGACCTTGCGATCCGCTCCGCCGGTCAATGTTTGGTAGCGATTAAAATGTCGCAGTGCTTTGATTTTTTCGCCCAAATAAACATCGTAGAGAATTCCAAGATTCCTATGGGTCACTGAGTCTGTATCTCGCACGGATATAGCATGAAGATAAGTTCTTTCGGCCTCGGAAAAACGACCTTGTTCACGTAGAAAAATCGCATATTGATTGTAAGTTAGCAGGTTATTCGAATTCTTCTTCATACGTTGACGAAACCACTGTCCAGCATCCGATAAACGCGCACTGTCATCCTCGGCAGCCGGAGTCTCGCCCACCAAATACGGATTATCGGAGGTATTCACTTCTCCGTCAGCGCCAAATTCTTGCAAGGATTCGCGCTTGAAATACCTAGCGGGTAACAACTCACCCAAGGCTACAAAGCTCTTCTTTACCCATTCATCGTAGACGCCTTCTCTGGCGCGCTCAAAATTAGATTCATGTATGGAGATTGCTTTTTCTTCAAATGGAAACGCTTGTTCCTCCAACAAAATTTCGTACTGCTCTAACGCCAGCGCATCAATGTTTTTGGGACGTTCGGATTGAATCAGATCACTACTCAATTGCTGATAAATCTTGGCCACGTAAAAAGTCGCTGAGGTGGAAAACTCGGCGACGCCAAAAGCGTTGGTCTTTTCGAACGCCGAGAGCGCTTTTAGCATTGCCGCTTTTTTCTTCTTAAGGGAACGTTTTATCGGGTATCGGAGTTTTATCGCGCTATAGGCCAAGAATTCATCGGCTGCCAATACGCTTGAAGACATCGCGGCCAAATAGCGCGAGCGATCTGACTGCTGCTCGCCGGCGTCATCATGAGCGACCAATATTTTCCTCAGCCAAAACCGTCTCTTTTGCTCGTCACGCTGGAGCACATACAACTGCGCGAGCCTATTCATAGCCTCCATTTGAATCACTACAGGCTGCGGCCATTCATGTGCATAGCTGCGATAGCGCAATCTCGCATTCTCAAAACTGCTCGCCTTGTCGTAATACTGTGCCGCCAGATAAAGCGCCTGCCTTTTGTTTTCAGGGTCTTTCTCAACACGATGTATTCCGTCCAGTTCTTGTGCCGCTGAATCCCAGCGCTCCAATTGTTCATAGTTGCCGACCAGTTTCGCCGCAATTGAAGGTGTCAGCGCATGCTTTGGGTACCGCACTCTAAAGTCGACGAATATCTCACTAGCTTTGATAAAGTCCCCGGCCGCCATGAAGTTGTTGGCGGCATCAAATTGTGCGTTAACCCTAATCGAAGAGTTGGGTGCAAGCTCCATAACTCGTGAAAATTGCTCTGCTGCCAGCAGTGATTTCTTCCTCGCAACTGATTCTTCTGCCTGCTTATAGATACTCGCTGCAACGCGTTCAACCGTATCCTGGCGTCGCTTGTCCGCTTCAGGCATGTCCGCCAGCGCACTTTGGTAAGATTCTTCGGCGTCCCGGTACTTCTCTAACTCAAAGTAGCTGTGTCCGAGCACTAGCCAAGCAGCGGAGAGAATTGAGGTATCGGCAACGAAGTCCCAGCTACTCAATTTGTTGGCGGCGCGGATCGCCAGCTGATATTCACCCGCCTCGAGCAGGGAATTGGCTGCATGTCCCAGTACAGCCGGAGCACGAGCATCAGTTTCGAAAAAGTTCGCAAATTTCAATTCGCTGTCGATGCGCTCACTTTGCAGTGGGCTGCCAGAGTCAATCAAGTTGCCATAGGCTAGAATCGCAGAATAGGCTGCATCAGCCGCTTTGTCGTAAGTAGTGTACTCATATGCTACCCATTCAAAGGCCGTAATAGCATCGCGATACGCACCTGACTCAAGACGACTTTCTGCCAGCAAGAAACCCATGTCGGGTACTTCATCATCCGTTGGAAAACTGTCTACAAAAAGTTGATAATAATCGCCTGCTTCGGCGTAATGTTCCTGAGCAAGTTTCACGTTCTTGCCTTTGTCGGCCTGCATCGATAGGTCCTGAGCTAGAGCGTGATGGTAACTTGCCAACTCCCGAATGAACATTTTCAGCTTGGGAAGGATGGCATCTTTGGCGGTTGGATTACTAAACCTCCAGTAGGACGCCGTTACACCGAACAATTCAACATAGTGCTTTTTTTCTTCCACGATGAGGTCGGGAAATCCACCGGCCTCATAGGACTCTACCACTCGTAATTGCAACTGGTGCGCAAATTTCGAATCGGGGTATTGTGTGGTAAAGCCTTTATAAGTCTCCGCACTGTCGCGATAGCGCTCCTGCTTCAGGTAGTGTTCACCCAGGGCTTCGTAAAAAAGATGTTGATAGGGGCGCACACCAATCTGGTCGTATGCTGTGGCGATAGTTTCCACACCGTCGAGATAGCTAAAGACAACCGCCAGCACTCTCAGGCAATCTTCGGCCAGCTCCCTTTCACCTCGAGCTAATCGCTCGATTTGATTATTTCTCGGCATCAGTTCGTCGAGCGTTGCCGTAAAGGAAGCAATGGATCCACGATACTGAAGCTGTTTAAAACGCGACCAACCATGCATATACTGCGATTTAACGTAGTAAGGCGTATTGGGCCCGTAATCAATAACGTTAAAATAGGACTGCTCGGCTTGCCCGTATTTTGCCGCAACAAAGTAGCTCTCAGCCTTGCGGAACTCCGCCTCGAGAAAATGTTTTGAATCAGGATGAGATTTGCTGAGCTGTTCCAGCAAAGCAACCGACTTGTCTGGGTCTCCACTGAGCTCATAGGCTTTCGATAACTGGTATATCAGTTGATCGTTCAAGGGGTTATCCGGATTTTCCTGAATTAGGGTCTCATAGGCTTCGATAGCCTTGGTAAACGAACCCAAACTGGATTCCGACGCTGCGAGGTTTGCTTCCCCGTCCAGCAGTTCAATATCAGCGAGGCGATGCAGCACCAGCATCCTGGTGGCCGGATCATCCGTTACACTCAGGACATCTCGATAGATTGCCGCCAGCTCTTCCAAAGTGGCCTGCGGCAGCTCCTGCACTTCGTGATCAACATCTACCGGTGCCAAATCCGCCAGCGTGAGTTCGGGGGGCTCAGTCGGCCCCGGAAGAATTGAGAAGCGACCACAACCGGCTAGCAGAACCGACGAGATGCACAGGCAAAGTAGAATCCTCATCGAGTCACCTCTGCGCTACCACGGTCATAGAGTTTGGCCATCGCCAATCTCGACTGCCCAAGCGCCTTGGCAAGCTGTGTACCCTGGTGTTCCAACTCGGCGACAGCAATCGCTCTAATTTGCAGCTCGGATTCTCGAATAGCAAGCTCGGAGCGGTTGTGTTGATTTGCCACGCGTTGCATCAAGGCGGTAATGCGCGGTGTAAATTCGTTTTGAGATCTGTCGGCCATGGCTTGATTAACATTATGTAATAAGCCTTTAGATTTTTGCTCCGCCGCTTCCAACTCCAGCATTTGTTGGTCGACCGCCCACACTCTGGCCGGATAGTCTTCGCTATCTTGCCAAATCAGCGAACCGCGATAAAGTCTTAGTGTTTCACCGTGATCGACACCCAATGTATCGGCCAGCCCAGCAGCACGATCCACGCGCCTCCATAATGCGGCGCGTTCATCATTGGCAAACCAGCGCTCATCTCTAGTTGCCTTGGCTCGCTCAAGCTGCTCACGCAGATTTCCCGTTTTCGCTTTTAACAACTTATGTTTTTGCTGCAGTTTTTGCTGTCGATCACCTTCAATAACACTCGACCAGCTCTGACGTTGGTCAGCATCGACCTGCGCAAGAACGTCCAATCTCTCCCGAGCTCCCACCAGGTGCGCAGCCGCACGATGCAAATCCCGCAACTCACGCATAGCCAATTGAAAGCTGTGACGAGAGATAAGGTGTCTTAAGTAAGGCGCATACTCGCCTACAGGTAAAAAATCACCCCCGGAGAGCCATTCGCCTGTATCGTCTTTGCCAAGTTCCAGCAGAGTCGGGAGGTCGCCTACTTTGAATTCTTCAACCAGCTGTTTAACGACGCTCAGCTCGCGTGTATAGACATCAGCCGCATAACGGTAGTTGTCTAAAGCCAAACCGTGTTTACCCAACTGCTCGTAGGCATAGGGTATAGCCAGTAAACTTTCTCGGGCACTTTCACCAATAACCGAACGCTCGCTCAATGCCTTCCAGGGACTTAGTGCCGCTCGATAGTCACCCAGTTCGCTCAGTGCCCACCCGTAGCCAAGCATTGCGCGATTCGCCTGTGAGCTATTTAAAGTAACGCGTCGGAAGTCTTGTGTGGCAAGAGCCATGTCACCACCGGCCATGCGGGCAAAACCAGAAGCGGTATAGGCCTTGTCTCGAAGTGCTCTGGTTTCTATCGAGCTCGCTGGCAATGCTTCGAGACGCTCAAACTCGCTGATAGCGCCATCCCAGTCGCCCTTAGTCGCTAGGAAGGCCGCCGTGTTGTAATACACATAGCTCAGCCAGGGGGATTCCTCGGGTAACAGCTCGCTATACACAAGCGCAGTGCTCTCATCGCCTTGGCGCAAGCTAATAGCCGCACGAAGGTAGTTCGCTTCATCGGCGAGCTCGCCTTCGTAGTCAGACGCCATTTGCGCCAAAGCGCCTGTTGCACGTTGCGCATCGCCGCGCTGCCAAGCCAACTTGGCGAGATAGAACCAAGCTCGATCGCGATCTACTGTTTCTCGGGGCTCACTCAGCATGCGTTCAAATATCCGCTGAGCCTCCAGATCCATGCCATAAGATAGACTCATACCACCGCGCAGTAGCTCGGCGTTTTCCGCATGTGATGCGAGTTGCTCCAGCTCCTGCGCCGTCATCAGCTCGGTCAAAGATTCGAAATAATCCTGCTGGAAAAAATGAAAGAGGGTAACGCCGTATCTAAGAGCCTGAACTGTTTCGGCCGCCTGCGCGGTACTGGCTAAAAAAGCCAGGCATAGTGCAGCTGTCGCCTGTTTGAAAACGCTTGCAGCATAAACCTGAATCCGTGCAGACAAGACCCTTCACCATTCCTTAACGGCAAACTCCGGCTGCTGCATGGCCACTGAGTCGATTATTTTGAGTTCGAGGTGTTTGGCCCCGGAGGTTTTTTCAAGCTTGAGTTGGGTTCCACGGCGATAGTCTCGCCCCTGTGGGCCCTTGCCGTTGAAGACCGCAACTATTTCGTGTTCACCCGCTTTCAGGTTGCCCAAATATAAGCGCTGAACACCGCCGCGTAACAAGGCACTTATTTCACGCTCGGTGTAAAGATAGTGGGTAACCACGGTTCCATCAATCGTCAGTTTTACCGCGTCAAGGGCAAAAAAATCTCCCACGTCCATCGATAAAAAAACCGCCAGTTGAGTGTTACTGGGAAACAGCAACTCCTCTTCCAGAATAAACAAATCACGATTCAACTCAAGCGTCTGCTGTTTTATATCCTGCACTTCACGCTCGAGGCTTTGCGATTCCTGCGTGGAGGCGATCTGCCCAAATCCAAGCGTGGAGAAAAGAAGGACTCCGAGGAGTATTCGCCGTATCAACATGTTAACCCAGTACCCCGCCGCTAATACTTTGCAGAGGCTGAAAAGCAACATACCGATCTCGATTACTAGCATCTCCCAAGCCGTGGCCCGAGAAAAAATCTGGATTGGCAAACAAGTTCTGCTCTCCATGCAAAGCCATGTAATTGAGAATGACCGTTTCTACATTCAGATTAACGTTGCTCGCTGCCGGGGTGGCGGAGGTTTCTACCGAACCGTCTGGACGCATCCAACCTATTTGTTGCTGGGCCAGCGGATCACCGCCACCAGCATCCATCAAGGTGGGTGCACCTGCAGGATCGTAAACAAGGAAAAAAGAAGCTGCCGTTGAAGAATTGTCGCCGCTCCAAACTCCCTTCTCTACGCCGTTCACCATTTCGATCCCGCCATCGCTTGCCACAGAGCCGTCACTGAATACGTAAATCATAACAGGAGTTGCCGTACGTCGGGCATAATCTAAAGCGGCACCAATACATTGCCCTGCGCGAAAATCTCGCGCCTCGCCGGTGCGTCGATCGCCCGTATGATAGTCGTAACCACCCATTTCTACAGTCCCAGCGCCGGCTATACCATCAATTACCAACTTCATCACTGACGCCGCTTTACTAAACTCTCGATCTCCATCGAATTCAGCTTGTGTGAATATTCCCACATCTCCTACTATTTGTGGGTCAGTAGACGGATCAAGTGCGTCGGGGTCGGAGAATTTCTCCAATGTGTCGGCGCTGCGAAGATACTCGCAGCTAAGACGATCTTTCAGTCTCTTGTCTTCGCTAGTTGGATTACTCACCAGTGTATTCACCAGGTCGAGTTTAAAATCTGTAATACGCTTCATCGACTCCAATACAGAAACAATATCCTCGGCGTCATCGAGCAAGAGATTAAGATCGCCTACATCAACCAGTCCGCTGGCGTCTGAGGGCCTATCAATTTTGGTAGGGCGAATTTCCGGATCAATCAGCATAGTGGGCGCTATGGAATTGCCACCTGAAATTGAATTTTCAGAACCTATAAGTTGCAAAATCTGTCCGCGCAATCCCGCTTTGTAGATTCCATACATGGGATTGTGCGGATTGTTACCCGTATCGTTATCCGACCGC
>JBLGAR010000129.1:0-13061 GCA_047612385.1 Cryomorphaceae bacterium | reverse complement strand
GGGGTTTTAATCTACAAATATGGAGCGGGAAACCGGGTTCGAACCGGCGAGACTAGGCGTCCCCCCACGACCTAGGCAAGGTCGCTCTGAAGTACAATCACTAATGGAGTTTTAATCTACAAATATGGAGCGGGAAACCGGGTTCGAACCGGCGAGACTAGGCGTCCCCCCACGACCTAGGCAAGGTCGCTCTGAAGTACAATCACTAATGGGGTTTTAATCTACAAATATGGAGCGGGAAACCGGGTTCGAACCGGCGACCTCGACCTTGGCAAGGTCGCGCTCTACCAACTGAGCTATTCCCGCAAATCTTGATGAAATGGCGTCCCCTAGGGGGTTCGAACCCCTGTTACCGCCGTGAAAGGGCAGTGTCCTAGGCCACTAGACGAAGGGGACGCTGCAGTCTCATACAAGAGGCGCGCATTTTAGGTAGTGACCGGGGTCACGTCAAGCCCTGGGAGGGCTTTTAGGGCATGTTTTTACTGTAACTTCAGCAGCTTAGCTCGTGCCTCGACGAAATCGATAACTTCGCCTTTTGCGGCTAAGGCGTACCTCTCATCCTCGAGTTGTTGGTAGAGATCAATTTCATCATCGGGCATGTAATGCAGGCAGTCTCCGCCTAAAAACCACAGTAGTTCTCGCGGGAATGTGGGGCTGAAATCGGGGTAGGTGGTGAATAGCCTGGAGACCAGTGTCTGGCCGTCCACATATATTTCTAAGGCTCCCGATGAGAGATTACCGAATGCTACCGCCAACTCACGCAGCGAGTCATCTTCATGCAGAGCTTCTGTCCTTTTGAGCATGTCGTGACTGAACTGTCCAAGTAACTCGGTGCAATGTTGCAAATATTGATCGTCATTCATAGGGTTGTCGTTTGCGGCTCCGTTTGAAGGTACAATGCGCGGCCCGATTTAAGGCTAAGCGACACAGAATTATATGATACCAGCACTGAGCATTAACGGCCTAGAAAAGGTCTATGGAGACGGGTTTGAAGCACTTAAAGGCATCAGTCTCGAAGTCCAGCAGGGAGATTTTTTCGCTTTGCTGGGGCCAAATGGAGCGGGCAAGTCCACGACCATCGGTATTATCTGCTCCCTGGTTGCGAAAAGCGCCGGTAAGGTCTCTGTCTTCGGTATAGATACCGATGACGATTTCCCCCGGGCCAAAAAGCACATAGGTATTGTTCCTCAGGAATTCAATTTCAACCAGTTCGAAAAGGGTTACAACATTCTCGTGGCTCAGGCGGGTTTCTATGGCATTCCCGCCGACGTGGCGAAGCAAAGAGCTGAAAAGTACTTAAAAGCCCTCGGTATTTGGGAAAAACGGGACGTGCCGTCTCGAATGCTGTCGGGAGGAATGAAGCGTCGTCTCATGATTGCCAGAGCACTGGTACACGAACCCAAGCTGTTAATACTCGATGAGCCCACCGCAGGCGTCGATATTGAAATGCGACGAACCATGTGGGACTTCCTCAAAGAGATTAATGCCAATGGCACAACCATTATTCTAACGACGCACTATCTCGAAGAAGCTGAGGCCCTGTGCCGTAACATCGCCATTATTAACGACGGAGTTATTGTGGAGAATAGCTCCATGCGAGCGCTGCTTCAGCAGCTTCAGCAGGAAGTTTTTATTCTCGATTGCACCGAGGAGTTGCCGGAGAGCGTTTCGATGAGCAACTTCGATTGCAAGCGTGTTGATCAACATACTTTGGAAATTGCGGTCCGAAAAGGGCAGAACATCAACGAGGTGTTTCTTGAGTTAGATAAAGTCGGGATAAAGGTATGCAGTATGCGCAATCGCGCGAACCGCCTCGAAGAAATGTTTGTGAACCTTGTGGAGGGCGCCGCGTGAGCTTGCGAGAACAATACATAGCGTTCATGACGATTGTCGTTAAAGAGATAAGACGCTATCTGAGAATCTGGACTCAGACACTTTTGCCCTCGGCTATTACTATGTCGTTGTATTTCGTGATTTTTGGTTCACTCATTGGCTCTCGCATCGGCGAGATGGGTGGCTTCACCTATATGCAGTTTGTAGTGCCGGGTTTGATCATGATGGCGATTGTGACCAACTCCTACTCTAATGTGGTCTCCTCTTTCTATGGCGCTAAATTTAACAACTCGGTTGAGGAGTTACTGGTTTCGCCAACGTCTAACTATGTGATTTTGATGGGCTACGTACTCGGTGGTGTAAGCCGTGGTGTACTGGTGGCGATTATTGTTACGATTGTTGCCGGATTTTTTACGACCTTTCACATACACAGCTATTTGGTGGTTATTGTGATCGTTCTTATGACCTCAACATTATTTGCACTTGCAGGTTTTATCAACGCGGTTTACGCCAACAGTTTTGATGACATTTCGATTGTTCCCACCTTTATCCTCACACCTTTAATTTATTTGGGCGGTGTTTTTTATTCCATGGATCTTCTGCCCGATTTCTGGGCCGGTGTGTCCAAATTGAATCCCCTGGTCTATGTAGTCAACGCTTTTAGATACGGGGTTTTAGGGGTTTCTGATGTTAGCTTACCGTTCGCGTTTGGCATGATTACCTTGTTCACCGTAATCGCATTTTGCTTCAGTATGCATTTACTGAATAGCGGTACGAGGTTGAGGCAATAGTACGGCAATGGATGACTCCAAAGGTTTACTGCTTGGCAAACACACGCCGGTCGTGGAGGTGTATTCGCCCGAGCTGCTCTATCCGATTCCTCGCGAAATTGCTCGGGGTACGATTGGTCTAAGCGATTCGCTGCCTTTCGCAGGGGTTGATCTATGGCACGCGTATGAGCTGTCCTGGTTGGATGGCACTGGCAAGCCGGTTGTGAGGGTAGGGCGGTTTAGCGTTCCGGCCACAACACCGAACATTGTCGAATCCAAGTCCTTCAAACTCTATCTGAACTCTCTGAACAATCACCGGTTCGAGTCTCCGGAAAGCGCCAAACGTTGCATGGAAACCGATGTTAGCGAAGCGGCGGGCGGTGCGGTCACGCTTGAACTATTTGGAGTTGGTGATGCACAGCTGGCCGGTGCAGATCTTTGCGGCATTGCTCTGGATGAGCTCGAGATCTCCCCGCAATCGACTCAACCCGATGCTAGTAATCTCATCGTTGATCCTGGCGCCATTAAGGAGGAGGTTCTGTATACGCACCTACTACGCTCTCTTTGTCCTGTTACCGGGCAGCCCGATTGGGCAACTTTGTGGATTCATTACAAAGGAGCGGCTCTGGATCACAGCTCCTTGCTGAGCTATATCATTTCCTATCGACAACATCAGGAATACCATGAGCAGTGTGTCGAGAGAATGTTTCTGGATATAAGCTCCCGCATTCAACCGGAGTTCTTACATATTCAGGCGTTCTACACCCGCAGAGGCGGGATGGATATAAACCCTTTCCGCAGTACCAACTCAACAGCAATTCCACAACCTCGCCTCAATAGACAGTAGCTCAATACTGCACTGGAAAGTTTTAATTCTTATGGTATGATGCCGCCCCTTAAGGTGAGGTGGCCGAGTGGCCGAAGGCGCACGCTTGGAAAGCGTGTAACGGGCAACCGTTCGAGAGTTCGAATCTCTCTCTCACCGCCATATACTAAAAGGGCCCCAATGGGGCCCTTTTTTTCAAGCCAGTAACGTGTCTACCAGCCGTAATTTGAACGCGTCTAGATCCTTCCATGCAGTAGCGCAATTAACCGGGCGTCCATTGTCCTGATCAATAATCGTATAGCCGTCGTGGGTCACACGAATAGGTAGCCTTTCCATCTCGACCAGATCGCTTTGCGCAGCGAGATGGACCGCGACTGAATCGAACAAGGTCGTGCTGGCCCTGGTCATGTCGTGATCCGGGGCGATGAACGGGGCTCCCGGAAGAAAGGCGCGGTAATTAGCCATTAATGCCTTAAGCCATGGATCTTCGCTCTCATACAGGCGGCGATAATTCTCTCCGCCAAGGGTGACAAGGCCGCAGGTGTCCAAGGGGGTAATAGCGCACTCCCAGGGCGCAGCGAATACCGCCTGTAAGGATGCGGGGTCGACACGCACGTTGTACTCGGCTGCGGGTGTCTCATCATTGAGGTAGCCTTTGTAGATCGATCCGTGCATGCCGATAAAGTGGGCGTTGTTGGCAATGGTGGGATCGCGACGAAGCGCTTCGGCGATATTGGGCACTGGTCCCAGACACAGCAGTGTTACCGGTTCTGGTGATGACTTTATGGTATCGATAATCGCCTGCACGCCATCTGCGTAGACCTCGCCCGGGTAATCATCAAGCTGGTAGTCGCCTAACCAGCTGCTCTGCTGCCCCGGCTCGTCTGCGACGCCAAGACCGATACCCACTGGCACATCACTTCGACCTGTGAATTCGAGAAGCTTGGCGAGCAGGCGAGCGCGATACAGGGCGTTGCCAAAGTCCCCGACGGCCAGCTTTAGATCCAGCGCTGGCATGCGAAGCAACATGAGCAGAGCCCAAGTGTCATCAATGTCATCACCGATGTCCGTGTCCATAATGACTGGCCGAGCGCCTGCGCTGATTGTGCTGGCACCAACTTTAGTCGCGAGGGCCAATGCGATGGATGTGCCGACACATGTGCCGACAAATGTCCGGCGGGTAAGCTCATTTTTATCGATAAATTTCATTCAGTCCCTCCGGACATTGAATAACAGATGCATTTTTGCCGTTCTCATTACCAACAATTGACTCCTTCGGCGGACCGCATGGGAATAGACAGGTCCTGCTTGTGCCGCAGACCGCTTGCGGTCATCGCAGCTGATCGTGCACGAGTGCGTGTTCGGAATGTCTCTAAAACGGGAGCATGCTCACGCACATTAACCAAATTTAGTCGTTCCGCTGGGTCACTGGCAAGGTGAAACAACTGCTCAAAAATCGGCTGCTGGCCGGAAAAATCGAGTTGCGCTTCAGTGTAGGGGCAACCTCCTGTCTCCAGGTAGCGTACATACTTCCATTCCTGCGTCCGCAGCGCCTCGATAAACGGATTGCCTTCGGCAACGGTCAGGCTCTCAAGAAACACGTCGTCACGAGGCAAATCGTCTGCGTTGAGGTCGGTGCCCTGCATTGACTGCGGTACTGTCACTCCCGCGTAGGCCAATATCGTGGCCGGCACGTCGATGCTCAGCACCAGCTCGTCCGTCACGCGTTGCGCATCATCGTTCTGACTTCGGGGGTCGAAAACTACCAGCGGTATTTTCGCAACCAGGTCATACAGCAGCGCCTTGCCACCCGTGCCGTACTCGCCATTGAGCAAGCCATGGTCACTGGAAAAAATGATGATCGTATTGTGCGCCAGGCCCAGACGTTCAAGCTGTGCTACAAGTTCGCCCACGACATGGTCGATGCCGGTGATAGTTTGGTAGTAACGAACCAGATGCTCTGGCTCAAGTGCGGCATCGTAATTATAGGCGTACCATTTTTGACGGGCGCTGTGATCGATAACACCCTCACGAATGAACTGGTAGGGGTCACGGCCGGTATCCGGCGATATTTGAATTGCCCTGTCTCGATAGAGGGAGTCATAGAGTGTATGTCCGGCCAGGCGAGGATTGCCGCTGGCGGGATAAGCCATCACCGCGCAGGCATAATTGTCGCACTCCGGATCAGCGCCCTGGGTATACATAGAAGAGACTAAGGAGTTATGTGGCGCGGAGAAGCTGACCGATAGTTGGAACGGTTCGTTTGCCGGGCGCTTGCTCAGGAAGTCCTGGATAAACTCGCCCATGATCTCGGTCGTGATCTCATGTTCTGCATCCTGATAAATGGCCGTCGCGGGATTATCTGGCAGGTCCTTCGGGAAGAACGGCAGCCATCCATTGTGCGCGCGCCAGTAATCGAACTTGGACGCGGCGCGCCCAGCAAGCTCGTAGTACTCAACCCCAAACTTGCCGATAAATCCCGTGAAATAACCCGCCTCTCTTAGTAATGCGGGGTATGTCTGCTGCCATTGCTTCTCCGACACCTGATAGGGTGAGTTAAAGCCCAAGCCGCTGGTGCGTTCATACTGCCCGGAAAGAAACGCAAAACGGCTGGGTGCACAAATGGGCTGAACCGTGAACGCATTGGTATAGCGCACACCGGACCTGGCCAGCAGATCAATGTTGGGCGTTTGCACATCCCGATGGCCAGCGATCGACAAGGTATCTGCGCGCTGATCATCGGTGAGCAGGAAAATAATATTCGGTGGAGGCGTTGTTACCGCTTCGGATGGCGGGCTTGCGGCGACAGGCTCCAAGGGTGAGTTCTGCTGACAGGCAACAAGGCACATTATAGCCAGGAGCGAGGCGAAGCCCGTAGAAGCGGACACGTGCGGATAGCGTGGTTCAAAAGTATTGAGAATATTCACGCGCTAGAGGGTACTCCAAAAATACAAAGGCCCACATGAAGTGGGCCTTTGTGTCGTTTGTACCTAACAGGCTAAAAGCTCCAGGAAGCCTCAACACCATAGGTACGTGGTTCATTGGTATAAGCTAGCAGGTTGGCGAAATCGATGCCGCCAATAACATTCTCTTCGTCGGTGATATTCCGCGCGAAGAAACCTAACTGGTAGTTGCTGTCAAGGTTGCGATAGCCGAACTTGAGACCACCTTCGAACTGTGTGTCCGTGGTGTATTCAATGCTCTCATAAAGGAAGTCATTGGTTTCGCCGCGGAATTTCCAGTCTGAGTAGGCATAAATCTCGGCGCTACCGCCGCGCAGCGGATAGGCATAGTCAATCTCGATGTTACCCGTCCATTCCGGTGCGTGCTGGAATGGATTGCCATCGATTAACGCTAGGCCATCGGCATTCAACGGATCGGTGACCGTAGCAAGGGCACCTCCTGGCAGTGCCAGCGATGAATCGTTGATCTCCGTTTTGGCATAGCCGAAACCACCGGATACGGTGAGGTTATCAAACACAATGTACTCGACCTCTAACTCGACGCCATAGCCTGTGCCCTCGTCTCCATTCAACAACGTGGTTGAATTGCTGGTGCCACCAACGGCTGTCAGCTGGATATCATCAATCACATAGTAGAAGGCTGCTACGTTATAGCGCAATCTTTCGTACTGCGCTTTGTAGCCCAATTCATAGGACAGTATGGTTTCTGAGTCAGCTGTAGTGACGGTAGGGTCGTCTTCGAGACGGTCCTGGATCGTCGGCGCTCTGAAACCGGAGGCGATGCGACCGTAGAGCTGGCCTTCTTCGGTTGCCGCATAGGAGAAAGCCAGATCCCAGCTGATATTGTCATCTTCCAGGTTGATTTTCGGCAGAACTTCGGAGGGAGCACCGTCCGCATAGCGAACATTGATCGCGTCTTTCTCGTCGTCTGTGTAACGCACACCGGCAGTCACCGTCAGCTGGTCACTGATGTCATAGCTACCCTGACCGAAGAATGCAATCGTCGTGTTCTCGATTTCTGCCGTTGAGCCAATCAGGAATTCCGGGGCACCGAAATTCTGGCTTTTCGAATTACCGGAAAAGTCATCCTCGAAGTAGAACACACCAACCTGGTAGTTGATGGGGCCGTCGAGATTACTCGCTAGCCGTATTTCTTGGGTGAACTGCTCGAGCTCGATGTCACCACCAGTGTCAATATTGCCGGCGAAGGGCGAAGCAAACGGGTTAAACGGGATACTGGGCGGGCCTGCAGGGCCAGCACAGAACGGGAGCGCGCAACCGAATCCACCGTCAATATCGCCACGACCAAATCGGTCAGTAACGTCCTGGAAAGAGCTGATTGACGTAACAGTATAGTCACCGATATTCCAGTCGACTTTGAGTGTGGTGCCATTGGACTTCATCCCACCCTTATTACCGTCACCGCCGTCCCAGGACACGGAGTCGCGATCGTAATTACTATTGAGTTTATTGCTGCCCACGCTCAGAATGTTAGCTCGGAACAAGCTAGTGGTGCTTTCTGAATCCTGACGCTGATGCATCAGCCAAACTGTCAGATCTTCACTGGGTGTCCACTGCAACTGGAAGCGCGCTGCAGCAACATCGTAGCCGCCCAGTGCATCGTTCTCGCCCGTGAAGTCATTATCGACCCAGTCGGAACGGTTCTGCGATACTGCCGAGACTCGGCCTGTGAGTGTATCTTCAATGATCGTGCCACCGACTGCTCCTTCGAGGTTGTAGGTGCCGTAGTTTCCGGCCGAGACGTTGATATAGCCTTCGGTCTCCTCGGTAGGGCGTCTTGAATCAATTTTGACGATGCCGGCCGTGGTGTTGCGCCCAAATAGCGTACCTTGGGGTCCACGAATGACCTCGACGCTTGCCATATCAAACAGCGGAAATGCCTTGAGGACTGACTTCTCCATAGGCACGTCGTCCATTACCAAAGAAACAGGCTGCGACGCAGCCGCGGTGAAGTCCGCGTTACCCAAGCCACGCAGGTAGAAACGCGGCGCCAAACGACCGTTTGACGACTCGATGTACAAACCCGGCGCAGCGGCCGACAGAGCTAATATGTCATCGCCGTTGGCGAATCTCGCCGCCAGCCGGTCGCCAGACAGGCTGGTGATAGAAATCGGGACTTCCTGAATGTTCTCATCCCGGCGTTGGGCAGTAACCACAATCTCTTCGAGCACCTTTCCCTGAGCGTGCAGGGCTGGGCTTTCAAAAACAGCGGCAGCTGCGGCTAGGCCAATAACCATTGATGTTTGTCGCGACGGTTTCTTTAGCATGTCTATTCCTTGCTTGAGGTCTTGCGATACGGGAAGTGGAAATATAGAGGGATTAGGCAGAATACAATACCACCAGTGCCTACTATCCCAAGCGGTGATTCTAATGAAAATCATCAGGCTTTCCAAGGCTTTCCAAGGCTATTCGGCCATATTACCTGCTGGTTTGGCATCTAATTACAAATATAAGCGCTGCCCTTGAGTAACGAGTATAAATTTAAACCCCAATGAGTTGGCTTGGTTGAGCTGTTGCTCAATTTGCTCTTTGGGATCGGGGCCGCTTTTCAGGGTGTACTTGATATGGCTAATAATCACTTGCAGGCCCTTTATCTTCGATTTGTCTTCGATCAGTGAATGGAACTGTGTGAGCTCTTGAAGTAGCCATTTTGGGGTGAGATGGCCGAATAACAGGGCGTCAGGGCGTTGGTTGGTGAACGAGACTTCTACCACTAAGGCCCGCAAGCGCTTCTCTTTGAGTTGCTCGGCCAAGTATTGCCACAGTGCTTTGAGTTTGCCCTGTTTTTCGATTTGATCTGGGCCGGTGTCACCTAAATATACGAACAAATCCTTGTCTTTTTCTATCACAAAAGCGGTGGACTCTAACGGGTGACTTAGACTGAAAGCGGTCACTTTTAATGAAGTGTCGGTAATTGACTGGCTTTGCTGGGGTATCAAGTCCACTAGTTGATATTTATTAAGGCGAGGTGGCAGCCCTTTGTCGGTAAAGTTGGCCCAGGCTTGCCAGTTAAAATAGCTATCTAACAAGGTTTGATTCACTGATGGCAGAGCATATATGGGTTTTGCGCTATCTTCTGGGGACGAAATCAGTAAACCCACCACGTGGTCAAGATGCCCATGGCTTATCAGGTAGCCTTTCACGTGGTTGCGTAAAATAGTGCCCGACGTGTTCCATTGAGAGTCTTGAACTAATGCTAGGTCACAGAAGGCATTGTTTTGGTGCGCAATGTTGATGCCGTTTACTAATGTGCCTGCATCTAAGCCTACGTAATGTTGTTCACTCAATGCCCTTAACAAAAAAGCGCTGAGGTTACCGTCTTGAACACCCCCCGTGTCGCCCAGCACTATCAGTTCAAAAGCCGGTTTGTGGTTGTCTAACTCGCCCGCGGCAGTGTCGGCCTGTAACTGCCCACTAAATAAGATGATGAAGCAAGTTAAGCCCATGGTTCGTATAGCGGACACTACACTTTTCAGATTATCTACCTGCAAGCCACTTACCTTCTGATGGAATACTTTGCGCATAAAATTATAATGCTTGGCTATGAATATTGTGTGACTCCTTAATGTTCGCCATGAGGATCGGGCCTTCTCGACCCCTGCCAAAAGTGTGTTGAATTGGATTTCAAAGTGTAGGGAAGACTAATACCCTCGTTTGCCTCAAAGTACAAATATAATAAAGTATGCCACATGGGAAATCCCACAAAGATAACCCGGATACAAGTTGTGGCGAGAATACCTCGCTCCCGCAAGGCCTAGTCTCAGTTGTGATCGCTCTCGTTCCTGAGGGCGCATACGTCCTGTTCGAGCCAGCTGTTTATGAATGGAAAATAATAGTAGTGTGTCGCGCGGACGGGGTGAAACCGCCTCGACGTATCTATAGAGAATCGGGATTATCGAGAAATATTATTCGTATGTAGATGCTAAGAGGCAAAATCTATTGGAGGTTGGTATGGATAAATCTGATAAGTTTTGGGACAAAGCGGCGCAGCGATACGCCAGGAGTGTAATTTCAGACGAAGCGAGCTATCAAAGGAAGCTCACCGAAACGCAGAGCTTCTTCGCGCCACACATGCGCGTTTTAGAATTTGGCTGTGGAACCGGGACAACTGCTGTCCACCACGCTCCACATGTAAGTCATGTTGACGCGATAGATATATCTGAAAATATGCTCGACATTGGTCGCGGAAAAGCCAGAGAGGCTGGCATTGACAACGTCAAATTTACACGTGGAACTCTGACAGACTTCAATGCAGACGCCGCGAGTTTCGACGTTGTTTTGGGTTTGAACGTAATTCATTTACTGCCAGATCGGCAAGCCGTCATCGCTGAGGTCGCTAGAATTCTGAAGCCCGGGGGTATATTCGTCAGTGGCACAGCATGCATTGGTAATTCGTATCTGCGCTTTATAACGTTGGTCGTACCGCTTGGAAAATTGCTGGGGCTCATGCCCGATGTGTTCGTAGTGACGGAAGCCGAACTCTTGAACGAGATTGTGAACGCTGGCTTCGCAATTGAAAGCCAGTGGCATCACGGAACGAGTAATATGAATGTTTTCATGACCGCTCGCAGGATATAAAATTCAGTGACCGTGCATCCGTTACGGAAGATTATGCCCACCGAACAAACTTACGGTGGCACCCAGTTTGTTTCAGCTATGAAGTAGCGAGAAGTGCAATTTCGGCCAGCGGGCGGTCTAAGAGCCTCCGGGCTAGTAATAATACTTAAGAATATCAACCAGAAGGCCTTTGTCTCGTTGGGGTTTGGCTCTGAGCTTCCTATTTGAATTTCGCTCAAAATAGATTTGAAGAGTACTCAATAAGCGCTGGCATATCAGTTTTAAAATATGTATCGTATTGCTCGAAGTTGGTTGTGCTGCAGCCATATAAAAAGAATTTTTTTAATAATCGGCTCAGATAGAACATCTGTAAATTCTGGCAAGAGCAGGTTTAGCCGACTACTTGCCGATAATAAGTTATAAATAGTTACTGAGGTAATTCCATGTCTAAAATACTGTCCCATATGGTGCTGCTGCCAATGGTCGCATCTGTCGCATTTGCCAACCAAGCCTATGCCCAGCGTTCAACAACGACGCAGATAGAGGAGGTTGTTGTAACCGCCCAGAAACGTGAAGAGAATATCCAGGACGTTCCGATTTCGATTTCGGCTATTGACGCCAAGACTATCGAGAAAACGTTCGCTCGTTCTATCGACGAAATAACCGGTATGTCACCAAACCTGGTGATCAATCCAGTACTGGGTAACGGCACCGCAGCCATCTCTATTCGCGGCATGCAGTTTGCCGAGGTAGAAAAGAGCTTTGACCCGGCAGTGGCGATCTACCAAGATGGCGTTTATCTTTCATCCACCACCGGCGCACTGCTTAATGTATGGGATGCTGAGCGTGTAGAAGTATTGCGTGGCCCACAGGGTACTCTGTTCGGGCGCAACACGGTCGGTGGCTTGCTTCACGTGATTCGTACCAAACCCACCGGTGAGTTAGGTGGCAAGATCGTGGCGACCATTGCTGAAGACGATCAAGAGGATTTCAAGGGGCGTATCAATTTACCCGAGTTTGCGGGCGTATCCGTCAAGCTGTCGGCGCTCAGCAGCGAAGGTGGCGGTTACGTTGATAATCCAATCCGAGGCGAAACTTTGGGCGATAGCGATCTGAAGATGTACTCGGCAGACGTGCTCTGGCAGCCTACCGATGACTTTGATCTGCGCGTAATTTACGACCAAATTACAGACGACACCGATACTCGGCCGGTGAAGTGTTTTACACAGCAAAATGAAGGGTTCTTTCCTTTCGGAGGCAACGAATGTGGCGCGGACAAAACTGACGATCTGTTCACAACGTTCACGTCCTTTGATCAGTACGCCGAGCTGCATACGGATGCGATCACCATTCATGCTAACTGGTCTATCTCCGATCAGCACAAACTCGCTTTCGTCTATGGCAAACGTGAGTCCGAAGAAGAGGCGCTTAACGAGTTCGACGGTACTTCATTCAATACGTTCTACACAGAGCGCCCGACCGACGAGAACCAGGAGAGTTTTGAGCTAAGGCTTGAGTCAGACTGGTCCGACAGCTTTCGCACGACCGTGGGCATGTTCAGCTGGGAGAGCGACTATGAATTATTGCAGGTTACACGGGTTTTAGAAGTGTTCACGGGCCCCACCAGCCCGGCTACCTACGGTGTTTCACCTAATTATAATCAGGAAGTCGAAAGCACATCCTTCTTTGCTCAGGCCGAGTGGGACATCACCGAGAATATAACCGTAAGTGCTGGCGGCCGTTATATCGACGAAGAGAAAAGTGCCTGCATGGCGAACTCTACTCTCACTTTTGATGGCACGAATGTAACTCACACAGATACACTCGGCTTCGACAAAACGGCCCTGGTTGCCTTTGGCGACCAAGGCCTCTGCCCCGGATGGGCAGCCGATGTGTTTGAGTCTGGAGCTCAGGGTAAGGAAAGCTGGACTCAGTTCACGCCCCGTGTAGGCGCCCAGTACAATTTTGATTGGGGTATGGCGTATGTCAACTATTCAGAGGGCTTCCGCTCAGGCGGATTTAATGGTCGTGCAACCGCTCCGGATAACTTTGGCCCCTATGATCCCGAGGAAGTCGAACAGTGGGAAGTAG
>JBLGAR010000128.1:0-13094 GCA_047612385.1 Cryomorphaceae bacterium | reverse complement strand
CGGCTCGCCACCGGTCAATAGCGGAGGAAATTGTAGGCTCAGGCTGCCTATTAACTGAATTTCCACCGGGCTGTAAGCCTCTGCAATACCGGTTCCCCAAACGAAATCGAATTATCAGTGGCTTATCTTTGGGCATACTTGTGGTGGAGGCCGCATTGCGAAGTGGTTCGCTAATCACTGCTCGCACGGCCATGGAACAGGGAAGGGAAGTGTTTGCTCTGCCCTGGTCAATTTTTCACCCCGAAGGGCAAGGATGTCTGGGCTTGATTCGTCAGGGGGTGAAGATGGTGCAGGATATTGAGGATATTCTCGAGGAGCTGGGCCCCCTCTTTCGATGTCAAAGAGAGCTGAGAGATAGCGGCAGCCCAGACTCAGCCGCAGCCATCGGTTCGGAGGCTAAACTAAATCCCACGGCGAAACAGGTGTTGTGTCTTATCGGCAGTGAGTCTGTAAATGTCGATCAAATTGCCGAACACAGCGAGCTTGATGTTTCAGCCGTGTTGTCCGCGTTGTCTGATCTGGAGGTCGAACAGCTCATCGCGCGATGCGATAGCGGTTATATTCGTCTGTAAGGCCTTTGCCCGCGCTGCGGCAGTTGCTAGAATCCGCATTCTTCGCGAGGCGCAGCCGCGCTTCAAAATAGCAGGACAGGAGTTTTATTGATGACTACGCCATTTGTTGGAATTGTGATGGGTTCTGATTCAGACCTACCCGTGATGGAAGCGACCTTTGGCGTATTGAAGTCGCTTGGCATCCCCTTTGAAGTTCGAATCACTTCTGCTCATCGGACCCCGGAGGCTACCAAGGCATTTATTGTCGATGCCGAAGCCAGGGGCTGCGAGGTGTTTATTGCGGCGGCAGGTATGGCGGCACACCTGGCTGGTGCCGTTGCAGCAACGACTGTGAAGCCGGTTATTGGCGTGCCTATGAACGCGTCTTTGGACGGGCTGGATGCTTTGCTATCGACGGTTCAGATGCCTGCGGGCATACCCGTGGCTACTGTCGCTATCGGCAAGGCCGGGGCAAAGAACGCCGCCTATCTCGCAGCACAAATTCTGGCGACCTCTAATCCCGCGCTGGGCGATGTTCTTCGCCAAGAGCGTGAGGCTAACGCCGCAGCTATCTTTGCGAAAGACGAAGCTCTGCAGAAATCTCTCCAGAGCTGACCTTGTCTATCGCCCCGGCTTTCCAAATTGGCGTCGCTGTTGCGGCCCTGCATCGAGGCGGTGTTATCGCCTATCCGACAGAGGCTGTATGGGGCCTGGGTTGCGATCCCGCCGATGAAGCAGCGGTAAGGCGCTTGCTGGCCTTAAAGAAGCGAGATGTGGGCAAGGGTTTGATTCTGGTTGCCAGCGAAGTAGCGCAGCTTGACTGGTTGCTGCATGATCTGGATGAGCAACAGCGTGACCGCCTTGATCGATCATGGCCCGGACCAAACACCTGGTTGGTACCCCATAAAAACCGTGTACCTGCGTGGATTCACGGCGACCATAATACGGTGGCGGTGCGAGTCAGTGCACATTCGGTAGTGCGGGATCTGTGTGACTGCTGGGGTGGCGCCCTGGTGTCCACCTCGGCTAATCGCTCTGGTGATGCGGCGGCCACACAGCGATTTCAGGTGTTGCGATATTTTGGCGATAAGCTGGACTATGTGGTTCCCGGCTCGGTTGGTGGAGCAAAAAAACCTTCGTTAATACGCGATGTTGTTTCAGATCAAATAATTCGGCTCTAGTACTCAGCACCCGGTATTGTTATGTCCTATTCGCGCGTATAATCCAGCGCGGTCCGGCACTGTGAACAAGCGAACTATGCAGATTGAACAAGTAAAAACTTATTTATTAGCGCTGCAAGATAGTATCTGTGCAGCGCTGAGCGAAGAAGACGGTCAGGGGTCTTTTACTCAAGACAAGTGGCTTCGCCCAGAAGGTGGGCAGGGCCGCAGCAGGGTACTGACCGATGGTGCCGTCTTCGAAAAAGCCGGTGTCAATTTTTCTCATGTCTTCGGGGCCAATTTGCCGCCCTCGGCGAGTGCCGCACGGCCCGAGCTGGCCGGGCGAAACTTTCAGGCGATGGGCCTGTCACTTGTGATCCACCCTCACAACCCCTATGTGCCAACCTCCCATGCCAATGTGCGTTTTTTTGTGGCTGAAAAAGAAGGCGAAGAGCCTCTTTGGTGGTTTGGCGGAGGATATGACTTAACACCCTATTACGGTAATATCGAAGATTGCGCTAGTTGGCACCAAGTGGCTGCGTCCGCCTGCGCGCCGTTTGGCGATGATGTGTATCCACGCTATAAAACCTGGTGCGATGAGTACTTTTTCCTTGCCCATCGGGACGAGCCACGAGGCATCGGCGGCCTGTTCTATGACGATCTCAACCGCTGGGATTTCGACACGTGTTTTTCCTTTATGCATTCCGTGGGGGATTCTTTTCTTCGCGCCTATCTGCCGATAGTGCAGCGACGCAAAAAGCAACCTTATGGCGATCGGGAGCGACAGTTTCAGCTCTATCGCCGCGGCCGCTATGTTGAGTTTAATTTGGTATTTGACCGCGGAACTCTGTTTGGATTGCAATCAGGTGGGAGAACAGAGGCGATACTGATGTCACTGCCACCTCTGGTGCGTTGGGAATACGATTATCACCCCGAGCCGGGCACTCCCGAATTTGAGTTGACCGATTATTATCTCCGCGGCCGAGACTGGCTGGGGCAGGCACAGTAAAAGGCTATGACGACAGCGGAAAAAATCGATAGATACGCAGTGTTTGGAAATCCCATCAAGCACAGCAAATCGCCAGTGATACATACTGAGTTCGCCAAACAGTGCAATCAATCGATGCTCTACCGGGCGGTGAAGGTGGACGTTCATGGCTTTAGTGCTGCTGCTAAGCAGTTCTTCGAAAGTGGCGGTTCAGGATTGAACGTCACCGTGCCCTTCAAGCGGGACGCCTATGACTTTGCAGACAATAAAAGCGTCAGAGCGCAGCGAGCCGGTGCCGTAAACACACTAATCTACAATTCGGATGGAACCATTTCGGGAGATAATACGGACGGAATCGGTTTAGTGAAAGATATGATCGCAAACCTCGGTTGGCGGGTGAATGGCATGAGAGTGTTGGTCTTGGGTGCAGGTGGTGCGGTTCGGGGTGTGCTAGAACCTTTGTTGCGCGAGCATCCCAAAGACTTGCTTGTTGTTAACCGAACACCCGAGCGCGCGGTTGAAATAGCTGCGCAGTTTGCCGATCTCGGGCCTGTCGAAGGGGGTGCTTATTCGCTCATCGGGCAGCGTCAGTTTGATCTCATAATTAATGGCACCAGCGGTGGCCTCAGCGGAGAAATGCCGGATATACCCAGTTCGATATTGACACAGCGCAGCTGTTGTTACGACATGGTTTATGGCGCTGAGCCAACAGTTTTTATGCGTTGGGCGGCTCATCACGCGGCCTGGGCCGTTGCCGATGGTCTGGGTATGTTGGTTGAACAGGCCGCGGAATCGTTTTATTTATGGCGTCGAGCCCGACCTGAAAGCGGCCCGGTAATCAGCCAGGTCCGAGCTTCAATTTCACCACCTTAGCCGCGGACTCTGTGTTTGAAATATTCATTTGTTACTCCGACTCCAGTTCCTTCAGGTGTCGGTCCTTAAGCGCTACGTAGTTGTTTGCACTGTAGCTGAAGTATTCCAATTCACCTGCTGATAACGGCCGAATCTCCCTAGCGGGCGCGCCTGCATACAAAAAACCACTGCGTAGGTGTTTGCGCGGAGTGACCAGTGCCCCGGCTCCGATTACAACATCACTTTCCACCACAGCTCCATCCATTACGATAGCGCCCATACCGACCAGTACCCGGTCTCCAATTGTGCAACCGTGTAGCATCGCCTTGTGCCCCACCGTCACTTCTGCGCCGATTGTTAGAGGCCATCCGGCATTGTTATAGGGCCCTGCGTGCGTGACGTGCAGGACCGATCCGTCCTGAATACTCGTCCGCTGCCCGACCCAAATTCTATGCACGTCACCGCGGATTGCGACCTGGGGCCATACAGACACATCGTCGCCAAGAACAACATCTCCCAACACAACAGCGGTTGGGTCTACGAGTATACGCTGCCCCAATGTGGGGGTGGCTCCGTCAAAGCTGCGTACACTAATTGCACTGTAATGCTTCATTTATACCTCTGATATCTATCCGCATGTATTGTTACAATAGCCAGCCTGAATCGCCCTGACTACTTATTTGGTTCGGGTAGTGAGATATCGTTTCAAGTTTGCGGAAATTTGTGGAGAGCCATGTGAAGAACAGGCGTTTTATTGCCGGCGCGGTGTGTCCGCGATGCTCGGCAATGGATAAAATAGTGGTTGATGGTGATACCGATCAGCGTGAGTGCGTTGCCTGTGGTTTCAGCGAGGCCCGTCCCGAAGCTCCTGCCGCGGAGTTGCCTACGCGAGTGAGTCGCGCCTCGGCCAGACGCATAGAAACTGCTGCTGAGGTGGTGACTCTCGTGGACCCCGCCGCCCTGCATAAAGGCAAATAATCTAGCGGCGGATTAGGACGCCATCCGCAGGCGTACTTTGTGTGGTTCCCACATAAGTTGTTCGCTGGAAACGACAGCTTCTGGTAATGCCGCAGAGGCGGGTAAATTTCGAACTTGTGTCCAGGCCCTTTCCTCTGCTAATAACTGTGATGCAGCATATTGCACCAGGTTTTCAAGGTGGATGGCCAGTGTGTCACCTATCAAGTGGTACACAATCGTATTGGCCTCCGTCATATCCACGGGCAACAACGCTCGGTTTAGGTGACGCATATGATTGTCATTCACCTCCTCGAGCAAGCGGTGGGCGAGAAATGCTTCATCTAGCAGGCCCATTAGCCCCTCGGCGTCGGCAATGGGCTCGGGGGGATGCAAAAAATAATCTTCTGCCAAGAGCAAAAACGGAGCGGCATAGGCATGAAATCCCATTTTTTTGCTCACGGCTGCTACCAGGCTAAGGCTACTCGGTACGCTTTCAATGTAGTTGGTAATAAAAATCAACAGAGTTGATATGGGATCGCTCTCCGGCAGTATCAGCGTCTTAGAAAGTTCAATTTGTCGATCGCCAAGGTGGGCGCGCAGATGTCCTGTGTTTTCTTCACTAAGCATTGCTGCGCTTATAATTTCTCTGATGGTCGGTGACGTCATGCAGCACTCGGTTGTATCGTCGCGGGATTGATTCCTTGTTTCAGGCTAGTACATTCCTGCGGTTTTGCTAAGGAATTGTTACCCCGGTGGTATTTAATTTACGAGGTAACCAGCGATTCGTCCGGCTCAGTTGCCAATAACACAGTTGTAGCGTCAGGCCTCGTGCCCCGTTGAATAAAGCAAACGCCAGCCATAAGCCCTGATTGCCCCAGCTCGTCGTCAGATACCAAGTGGGTAAGTAGACACACAGTGTGCTGAACAACATGGTATACATCATGTAACGAGTTTCCGCGGTGCCAATGAAAATACCGTCTAATATATAGCTTGGTGCCGCTATGAGCGGCAAAGCGATCAGCCACCATTGATACTGCACCAATATGTCCTGTACAGCGCTCAGGTCTGTGAGCGCGCTAAATAGGGGCTGTCTTAATAAGAGAAACGTCAGACTCACCAAAACTGCCGTGCCGGCAGACCACCTGGCACACAGTTTAACCGCTGCGTAAAAACCTTTGAGATCTCTCGCTCCGATCCGGTTGCCTGTTAGGGCCTCCGCAGCATAGGCGAACCCGTCTATGCCGTAGGCGCCCAGCATTATCAGTTGAATCAATAGGGTGTTGGCAGCCAAGATGTCAGGTCCGAGTTTTTCACCCATTGCGGTGAAGAAGGCGAAGCTGAACAGCAGGCAGCTTGTTCTCACGATTAGATGGCGGCTGCTGGTCAATAGATTCTGATAGGCGCCCCAGCTGCGCAGCGCTTGGTAAAACGTGGAGTCTGGGCGACCCGGTAGTTGCCGCCACACCCCATAAAAAGCGAGGGCGCAGCCGAGATATTCTGAAATCACTGTGGCGAGAGCTGCGCCATCACTGGCCATCTGCAATCCTAGGATGAACAGAAAATCCAATGCGATGTTACATACATTGGTTGTGACCACTACAAGCAGAGGCCAGCGTGTATCCCTATTGCCTATAAACCATCCTATGCACGCATAAGTGGTCAGCACCGCGGGTGCGCTGTAGATGCGAATAGAGGCGTAACTTCTCGCAAGTTCCCCAAGCTGCTCCCTGGGAGCCATCAGGGCGATGCCCGCATCCAGCCACAGAGGATGCAGAACGAAGACTAAAAGAGCGATCGCCAACGCGAGTAGACTCGACTGGGACAGCACCAGCATAGCCCCGGTGCGGTCGCCGGCGCCGACAGCTTTGGCAACCAGCCCTGTGGTTCCCATCCTTAAGAAACTGAACCCCCAGTAGAGAAAGGAAAGAATGGCTCCCCCGATTGCCACTGCCCCCAGGTATTGTGTAGTGCCCAGGTGCCCCAGGATCGCAGCATCAACCAGACCCAATATCGGGATCGAACTATTTGACAGGATCGCAGGCCAGGCGATATCCCATATTTGGAGGTTAAGCTTGCCGGCCTTTTCCATAGGTAGCATCCACTTGTAGGTCGCAGTTGTTGAGATTGTGACTAATTTGCCGAATCAAACTTCTACAAAATCAGTATCTTAGTGTTTTTTCCGTTTGAGTTTCGCTATAATCCCCGCGCTTTGTGATGTCGCCTTGGTGTCACCGCGAAGATAAAGGATGTCAGCTGTATACGATCACACAGTGTAATGCGAGAAAAACTGCCTGTCGTCTGGCAGTATCTGCGCTATCTTTGTTAGAGGGTCGATTTATTGGATCGGCTTGATTTAAGGCGCTTTCGGGGTTTTCTACTTATTAGGTCTCCGGCGCGCTGCAGCTGCCTCACAACTAAATACAACAATTATGGAGACACGGGGAATGTGTTTTGAAGCGAAACGGCTGTACCAGTTAGCGCTTGGTCCTGTGCTGATGCTGATGAGCTTACTGAGTGCAGGTGCCTGGGGCGCCGAAGCACAAGTAAGTGAGGCAAGCTCAGTGAATATGACCGCTGGCGTAACAGCTGTAGGCCAAAGTATCTACGATTTACATATGATCATTCTTTGGATCTGCGTCATTATTGGACTGCTTGTATTTGGGGTAATGTTTTACTCTATCTATTATCACCGCAAATCGAGAGGCGTGACTCCTGCCACCTTTCATGAAAGTACCACGGTAGAAATTGCCTGGACAGTTGTTCCCTTTATTATCCTGGTTGTTATGGCTGTACCGGCCACTAAAACATTGCTTGAAGTCTATAACTTTGATGATTCCGAATTGGATATTATGGTCACGGGCTATCAGTGGAAGTGGAAGTACGAGTATCTGGATGAAGACCAGGAAAACGTATCTTTTTTCAGTAACTTACGTACGACTCAAAACGAAATATACAACACAGAGTCCAAGGGCGAGCACTACTTATTGGAAGTGGACGAGCCGTTGGTTATCCCTGTGAATACCAAAGTCCGATTCCTGGTCACCGGCAATGATGTGATTCACTCCTGGTGGGTTCCGGCACTGGCCGTCAAAAAAGACGCAGTTCCCGGATTTATTAACGAAACCTGGACGCTGGCTACGGTAGAAGGCGTGTACCGAGGCCAATGCGCCGAGCTTTGTGGCAAGGATCATGGTTTTATGCCAATTGTGGTCAATGTTGTCAGCAAGGAAGCCTATGCAGACTGGCTAGCGGTCAAGCAAAAAGATGCGGCCGAGATCAAGCAGTTAATGGCTCAGAATTTCTCGTTGGAAGAGCAAATGGAGCGGGGCGAGTCTGTGTATAACCGCAGTTGCCTGGCCTGCCATGGAAGCGGCGGTGAAGGTGGTGTGGGCACGGCAATTGCGGGCAGTTCCGTCGCTATGGGCGATTTGAGCGGGCATCTTGAGATTGGAATTAACGGTGTGCCTGGCACAGCTATGCAAGCATTTGGCGGACAGCTGAACGATGTAGACATGGCTGCGGTCATCACCTATCAGCGCAACGCATTCGGCAACAATATGGGCGATATAGTTCAGCCCATTGATGTCTTCAACCACAAAAAAGGCTAATTGGAGGAGTATACGATGGGCGATCATCACCACGGTCCCGCCAAGGGCCTGACACGTTGGTTATTTACGACCAACCACAAAGATATTGGAACCATGTACCTGTGGTTCTCATTTGCGATGTTTATTTTGGGCGGCTCGTTCGCCATGATTATTCGCGCCGAGCTATTTCAGCCAGGAATGCAGCTCATAGAGCCAGCATTTTTTAACCAAATGACGACCCTCCACGGACTGATTATGGTCTTTGGGGCGATTATGCCCTCTTTCGTTGGCCTAGCTAACTGGATGATCCCGATGATGATCGGAGCACCGGATATGGCCCTGCCGCGAATGAATAACTGGAGCTTCTGGATTCTGCCTCCAACTTTTTTGTTGTTGACCTCAACGTTGTTCGTTGAAGGCGGCGCGCCAGCTTTCGGTTGGACTTTTTACGCGCCTCTTTCTACAACCTATGCCCCCCCGTCGGTCACCTTCTTTATATTCTCGGTGCACATTCTCGGCCTGTCTTCCATCATGGGTTCGATTAACATCATTGCTACCGTAATGAATATGCGCGCACCGGGCATGACCTACATGAAGATGCCTTTGTTTGTTTGGACCTGGTTGATTACTGCGTTCTTGCTGGTGGCAGTGATGCCAGTTCTTGCAGGTCTGGTAACGATGATGCTGATGGATATCCATTTCGGTACCAGCTTCTTTTCCGCCGCCGGTGGTGGTGACCCGGTACTGTTCCAGCATATTTTCTGGTTCTTCGGGCACCCCGAGGTCTATATCATCATCTTGCCTGCCTTCGGTGTGGTTTCGCAGATTATTCCCGCGTTTTCCCGCAAGCGGCTGTTTGGTTATGACTCCATGGTCTATGCGACGGCTTCAATCGCATTCCTGTCGTTCATCGTATGGGCGCACCATATGTACACGGTAGGTATGCCTGTTGCCGGTGAGCTGTTCTTTATGTACGCCACCATGTTGATCGCGGTTCCGACCGGGGTCAAAGTCTTCAACTGGGTTTCTACTATGTGGCGCGGGTCGATGACGTTCGAGACACCCATGCTATTCAGCATCGGCTTTTTGATTTTGTTCACCATTGGCGGCTTCACAGGCTTGATGCTGTCCATCGCTCCTGCTGATTTTCAATACCACGATAGCTACTTCGTAGTGGCGCACTTTCACTACGTAATGGTCGCCGGTGCCGTGTTTAGTATGACGGCTGCTGTGTATTACTGGTTGCCGAAGTGGTGCGGGAAAATGTACAACGAGAACATGGGTAAAACCCATTTTTGGATCTCGTTTATTGGCTTTAATCTCGCCTTCTTCCCGCAGCACTTTGTGGGTCTGGCCGGGATGCCGCGTCGTATTCCTGACTATGCGCTGCAATTTGCCGACTTTAATATGATGTCCAGCATCGGCGCGTTTATCTACGGTGCATCGCAGATTATGTTCTTGTACAACGTAATTGCTACGATTGTGTCAGGCACGCCGACCAGCGAAGAGAAAGTGTGGGATGGAGCGGAGGGTCTGGAATGGTCTATTCCAACGCCTGCGCCCTACCACACCTTTGAAACACCACCGATGGTACGTTAGAGGATCTATTGATGTTTAAAGTTAGCAAGAGCCCTGTTGTTGATACCGTATCCAAGCTGGTTGTGGTCGCAGTGCTGATGTTCGCTTTCGTGTTCGTCGTGATGGTTCCGCTGTATGACGTTTTGTGCGATGTTCTGGGTATTAACGGTAAGACCAATGGGCAGGCTTATACTGCCGTGGAGGTTCGTGTAGATGAATCTCGCGAGATAACCGTGCAATTTGTGGCCACGAATAACGAGGGCATGCCCTGGGAATTTGGTCCGAGTGTCACAGCGATGAAGATTAACCCGGGTGCTGTGAATGACACGGTATTTTTTGCCAGGAATCCTATGCCCAAAGCTATGATAGCCCAAGCGATTCCGAGCATATCTCCCGCTCGAGCGGCGGCTTATTTTCACAAAACCGAATGCTTTTGCTTCAACCAGCAGCCACTAGATGCCGATGGATCTGCGGAAATGCCACTGCAATTTATTGTCGATCAGGATTTGCCGCGGGATATTAAGACCATTACTTTATCTTATACAATATTTGATGTAACAGAGATGGCGAAGGGCTTACTGGCCAAACGCTAGCGCATCTGCCCCTAGCGGCCGCTGCAATAATACGGAGAAAAAAATGACAATTGAGACTTCCGCAGAGTACGAAAAGTATTACGTACCGGACAGTAGCAAGCTAGCGTTATGCGCCACCATTGGATTGGTTCTGAGCATTTTTGGTGCTTCTAGCATCTTGAATGATATGACTTTTGGTGATCCGGAAGAGGCCACCAATTCCTGGTCTATATTCTGGTTCGGGTTGTTTTTCTTTGTGGCGACGTTGTTTAACTGGTTCCGCATAGTGATCCGCGAAAATATAGCGGGTATGAACAGCGCGCAGCTAAAGAAATCTTATGTGTTGGGTATGTTCTGGTTCATCTTTTCAGAAGTGATGTTTTTCTTCGCCTTTTTTGGTGCCCTGTTTTATATCCGTAATCTTTCTGGCCCATGGTTGGGCGGAGAGGGCGACGGCGGCAGAATGAACGGTCTTTTATGGGATGGCTTTGAATACGCTTGGCCGATGATGGCGACACCCCAGGAAGCCGTCGGCGGTGCTCTTGCGCAACCGATCGCAAATAACGGTACGTTTACCAGCCCTCACACCAGCATGTCCTTTGCCGATGCACACGTTTGGTACGCCTGGCTGCCGATGTGGAATACCGCTGTACTGCTTACCTCCAGTGTTACCTGCCATTTTGCCCACACGGGGATCCTCGCAGGAGACAGGAAAAAGTTTAATTTGTGGCTTGGTATCACTGTAGCGCTCGGCATCTTTTTCCTCTACTTGCAGTACATGGAATACCATGAGGCCTACGTTGAGTTTGGCTTGACGTTGCAAGGAGGCGTTTACGGATCTACCTTCTTCATGTTGACCGGTTTTCACGGCTTCCACGTGGCGATGGGCATGACAATGTTGTTGATTCAATGGTTGCGCTCAGTTCGCGGGGGCCATTTTACACCTGATGATCACTTTGGATTTGAAGCATCCAGCTGGTACTGGCACTTTGTCGATGTCGTCTGGGTAATGCTGTTTCTGTTTATCTATATCCTCTAACAGCTCGGGGTATTATGGTTGGTGGGACGTGTGTAGCGAAGGCCCTGCGTCCCAAGGGTTTCGGTTTCCTAGCTGGCCAGTGGCGATGCTATAAACGATTAACCCCGCCAAGGCGATAGCGATCAGTAGCCGCAAGCCCAATGAGTGCAGCGTGCGCCTCTTTGTTTTGTCTCCCTGATCTGTCATCAGGAAGTAAAAACTACTTCCCATGCTCACCAGCAGTGCCAACACAAGAACGACTATCGCTATTTTTAACAAGTATCATCTCCTTCTTCTTATCAATGGCAGTATAAACCACCTGCGGAGTTTGCGGTGAATTTACCTGGTAAGACTGAATAGGCCGGTGGAAACAGACATGCCCAATAACTCAAATCTCAAGTTTTTCCCCGAGTGGAGAATTAGCCTGGCGACAGCGGCTCTTTTTCCATTCCTGATTTGGCTGGGCTTCTGGCAGCTGGACCGCGCGCAGGAAAAATCGGAGATCGGCAAGGCCTGGGAGCTGCGCAGTCTTCAGCCCCCTACTCCGTTGGCACAGCTGGTGGGCCAGGAAAGTCAGGCTTTGCCGTTCAGTCGAGTCTTGCTCACCGGGAAGTTTGTAGAGAATGTCGTGTTTTTGTTGGACAACAAAACGCGGAACGGAAAGTTTGGCTACGAGGTTCTGTCACTTTTTGACTTGGAAGGAGTGGACCAATTTGTGGTGGTAAACCGTGGTTGGATTGCCGGTGATTCGGCGCGTTTGTCCCTGCCGGAAATTCCTCATGTGCAAGGCCTCTTGTCTGTGTCGGGGCATCTTTACATCCCTGGCGATAAACCGTATTTGCTGGAGGAACAAACGTTTGAGTCGGGCTGGCCGAAGCGAATTCAGGCCCTCGAAATGGACAAGATTTCCAAGGTTGCTCGAGTTCAAGTTGGCGGACCCGTGTTTCCTTATCTGGTGCGTACCGATATTGCTCAGCCAGGCGCTTTGGCGGTGGATTGGAAAATAGTGAATGTCAGCCCGCAAAAGCACAATGCCTATGCGTTTCAGTGGTTTGCGATGGCCTTGTTTTTAGGTGTTTTTTACGTGCTTCGCAGCACTAATTTGTGGCAAGTATTGTCAATCAAAAGACGGAACTAGAATTAAATGGAAACGGAGAAAACGGTTAGTAATAATCGCATGGTGTTGCTTCTTATTGCGGGAATACCAGTCATTGTTATTCTCGCAGCGACCTGGATGTGGTATTTCGTTGTCAATGGAGATTTGGACCTGGTAGCAGCAGTAGGCACCTCCAATAGTGGCACGCTAGTGCAGCCCCCGAGGCAACTGGAGGGTATAGAACTGCGTGAAGCTGGCGCCCTGCCCTCACTGTATTCCGAGCTCGAGCGCCGCTGGACATTTTTAGTGCCAGGTGGCGAGACCTGCGATCAGCAGTGTGAAAAAACGCTCTATACAACCAGGCAGATCCATATTGCTATGGGAAAAGGGGTGAATCGCATCCACCGAATCTACTTAAGTGACACGCCTTCAGCTGATACCATGCTGGACATTGATCAATTAAGTGACAAAGTGCCGGTTCCTGAAAGTTTTGATGAACTTTTGGCCTCGCAGCACCCAGGGATGAAAGCCATGTCCATTTCGCAAGAAGACCATCGTACATTGCTATCGGAATATGCTGTCGAGCCTGGTATCTGGTATCTGGTAGACCCTGCGGGCTGGATTATGATGTCCTATGACGGAAAGGTTGGCTATAAAGGTGTCATATCTGATCTCAAGTTTTTGCTAAAGAACTCCAGTGGGTAACGTTAATATGGCCGAAAACACGGTTCAAGT
>JBLGAR010000127.1:0-13352 GCA_047612385.1 Cryomorphaceae bacterium | reverse complement strand
GCTATCTGAATACTTTGGGAACGATAGCGGCGGTGACACCGTTGCTGGGGCTACTTGGCACTGTAATGGGCATGATAAAGGTATTCGCCGAAATCATGACGCAGGGTACGGGTAATGCCAGTGTATTGGCCGGAGGTATCTCCGAGGCTCTTATTACTACAGCTGCTGGCTTAAGTGTGGCGATTCCGGCACTGGTTATGCATCGTTATTTCGTTGGTCGAATCGACGGCATTGTTGTAGAGCTCGAGCAGGAAACAATTAAGTTGGTGGATGCCTTGCACAGCGAAAATAACACGGACACCGCCACTTGAATTTTCGCCGACAACGCCTTGATCAGGTCGATGTCAATTTGACGCCATTGATCGACGTGGTGTTTTTGCTACTGATTTTCTTTATGGTGTCGACCACCTTTAGCCGTGAAACCCAGCTCACTATTGACCTTCCCGAGGCCACTGGCGAGGCGCGCGAGGCAGTGGATACACAAATTGAAATTTTGATTGATGAGTCCGGTCAATATCGTGTTAACGGTAAAGGTCTGGTCGACAACCGGATGCGAACCTTACAGGCGGCGATCTACAAAGTGTCAGCCGGTGATACGACTTTGCCAATGCTGATCACGGCAGATGCCCAAACAGCTCATCAATCTGTTGTGCAGGCGATGGACGCCGCAGGGAAAATGGGTTTTGTGCATCTTAGTATCACTACCCGCCTGCCGGCCAGTGAGAGTCCTTAAGACTGCATGAGCAAAGTTAAACCCATATTTGAGCGGGATGACGCTGCGGCCGGTGAAAGTGACTGGCAGTTGTATCTGCGCCTGCTTCGCTATGTGCTTCCCTATTGGTTAATTTTTGCCTTGAGTATCGTGGGCTACGTTGTGTACTCCATAGGGAATGTTCTTTTTGCAGACATCATGCAGTTCCTTATCGATGCTTTAAGCGAGTCGGGCAGCGCTGATAGCGGTATCGTGGCCGGCGCTGCCTACGCGCTTTTCCCGAATACGGAAATGGGGCGTTTAGAGTTTGCTCGGGTCGCTGTGCCGGTGGCTGCGATTGTTATAGCATTTATTCGCGCCATGGGTTTCTTTGTCGGGACCTATTTTCTGAGTCACGTCGCCAGAAACCTTGTGCACGATTTACGCTGTGAGCTATTCGATAAAATGATGTTCGCGCCGAGTGCCTACTATGACAAAGCCACAAGCGGTGCGCTCTTATCAAAAATTACTTTTAACGTAGAGCAGCTGACAGGCGCAACGACGAAGGCATTAAAAACGGTGATCCGCGAAGGTCTGTTGATTATTTTTTTGATGTCTTACTTAGTTTACCTCAACTGGCGTCTTAGCCTGGTGTTCATTGCAGTTGTTCCCTTTATTGCTCTGGTAGTGAATGTCGCTGGAAAACACTTTCGTCGTTACAGCCGACGGATTCAATCATCTATGGGTGATGTTACCCAGGTATCCAACGAAAGTATCGGCGCCTACAAGGACGTTAGAATTTTTGGTGGTCAGGCTCACCAGCGCGAAAGATTCCGAACGGCAAGCGACTATAACCGCGTAGAGAGTTTAAAGATGGCGTTTGCCGATGCGCTGAGTACACCCATGATACAGACAATGCTGGCGATCGCCCTAGGCGTACTTGTTTGGTTTGCGCTAAGTCCGGCCATACTTTCTGATTTTACCGCCGGGCAGCTAGTGGCTTTTTTGACCGCAGCAGCAATGCTGGGTAAACCGGTGCGATCACTGAGTTCGGTACAAAGCGAAATTCAGCGTGGGCTGGCTGCGGCTGAAGATATTTTCCATCAGCTTGATCAGGAGGCCGAACTGGATGCCGGGGTGCATCGTGTCGCGCGCGCACGGGGCGACATTAGTTTACGCAACTTGAGCTTTCGTTATAATCCCGCAGACCCTTTGGTACTCGATAGAATCTCCCTCGATATTCCCGCGGGTCAAACCGTTGCATTAGTGGGGAGATCTGGCAGTGGCAAAACCACGCTAGTGCAATTGCTGGCTCGGTTTTATCAGCCGGACAGCGGAGAAATACTACTCGATGGCGTCCCTTTGCAAGATTATGAGCTGGCGAACTTACGCCAGCAAATGGCGGTGGTCTCGCAAAATATCACGTTGTTTCACGATACGGTAAGGGCCAATATCGCTTACGGGAGTAGAGCAGACGCAAGTGACGCCGAGGTGATTGCTGCAGCGGAAGCCGCCTATGCCAAACATTTTATCGATAAACTTCCAGCTGGGTTTGCAACCATACTAGGAGAAGATGGTGCGGGGCTGAGCGGTGGACAGCGACAACGAATAGCGATTGCCAGAGCGCTGCTAAAGGATGCGCCGCTATTAATTCTCGATGAGGCGACTTCGGCCCTGGATAATGAATCTGAACACCGCATACAGCGCGCGTTGGAAAATGTGATGCGCGATAGAACGACGATCGTCATAGCCCATCGTCTTTCTACGGTTGAGAATGCGGACCGTATTGTTGTTTTGGATCAGGGGCGAGTTTCCGCGATGGGAACCCACCAGGAGTTACTCGGAGACGGTGGTCTGTACTCCCAGTTGTATCATCAGGAGTTTAGCGATTAATGGCTTCGAGCGCTGCGGCACTTGAACAGGCTTGGTACCGGGGTGCCTGGTGGCTTTGGTTCTTGCGGCCACTGGAGTTCATTTTTCGCCTTGTAGTAGCGGCTAGAAGATTACTTTTCAAGATGGGACTACTCGCAAGCTATAAAACTGAAAAGCCCCTGGTGGTAGTTGGTAATATCACGGTGGGCGGAACTGGTAAAACCCCCGTAGTGATGGCGCTGGTGGAGCATCTTCAATCTATCGGCTTTAAACCGGGCGTGGTTAGTCGCGGTTATGGCTCCAGCGCAGGGGTGTTTCCGCACAGGGTGAGTGACACCAGTACAGCCGCAGATTGTGGTGACGAGGCGTTACAGCTTTTTTTACGTACTGGTTGTCCCTGCGTCGTCGCGCCTAGACGCGCTGATGCAGTCAAGGCACTGCTCAGACAAGCTCAAGTAGATGTCATACTCAGCGATGATGGCTTGCAACACTATGCCCTTGATCGCGACATGGAGATCGTCGTTTTGGATGCCGAACGGGGTGTTGGCAATGGCTTTTGCCTGCCTGCTGGGCCGCTTAGAGAACCACAATCAAGATTATGTGAAGTCGATCATGTACTTTATCGGGGAAGTACAGACACGGACAAGGGATTTGTGTACTTACCGTTGGCTTTGGTTAACCTGGCGAGCGGCGAGCATCGCAGCGTGACTCCGCAAGCGCTGCAAACGCAAGTTTACGCGGTGGCAGGAATAGGGCAGCCGCAACAGTTTTTGGATAGTCTTACGAACGCAGGCTTTAAGGCTCAAGCGCATATTTTTAAGGATCACCACTCATTTGTACCTGAAGATTTCTCTACACTCACCAGTAAACCTATCGTCATGACAGAGAAAGATGCGGTGAAATGCGCAGACTTTGCTGATGAGAATTTCTGGTACCTTAAGATTGAAGCACAACTTCCCTACACCTTGCTACAATCTGTTGCTGCACTTATCAAAAATGATCAAGAGACTCTAGTTTGATGTCATTCTCCATTGTCATTCCCTCTCGCTATGCTTCCACCCGACTTGAAGGCAAAGCGCTAGTGGATATCGCCGGTAAGCCTATGATTCAGCGGGTTTGGGAAAAGGCCATTGAAAGCTCGGCCGCCTCGGTTGTGATCGCCACCGACGATCAGCGGATTAGGGATGCAGCCACTTCCTTTGGTGCACAAGTGTGCATGACTTCTGATCGCCATCCATCCGGTACGGATCGATTGGCTCAGGTAGCTTCTGATTTGAATATGCCAGCAGACCACATCGTTGTTAATGTTCAGGGTGATGAGCCACTCATCCCCCCCGCAGTGATCGACCAGGTCGCGGCCAATTTGCACAGTAACCAAGCGGCAGCGATAGCAACCTTATGTGAAGAGATTCAGACCAACGAAGAAATTCATAATCCCAATGCGGTGAAAGTCGTTTTTGACATCAACGGAATGGCGCTTTATTTCAGCCGCGCAACCATACCATGGGCTCGAGACGAGTTCTCAGTGGGCTTAGCAAAGCGACCATCACAGGGAAGCTGGTTTCGCCATATCGGCATCTACGCCTATCGAGTTGGTTTTCTTGAGCGGTTCGTGGACTGGAGTCCGGCCCCCCTGGAGCAGCTAGAACAACTGGAGCAGTTGCGCGCACTGTATAACGGTGAAGCGATTCATGTAGAGGAGGCTTGCCACCGTGTACCAGCCGGCGTGGATACTGCGGAGGACCTTCACAAGGTCAGAGAATATTTTGCCAATGGAGTTCGCGTCTAGCCGTCGGCGCTTTTTGAAGAGTTTTTAGATGAATATAGCAAAACGCGTTCCCAATTTGATTTGTATTGGAATGGAAAAATCCGGCACAACCTTTTTGAACGCGGTGTTCAAGAAATCCCAATCGGTGTTAACACCGACTAAAAAAGAACTTTTTTACTACAACCTCCACTACGACCAGGGCCTCGATTGGTATTTATCTTGGTATGACTACAACTCCAAGCCAGATGCCGCCTATGTTTGTGATGTAACCCCTTCGTACTTCCGGCGGCGAGAGGCGATTTCGCGAATCAAAGAAACCTCGCCAGATGCCAAGTTACTTGTGCTGATAAGACATCCTGTCTATCGCGCTTTCTCCCACTATATTCACCGTCTTCGACATGTCGGCTTGAAGCTGGAAAATTACCCAAGTTCATTTCAGGAGGTATTCGAAGGTGCAAACGGTAAAAGAGATGTTTTTCCTCCTTATTATGAAACTCTGTCATTGTGGCTTGAAGAATTCAAACGCGAGGATATTCTTTTTTTGAGTTATGAATCGGAACTGTTTGATCCCGATAAAGTGGAGCAAAAAATGCACGATTTTCTCGGCATCGACGATTTAGATTTTGGTCAATTTCGCGGCACCCGAATTAACAATGGGAAGATGCCAAAATTTTACTACGGCGGGGTGTATGGAAAGAAGGTTACCATTAACGAGCGCGAATTCCTTATCCCCAAGGATACTCTGGTGTTTGCTCACGTCAAAGGCACCAAAGTCTGGAGCGATATTGAACCAGTCCAGGCGAACATGGCTTTAGAAGCCTCTGCGCACTGGACGGCTAAGCTCTCGTCTGATGAGGTAAGGCAGATATATGACAATTTCTATGCACGAGATATAGCGCTTTTTAACAGCACTTTTGACGTCGATGTAAGCGCTTGGCTCAAGTCTGAACCGGTCAGTTATCGCGCCGCACATCCAGGCGATCAGTTTTTACTCTAGGCCAGGGAATCTGGGTTCCAGGGCGAGTCCAGCGCCCCTAAGCTGTCAAAGATAGCTGAAAACTGCTAAATTGCGCTCTTCAAAGTAGCCCTAAGGTTGTCAAGGAATGCCAGGTCCGGATACCCCATTCAAGCCACTGTGGATCGATAGGCCCGACGCGAAAGCTCGGTTGGAACAAAGGAATAGTGAGGGGAAGCTATCCCAAGATCTCTATGATCATCTAGCTGACCTGATCGATTTTGGCTATGCCATTATACCCTCTGCCATTTCCGCAAGGCTGGCGAATCAGTTAAGTAAAGAGATTTCTGCTGTGCAGCGGCATCCAGAAGCCTACATCGCTCGCCGTACGCGCAATGCTTATATTCATCCCACGAAGCAGGTTTGTGATGACTCAAGCTATCGACTTATAGATTTTCACGTTAATTCGAAACGTGCGCATAAGGCGATTTATGCAGACAAGATCGATCGTGTTTTACAGGAAGTGTTCAATGCGCCTGCCAATGCTTTTCAATGCTTAACTTTCACTCACGGTTCGCAGCAGTCAATGCATCAAGATGGCGCTTATGTCGTGGTGTCTGAACCCTTACAATTTCTGGCGTCCTGGGTGGCCCTTGAAGACGTTACACCCGGCAGCGGCGAGTTGATGTATTTCTCCGGCAGTAATCATCTGGACGACTTTTTGTTTCCCGATGAGTCGAAATCCTGGAATCCTGGAAAGCACGGTAAGGCAATTCATTATGAGTTCTTGAATTCTATTGTGGCTCGCAGCAAGGCTGCCGGCATGCCCTATGAAACGTTCTTGCCGAAGAAAGGCGACGCGCTAATTTGGGCCGCAGATTTGGTTCATGGTGGCACCGAGAGCACGAATGGGAGCACTCGACGGTCTCTGGTGACGCATTACTGTCCCGTCGATGTAAAACCAAAATTTAGTACTTTCACGGATTTTTTTCATTTGCGTCAAGTGGCTACAAACGGGTATATCAGTTCACGTCATTACGATTTACGCCCTCAAAACGCGCCTGTAAAAAAGGACCATTTCGACACAGTCAGATTGACGCCGCTTTTTATGGGTCAGGAAAATGAAGATACTTGATTGCTCCTGGCTTGGCCTTTTCCTCCCTAGAGAAGATATTGTATGAAAGTTCTTTTTGTGTGCCTGGGCAATATTTGTCGCTCGCCTACAGCCCATGGTGTGTTTGAAGATATGGTAGCTCAACGTGGTCTGCAAGAGCATATTGAAATAGATTCCTGCGGCACGGGAGATTGGCACATTGGAGGTTCCCCTGATCCCCGGGCGTCCGCAGAAGCGAAGAGCCGTGGCTATGACCTAAGCCATCTTCGTGCCAGACAAGTTGTCCCTGAAGATTTTGATCACTTTGATTATATACTGGCGATGGACAATCAAAACCTGGCGGATTTACGTGCCATGAGCCCTAAAGGCTATGGTGGGCGTCTGGATCTCTTTATGACCTACGCAGCCGATACGGACATAGCAGAGGTCCCGGATCCTTACTACGGTGGAGACCAAGGTTTTGCGACGGTCCTTGACCTTATCGAATCAGCCAGCGAGGGTTTGTTGCGGGATATGGGTTTTGAAACTACTTAGCAGTGAGCCCCTGCAGGCCTTCAACACTCTATCGCTTTGTGCAATCGGTGAGTTGCTGGTTAGTGTCCGCACAGAACGTGAGTTAACCGATGCACTGGCTTGGGCACAGCATCAAAAAAAGAAAGTGACCGCGTTCGGTGCTGGCAGCAATGTGGTTTTGGCGGGAGATATTTCTGGTTTGGTCATCGTTCAAAATAGTACGGGCATCGAAATTGTTTCGGAAGATGATAGCGGTGTCGTGCTGCGAGTCGCGGCTGGTGAGAATTGGCACAATTTTGTTGTATGGTGCTTGGAAGAGGGATTCTACGGTTTGGAAAACCTGGCGCTAATTCCAGGCACTGTAGGCGCGGCGCCGATACAGAATATTGGTGCCTATGGGGTGGAGATTAAATCGTTTATCAACGCCGTACATGCACGGCGAATCTTGGGCCAAGAACAGTTAGTGCTGTCAAAAAAGCAGTGTGAATTTTCTTATCGGGATAGTGTTTTTAAACACAGTCTCCGCGACCAGTTTGTGATCACTTCAGTGGAACTGCGTCTTCGAAAAAATGAATATTTGGAGTGTGATTATCCGGAGCTGGCCAAAGAGCTTGAGAGGGAGAACGATTCAGCCACAACTGCTCAGAACGTGTTTGATGCCGTCGTTAAAATTCGTTCAAGTAAGTTACCTGATCCTGCAATCGAACCCAATGCGGGCAGTTTTTTTAAGAACCCGGTCTTGCCTGTAGCGCAGGCCCAGGAGCTGATGGACACCTACCATAACCTTCCTGCTTACCGGCAAGAAAATGGCAAGGTTAAGTTCCCGGCAGCCTGGTTTATCGACCAGTGTGGTTGGAAAGGCTATCGGCAAAATGGTGTTGGTGTGCATCCAGAGCACGCTCTGGTACTTGTTAACTACGGCAGTAATAGCGGCGTGGAACTACTCAAACTGGCCGGAAAAATTTCCGGTTCGATCAAAGAGCGCTTTGGCATTGTATTGGTTAAAGAACCTAGAACCTATGGCGGCGCCTATGAGTGACTTCGATCACCAGACGTTCCTGAAGTCGCTCACGACACGCCCGGGTGTTTACCAAATGTACGGGGAGGAGGGGCGCCTACTCTATATTGGTAAAGCCAAAAATCTTCGCAATCGGGTGAACAGTTATTTTCGAGCGAGCGGGCTAGCGGCCAAAACCATGGCGCTGGTTTCCAAAATTAAAGACATTCAAGTAACGGTGACCTCCACTGAAGTTGATGCCTTGTTGCTTGAACACAATCTTATTAAACAGCATCAGCCACCTTATAATATTCTTTTGCGAGATGATAAATCCTATCCCTACATTTTTCTATCCAGCGAGGATAAATATCCTCGGCTGAGTTTGCACCGCGGTACGAAGCGTAAGAAAGGCAGTTACTTTGGCCCTTACCCCAGTGCGGGAGCCGTTAGGGATTCACTTCATTTTATGCAGAAAGTTTTCAAGGTGCGGCAATGCGAGGACAGCTATTTCCGCAATCGGTCTCGTCCTTGCCTGCAGCATCAAATCGACCGCTGCACTGCTCCTTGTGTGAACGAGGTCAGCGATGCGGATTATGCCAGCCAGGTAGAAAGTACCAGTCTTTTCCTAAAAGGGAAATCTCAGGAATTGATGGTTCGCCTGGCGGACGATATGGAAACGGCCGCGCAGGAACTGCAATACGAAAAGGCCGTGGTATACCGTGATCAGATCAGCCAGCTTCAGCATGTACAGGCCAGCCAGGGTATAGAAGGTGTCAGTGGTGACTTAGATATCTTGGCAGCGGCGGTTCACGGCGGGCGTGCCTGCGTTCAGGTGCTTTTTGTGCGGCAGGCCAGGGTATTAGGGAGCAAAACCTACTATCCGCCCCTAAAATTGGATGAGACACCTGAGCAGGTGCTATCAGCGTTTCTTCCTCAGTACTATCTTGCCACGGCAAGAGCAGTGCCGGGAGAGATTATTGTAAATGCGCTGCCAGAAGATCTAGATACCCTGGAGGCCGCTTTTACGGTGCATGCCGAAAAGAAGGTGAAGCTGCGTCATCGCGTGAGAGATGCCCGGGCGCGGTGGTTGCAGTTGGCCCAGCAAACCGCGGAGACGAGCCTTCAATCGCATCTGGAAGGGAAAAATACCGCGCTGACGAGACTGCAGGCGCTGCAAGATCTGCTAAAACTTCCCGAGCTACCCAAGCGTATGGAATGTTTTGATATAAGCCACAGTTCGGGGGAGGCGACGGTAGCTTCGTGCGTAGTGTTTGACGAGAATGGTCCTAAGAAAGCCGACTATCGAAAATTCAACATCGAAGGCATAACCGGAGGTGACGACTACGCCGCGATGCAGCAGGCCCTGGAACGACGCTATAAACGACTGAAAGCGGGAGAAGGTGCAATCCCCGATATTTTGTTTATTGATGGCGGTAAAGGTCAGGTATCTCAAGCGATGTCGGTGTTGGAAGAGCTTCAAATCGTAGGTGTGGAAGTGATAGGTGTGGCGAAGGGCACCACCCGTAAAGCCGGATTTGAGACGCTCATTAATGGCCACACTGGGGTAGAAACACAGCTGCGAGGTGACAGCGCGGCGCTTCATCTTATCCAACATATTCGCGACGAAGCACACCGGTTTGCCATTACTGGCCATCGTGCTCGCAGAGATAAAAAGCGGCGGACTTCGCTGTTGGAGACCATTCCGGGAATAGGTGCCAAACGGCGTCGCGAGTTGCTGCGTCATTTTGGTAGCGCTGCGGGGGTCGGTAATGCCAATGTTGAAGAATTAAAGAAAATCAGCGGCATTAGTGCTAATTTGGCGCAACAGATTTATGATCATTTGCACAGTGGTTAGAAGGATAACAAAGAGGCTTTTTCCGGTTTGAGCATAAATATACCTAACGCACTCACGATGCTGCGCATTCTGCTAATTCCGGTGCTGGTGGTGGTCTTTTACCTGCCTTTTGAAAAGCACCTGCAGGTTGCAGCTGCGATTTTTGCCGTGGCGGCGATTACTGACTGGTTAGACGGTTATTTGGCACGAAGGTTGGGCCAAATGACGGCTTTTGGCGCTTTTCTAGATCCTGTAGCAGACAAACTGATGGTGGCTGTAGCGCTGGTGTTACTGGTAGAGCGGCACGACGCCATTCAATTTACCGTCGCAGCATGCGTCATCATTGGCCGGGAGATCGTCATTTCGGCGCTCAGAGAGTGGATGGCGGAACTCGGTGAGCGCACTTCAGTGGCGGTGTCTTATGTGGGCAAGGTGAAAACGGTGTTTCAGATGATCGCTATTTTTGGTCTTCTGGCGATAGATCCGGCCCGAGATGAAAGCTGGTTGCTGGCATTGTGTTACCTGATGCTCTATGCGGCGGCCATCCTGACTCTCTGGTCGATGGTAATTTACCTAAAAGCCGCATGGATCGTTATCAAAGAGCAGGATAAAGCTAATTAATTCAGTCAGTTGCGAGATTTAGCTATACTTGTCCTTGACTCCTGAGCCAAAGGCCATAAAATATGCGCCTCTGGCCGATTCAGGCTGCCGCGACATCGGTTAAAACGTGGATATAGATTTGCGGGAATAGCTCAGTTGGTAGAGCGCGACCTTGCCAAGGTCGAGGTCGCCGGTTCGAACCCGGTTTCCCGCTCCAATTTCTCCCTAGGCGAAAATGGAACCACCATAAAGGCTCGGTGGTAGAATGGTCATGCAGCGGACTGCAACTCCGTTTACGCCGGTTCGATTCCGGCCCGAGCCTCCATCTCAAACCCGATTTCAAGATGCGCCAATAAACGAGGTCCCATGTCAAATTTCGCAAGAAGTTTAGGGCTTATCGCGGCCTTGGTAATGGGCGTATTTTCAGCGTATATCTACCTGAAAACCGGCGATTGGGTCGCCGCGGTATTTTGCTTGGGTAGTGTCGCTTACTTTATCTTTTTCATCTCAAAGCAAACTGGCTAATAGTAAGTTATTATTCGATCGGTCCTCCAGTGAGGACTTAAGTCCCGTCCAATAACTACCAGTGTGGTGCTAACCCGTGAGATATACCTGTCCCCCTTGCGCTTCATTGGTCAGTTTGATCATTGTGTGTTTGTCGCTCGCAAGCTGCGCCAGTTTCAGACCGCATTTCGATCCGCCCAAAGTCACCGTAGAGAGCGTGAAAAGTTTACCCTCTGAGGATATTGGACCACGTTTTGAGATCAAGCTTCGAGTCAGCAATCCGAGCAGTCAGACTCTGGATATCGCTGGTATCAGTTACACGATTGATTTTTTGGGCAGGGAACTGGTAAGTGGTGTTACCAGTGATATACCTATCATTGAAGCCTACTCGGAAGAAGTAGTGACCCTGGAAGCCGGGGTTAACATGTTTCAGGTTCTCAGAGTCCTTGCCAGCCTTGGAAAGGCTTCAGCTGAATCTTTGGAGTATCGTTTTGCTGCGAAGATAGACTTCAATGGGTTTATCCCCACGCAGAGAGTCGAAGAAGTGGGGGTTCTTTCGCTGCAATAACTCGGGGCTTTATCCGAACACTTTTTGAACGAAAATGCCCAGAATAATTACCGGACATACCACCCTTACGTACCAGGGCCATATCTTCCAGAACAGCCCATTTTCCACATCGGGATATCCTTTGCGTACTTCCTGTAGCAAAGAGTCGCGGTGCCACACCCAGCCCGCATAGATACACAGCATAAAGCCCAGCAGAGGTTGGCTATAACGCGTGGTGATGCTGACGACCAAACCGAACATAGAGTCAAAATTGAATAAAATCACGGTGCTAAAGCAGGCGATCACACCACCAATCATAATGGCAGCCGTTTTTCTGCGAATACCGTGATCTTCGATGGCATAGGCAACAGGAACTTCCAACATGGAAATAGAGGAGGTGAGGGCGGCGATGCTCATCAGAAAGAAAAAGGCGAGCGATACAACGATACCTGCTAAACCCATCGTAGCAAAGAGCTCCGGCAATACCGTAAAAATAAGGGTATCTTCGGAAATCAATGCACCACCAGCGCCAAAGATCTCGACGCCGTTGTGCTGAGCCACATACATCGCTGGAAGCACAAGAAAGCCGGCGAGAACAGCGATGGAGATATCAACGATCGTCACCATGCCGCCCAGTAGCGGCAGGTTTTCGTTGTCACCGATGTAAGAGCCGTAAACCAACATGGTACCTACACCCAATGACAGAGAAAAGAACGCTGCTCCCAGGGCTCCAATAATGAGGTCGGCCGAAAGAACGCGACTAAAGTCGGGTAATAGATAGACCTTCAGACCCTCCATGGCGCCATCCAGGGTCAATACGTAAGCAACGAGTAAGATCAGGGAGACTAATAGCATAGGCATAAGGCGAGCTGACCATCTCTCAATACCTGCCTGCACACCACTTGAGATGATTCCAACCGTAAGACAGACAAAAAGCAACATGAACAAAATATTTCGGGGTAAGGCAGAAATAGTTAACCAATTTGCCGCCTCGTGCATACCCATCAACTCTAGCGCCCCAGAGAGGCAAAACGCGATCATCCAGCCGGCAATAATGGCATAAAAGCTGAGGATCATACTGGCGACGATGAACCCGACAATGCCGGTTCCAGTACCAATTCGCCGACTGATATTACCGTTTGAAATCAGGCTGAGGGCCCTAACGGCGTTAGCATGCGCATGTCGCCCGATAATTAACTCTGCCATGAGTGCGGGGTACGCAAGGGTAAAGGCCAGAACCAGATACACCATTAAAAAAGCGGCACCGCCGTTACTGGCAGCCTGAGTGGGAAAGCCCCATATATTGCCGAGCCCGACCGCACTGCCAGCCGCTGCCATTACAAAACCGAATCTAGAGCTAAATTCTCCGCGTGAGGACGCCATACTGAGACCTGCAGCTTTATTTTTAATTATTTTTGGAGTGTATCACGATCGGCGCTTAATACCGGTTTTGCCTGCCCGCTTTTCTTGCATTGAGCCAGGCATATTGTGCTATTATGCCGCCGCTTCCAAGGGTGGACTTTTGCTTCACCATCGACCCGGCCCGGGTGGTGAAATTGGTAGACACAGGAGACTTAAAATCTCCCGACAGCAATGTCGTGCCGGTTCAAGTCCGGCCTCGGGCACCAACTATTCGAACGCTTGCGCAATTCCAGACACCAAGAAGTTCTTGTTGTAGACCTAGTGATTAATCGGTTCTGTGGGCTTTTTCTAGTCGTGCACTTCCAGGAGATCAATAATAAATATCAGAGTTTCGTTGCGCTTGATGCTTGGTGGCGCGCCCTCGCGTCCATAGGCTAGTCGCGAGGGGACAAACAATACGATACGCCCGCCCTCGCCAATGAGAGGCAGCCCCTCCTTCCAGCCCTTGATAGCCCGTAGCAGGCTTAATACCGATGGCTCGTCATTGAAAGTACTATCGAATACCGCATTGTCGATATGCTTGCCCTGGTAATCT
>JBLGAR010000126.1:0-13468 GCA_047612385.1 Cryomorphaceae bacterium | reverse complement strand
GTAATGAATTAGTGAGTCACTTGTTGTGTCTGAATAGTTGTGACAACTACTCCAACAAGTGCCCACACATCTGTCTTCATTTGATTGTTAAATAGCAACCAGGCCGCTAAGGACACTGGTGGTTCGATTGGGTCACCCCAACCGAGGGAGCGTATTATACCGATGAACCTTCAAACCGCAACATATATTTTCACTAAATTACGATGAGTAATCGGTCTATCTTCACCCGCTAAGCTTCTGAAAGCTATCGACTTTTGGGCTACCCTTCGAAACCTAATAAAGGCCCGCTACCGTCGAAGGGAGGCGCACTATACGCAGCAGATTTTGACAGAGCAAGTACTTTTCGACGAATCTCAAAAATCACCGAGCTCGTCTAAAATTATAGCCTCTGAGAAGCCAGCTTAAGGACCGCTACTCGACCTCAAACAAGTGGTATTTTTTCTTACCAAGCTTCACCAGGTAGAAACGCTCATAGAGCGCGTTTTCACGCCCGAAAATGGCCTCCATATTGGCATTATCCGACGCACCAACCGCATGATTGTTAACCCATACCGCTTCACGACTAAGTGCATCCTTGACCTGCTTACCCGACGGTGCCATACCAGCATCGACAAGCAGCTGAGTGACGCTAGGGGGAAATTGCGTGCGCTCGATCGAGCTTGCGGGCATACCATCGAGGCGCAACTGCAACAAATCATCCTCTGACAGTTTATCAAATGAGCCGCTGAACAATGACTCAGTAATTCTCATAGCGGCACGCAGTCCCGCATTCCCATGCACAAGACGAGTGACTTCGCGCGCCAAAACAGCCTGCGCTTCAGGGCGACCCTGGTTTGCGGCATCCGCTTGTTCAATTGCGTCGATTTCCGAAACCTCAAGAAAAGTAAAGTACTTCAGGAACCGGTAGACGTCGTCATCGCCAACGCTCAACCAGAACTGATAAAAAGCGTAGGGAGAAGTGCGAGCAGAGTCCAGCCAGACCGTGCCCGACTCAGACTTGCCAAATTTAGTACCATCGGACTTGGTAATCAGCGGCATGGTCAAACCGAACACTTGCTTGCCGTGCTGACGTCGAGTTAGATCAATGCCTGCGGTGATGTTGCCCCATTGATCCGAGCCGCCGAGCTGTATGCTGCAATCGTACAGTGCGCTCAACTGCGAAAAATCATAGGACTGAAGAATCATATAGGTAAATTCGGTGAAGCTAAGGCCTTCGCCCTCCCGGTCTATTCTCTGCTTAACCGATTCCTTTTGAATCATAGAGTTAATGGAAAAGTGCTTACCTATATCACGCAAAAAAGTGAGCACATCGAGATCAGCGGTCCAATCGAGATTATTCACGACCCGTGCAGAGGTATCACCGGCGTCAAAATCCAAATATTGCGACACCTGATTTCGTATTTTATCAACCCAGACTCCAACCACTTCGGCCGTATTGAGCTGTCGCTCCTGAGCTTTAAAGCTGGGATCTCCAATCAAGCCCGTAGCGCCGCCTACCAAAGCGATCGGACTATGCCCTGCCAACTGGAATCTTCGCAGCAGCAGCAGCGGAACCAGGTGGCCGATATGCAGGCTGTCTGCTGTGGGATCAAAGCCGCAATAGAGCGTGCGTGAGCCGCCATCCAGCCATTTTGGTAATTCCTCTTCACCAGCCACCTGGAAAATCAATCCGCGGGCGCGTAGATCGTCTAATAGTGCACTGCTCATAGGGTAGCTCTCTGGCTGTAAAGGCGTTGAAATACAGGGGGCGACAAAGATACAACACCGATTTGCAAATGCAAGCCCCAACACAACGCTCCTATTGATCGAGCTTTTTTTCTTATATAATCCTTACACGCCAAATAAAAGGACGACCGAGTAAGATGTTCGCAGCGAAGAAATCGCGGGGAGCCACCGCGAATAACGACAAAACCCAGCTTTCGACTGCACATCTGCTCGTAGCTGCAGGAGTTCTCGCCTGCGTTGCGCTAATCGCTATTCTCCTGCCATCGAACGATGTAGAAGCCAACAAATCTGAACCCTTACAGAAACTGCTCGATGTACGAGCGAGTGAGCAACAGACAGACGTTGAGGAAGTTGTTGAGATAGCCGCTGAGCCAAGCCCACCTCCTGAACCCCCATGGCAGGATTACACCGTGGCACAGGGAGACAACCTATCGCTCATTTTTGAGCGGGCGGGCTTTTCCGATAAAGATATCTATGCAATTACCAAGCAGGCTCCTGATGGCAAATCGCTAACTCGTATTTTCCCTGGGCAAACTATTTCCTTCCAGAGTCCGGAAAGTGGAGAACTCGTCGCACTACGACATATTGCCTCCAAGCTAAAAACGGTCCGCTATCACATCGTAGACGGCAAATTCGACTCGACCACCCAGATCCGAGTACCCGAGGCAAGACAGGGGTGGGCGAGCGCAGAAATTGTCTCTTCACTATTTCTAGCAGGCCAAGACGCAGGCCTGTCGCACAATACGATTATGGAGTTAGCCAATATTTTTGGCGGGGTTATCGACTTCGTGATGGACCCGCGGAAGGGCGACACCATTCATCTGCTATACGAAGATTTGTATTTGGACGAAGAAAAGTTTGGGATAGGAAAAATTCTCGCGGCATCCTTTACCAATCGAGGCAAAACCTTCAACGCTTATCGCTATGAAGACACCCATGGTGATGAGGGCTATTACAATGAGAAAGGGGTTAGCATGCGCAAGGCGTTTCTTCTCGCTCCTCTGGATTTCACCCGTATCAGTTCCAACTTTAATCTTCGTCGAATGCATCCTATCTACAAAACCACCAAACCCCATCGCGGCACGGACTACGCGGCCTCAAGAGGAACTCCAGTCTTTGCAGTGGGAGATGGTCGAGTTCAGCGCGCGGGTTACAGCAGAGCCAACGGCAACTATGTCTTCATTTCCCACGGCGAGGCTTATGTAACCAAGTATTTGCATTTGAACAAGCGCAATGTAAAACAAGGGCAACGGGTTTCACAAAGCCAGGTCATTGGGACGGTGGGCTCAACGGGCGCCGCTACCGGACCACATCTTCACTATGAGTTTTTAGTCAACGGTGTGCATCGCAACCCACGCACCATTCACAAGAAACTGCCGAAGGCCAAGTCACTGGACCCAGCAGAGCTACCGAGATTTATAGCCGCAATTGACGGCGTATCCACAGGGCTTGCTGCGCTACAAGGTAACAGCTCTCTCGCACTGAACGACCCCTCGAAGCCCCCAGCTAATTGAGCCCAAGATGAGCCGCAGCTCTAAGGATGGCCCCGGCCAATCGCTCTATGTCGGTTTGATGTCAGGCACCAGCATTGATTCTATTGATGCGGCAATTATTGAGTGCTCACACAACGGAACTAAACTGATTGCGACGCGAGAACATCCCATTCCCGCTGCAACGCGAGACGCAATCGCTGCAATCAGTCACAGTGGGGACGGTGAAATCGAACGCATGGGCGCACTGGACCGTGAACTGGGGAGATTGTTTGCCGAAGCTACTATTGCGCTACTTCAAGAAAGCCACACTCCCAGCCATGCAATAACAGCTATCGGCAGTCACGGCCAAACTATCCGCCACCGTCCACCGTCTTCCGCAACCTCGACTGATGAATGTTTCACCTTGCAAATTGGGGATCCGAATACCATCGCGGAAAACACGGGTATCACCACCGTGGCTGACTTTCGCCGCCGGGATATCGCCGCTGGCGGCGAGGGCGCACCCCTGGCTCCTGCATTCCACGCTGACGTATTTTCTGCCCCCGGTATCAACCGCGCCATTGTCAACATCGGTGGAATAGCAAACGCATCCATACTGCGCGGCAAAGAACTGGTCATGGGATTCGATACCGGCCCTGGCAATACGCTGTTGGATCAGTGGACCGCCAAACACACCGGGCGGCAATACGATGCCCAAGGAGACTGGGCCGCAGAAGGGCAGATCATAGCGACACTGCTTGAATCGATGCTCCAACACCCGTTTTTACACCGGAATGGCCCGCGAAGCACCGGCAAGGAGGCATTCAATATGGCTTGGTTAGCAGGACATATTGAAGAGCTCCCAGAGCACTCCCCACAAAATATTCAAGCGACACTGGCCGAATTTACCGCAAAGAGTATTGTCTGGGGCATTCACAGCAGTGAAGTCTCCATTGCGGAAGTTTATATCTGTGGGGGCGGCGCTCACAACACTGACCTGATGCGCAGGCTGTACCGTATGTTGGAACCCATGCTTGTGGCAAACACCAGTGCAATCGGCATCGCATCGGATTGGGTGGAAGCAGCGGCCTTTGGGTGGCTGGCAAGACAGACGCTAGAAGGATTAGCGGGCAATGCTCCAGTAGTCACTGGAGCCCGGGGGTCACGAGTATTGGGAGGGGTATATCCCGGGAAAACCGCTTAACGACTATCAAAAATACAGGTAGCTCTCTTCCTTGACCAAGCGATTTAACTCACTCGGGGCGTAGGGCACTGTTCCTACAAATAACTGCAGATCTTCGGCCATTATATGATTTCCACCCATCCAGGTTTCGCAGGCCTTAATTTCAATGACTCCTAGCGCTGTTAAACTTGCCGCTAAATCTACTGTCTGTTTGTACTGCAGATAATTTTGCCTAAGCAATACGCGAACTTCAGGGCCGTGGAGCACAAATGCAACCGGCATCTGCGAACCCAGGGGAAGTATGCCGTCGACCAGCAACTGCTCCGCACGCTTCAATGCAGCTTGCAGTTCCTCGGCCGTATGAAGCTCGATACCGGCTATATAACGGGGGCCGTCCGCACTATCTGACTGCGCAAATGCTGGCCAGGAGCCCAGCGCCAGGAGAAGCGCCAGGACAAGCAATCGCAAGTGCATGGAAAAGACTAAATCGAAAAGGAAGAACCACAACCACAGGTGGCAGTGGCGTTAGGGTTATTGATCACAAAGCGAGATCCCTCTAGGCCTTCGGTGTAATCTACCTCGGAACCCGCAAGATATTGAAAGCTCATAGGGTCAACTAGAACGGTCACCCCCTCTCTTTCAATCACAGTATCATCGTCAGCCATCAACTCGTCGAAAGTGAAACCGTATTGAAATCCTGAGCAGCCGCCACCAGTAATAAATACGCGGAGCTTCAATTCCTCGTTTTCTTCCTCGGTGACTAAATCCCTCACCTTATTCACGGCGCTTGAGGATAAATTAATACTGGTCGGATTGAATGTTTGGGCTACTGACATGGCAAATCTCTGCGATCAGCCACTGGTTGGCTGATAACTAGTTGGCTGGTATTAGTCGCCAGATCTCAATCGATATGACGAATGGGTACAAAGTATCTTAAATCCGACTAAATTAGTCAACTTTTCCCGGATCGCTGGATACTCGCCTACCAAAGGCAAGGTCGCCCACTTCATTCACCATCACCAATGGATCTGAGGCCTTTAGCGGTGCCACTTCCGATGGCTTTACAACATGTTGTAAGCCACCGTTAACCTGGGCGCCTACAGCCATTTCCACGACAGTATAGAAGACATTACCCTGAATCTGGGCCTTTGAAGCGAGTTCCAGATGATGTCCGGAGTGAACGTCGCCTTCAATAGAGCCATTCACAATCACCGATGGAGCACTAATATCTCCCTCGACCCGCCCTTTATCGACCACTCGAATACAGGCCTCAGTATCCGGTTTGGCAACGATATTGCCCTGAACCAGGCCCTCTACATCCAAATTGCCACTGAAGTGGATATCCCCAACAATAACAGTATCTCTGGAGACCAATGTTGTACCACCGGACACACCTACCCCACCTTTTTTACTTCCCAACATAGGTAAACCTCTCTTGTATGGACCACGGGAATTGCTCGACAATCTCGACTTTGACGGGAGATGCACTTCTGGCCACTATCGAAACCGTTTTGGGCTCAAAGCCCTCAGGCAACTCCAGTTCTCCCTCTAGAGTTTGAAAATACCGAAATCGCAATGCAATGCTATCAGATTCGATCTCTTCACTGAGAGCGGAAAGCGATAAGGTGCTCTCCTTTTGATTAGTAACCCCTTCCACCTTCACAGACAACGTGCCTTTGAGCAAACGGTGCTTGCGTGATTCCTGCCGCGCAATGATTCGAAAGGCGAAACGGTGCTCTGACTCAGTGGCAATAAGCTCGATCGGCCTCAGCGTTAACCCTTTGGCAATATCACCTGGCGACATCAGGCTTTGATAAAATGTAAGGCTCTCCTCCAAACGGAGGATTTCCTCATTCTGCGCAGCGATCTCCTTGCGGACCAATTCCAGGGAAGCCCTATCAACTTCATTGCGTGTACCGCTGATATCCAGACTCTCTTCGAGCTTCTGAAGTTGTACAGCAGCCTCTGGCACAGCGCGTTCCATTTCTCGATAGGCCTCAGGGTCAATACCCATGCCACTGTAGGCTGAGCGCTGACCAAGATAAAAACCCGCAGCCAGAAGAATCACAGTGAACAGAAGAGCCAATAGCACCTGGAACTCCCGCCTCCTTACGTGGCGTCGCTGAACTACTGTCTCGTATTGATTTGAGTCCATTGCGCTTGGCCGCTAGGGCAACAACCCAACATTTCCCAGCCCCATAGACTCAGGCAACCCCATCATGATGTTCATATTCTGGATGGCCTGACCCGAAGCCCCCTTAACCAAATTGTCTATGACAGTCATCACAACCACTGTGTCGCGATCCTGCGGTGTACACACGGATATTTGGCATCGATTGGCACCTTTCACTGTGCGCGTTTGGGGAAACTGTCCCGCCGGCAGCACATCAACAAAGGGCTCATCCGCATACCGGGATTCGTACAAGGCTTGTAAATCTGCGGTATCCCCCGTCAAACGAGCATACAACGTAGAGTGAATTCCTCGCACTATAGGCAGTAAATGGGGAACAAAAGTAACGGCTACCGAGTTCTTCGCAACATCGGATAGACCCTGCTCAATCTCAGGTAGATGTCGATGTCCGGAAACGGCGTAAGCCTTGAAGCTATCACTCACCTCACTCAAGAGATTGTCTATTTTTGCTTGCCTTCCCGCCCCACTAACGCCGGAAGCGCAACTGGCAATAAGAGTGGACGTATCGACCAAGCCGCTATCCAGTAGGGGAATGAAACCCAGTTGCACCGAAGTGGGATAACAACCAGGACAGGCCACCAACTGCGCGGACGCAATCGCCTCTCGATTGACTTCAGGCATCCCGTAGACCGCGGTCTTCAGAAGCTCGGGGCACGCGTGTGGCTCGCCGTACCATTTAGACCAAAGAGCCGCATCGCGAATTCTGAAATCAGCTGACAGATCAACGATTCGAGTACCGGCGGCAAGTAGTTCGGGAACCAGATTCATGGCTACGTTGTGCGGAGTGGCAAAAAAGACCACATCACAGCTCGCCAATTGCTCAACCTGAGGATCACTATAGGCCAGCTCATAGTGCCCACGGAGATTCGGGTAGAGATCGTCTACACGCCGCCCGGCTTCTGCCCTGGAAGTGATCGCTACCACCTCGACGTGCTCATGCTGCGCAAGCAGCCTAAGCAATTCGACCCCGGTGTACCCGGTCCCTCCTACAATACCTACTTTTACCATCGATCAACCCTTGTCTTCGTCCAACTATCTTCCGACCATTAACCTCAGCCGGCCGACCAGTATAAAAGCAATATGCTTGGAGATAACTGTTAATATTAGGATTTCACCAATTAATGGGGGAACCCTTGCGAAGTCTTTTCAATAACTATCGCAGAACATTGGGCGATTACCAGTCCATATTGTCCTACGCCGTGCTGGGCGTAATAGGCGGCCTAGCATCCGGGTTGGTGGTTATAGCTTTCGAATTCGCCATTAGTTGGGTCGCAATGCTTTGGTATGTGGACAATGGCGCCGAAGGCTTCGAAGCGTTGCCCAGATGGCTTGTTTTCGCTCTCCCCGTTGCTGGCGCCACCTTACTTGGCTTGGGCTATTCGTTTATTAAGCCTGAGGATCGGGAAACAGGCATAGTGCATGTCATCAGCCATATGCACTCGCATTACAGTGTTCTACCCCTCAAAAACGCGTTGGTGCAGTTTATTGGCGGAACCCTGGCAATCGCCACCGGACAATCGGGAGGAAGAGAAGGACCGGGCGTTCACCTTGGCGGGGCGGTCAACAGTTTGTTGGGGCAGAAGCTGCAATTGCCAAACAACAGCTTACGAGTGCTGATCGCCTGCGGCACCGCAGGTGGCATTGCGGCGGCCTTTCACACGCCACTGGCCGGTGTGATTTTTGCTATGGAAGTGATCATTGTTGAGTACTCCGTAGTCGGGTTTATCCCTGTGATATTGGCCGCAGTTTCCGCCTCTGCTATTAGCCTAACGCTGAATTCAGGGCTTACCGTATTCAGCCATTCCGCAGTCCAGCTCAACTCCTTGTGGGAGCTCCCCTACATATTGCTACTGGGTGTTTGCTGCGGAATCGCAGTATCTGCCTTCATCAAAGTCAGCAGTCTAGCGGCACGTCTTACAAAATGGCCGGTCGCCGTGCGCTTCGGCTGTGCCGGCGTGCTCACGGGTGGTCTGGCATTGTATGTTCCTGAGATATTGGGGATGGGCTACGACACCCTTCGGCTGGTGATACTGGGGCAGCTGGCACCTATCGCACTCATTACAATAGCGACCTGTAAGATACTCGCCACGAGTTTTTCCTGCGGGGTCGGTATGCCGATTGGTCTGATCGGCCCCAACCTTCTGATCGGAGCCTGTCTCGGAGGCATCATGGGAGTTTTGGGGCATACCTACATGCCGGAACTTGTCTCTGACCCGACCCTCTATATCGTCATGGGCATGGCCGCCTCAATGGGAGCCGTACTCAACGCGCCACTGGCAGCGATTTTAGCGGTGGTGGAGCTTACTCACACAGTGGGGATTGCAATGCCTGCCCTTCTGGCAGTCGTCGCAGCAACATTGACCAACACCGGCATATTTCGCCAAAAGTCAGCCCATCAAACTGTGTTACAACAGCTAAAGCGCGCGGTTCCCGATGACCCTCTGAACCAGCTCTTGCACCGGACAGCCGTCACTTCAAGCCTGGAGGTTAGCGTTGTTAAAATCTCCGCAGAACTAGATCACGAACGCGCCGAACTTCTAACAAAAGCCACACCGGGCTGGTGCCTGGTGGAACGCGATGGCCAAATACTCTATTTGGTGCGAGGCAATGATTTAGTCCAGTGGCTGGAAGGAAGAACAATTGCAGAAAAGTTGGATTTGACCGAGGCGGATATTCGCAGATGGACAGTGGCCGCCCTTCCCGCTCGGGCGACTTTGCGTCAGGCGCTGGATACTATGAGCTCGGAAACGGTCGAAGCTCTGTGGGTTCACAGCCGCGGAACTAGTGGAATCGAGGTCTTACAGGGTATTGTGACGCGCGAGGCAGTAGAACAATTTTCACTGTCAAAAATATAATCGGGTATTTAGAGGATCCCCAATGCTCTGGCTGAAGGCCTTTCACATAATATTCGTAGTCTGCTGGTTTGCTGGCATATTCTATTTGCCTAGAATATTTGTCTACTATGCCGCCAGCGAACATCCCGAAACCAAGGCGCAGCTAGCCATTATGTCACGCAAGCTGTATCGCTTTGTGACGCCCTTCATGTTCATCTCTATCGCACTGGGTATCGCCTTGATGAGCCTGAACCTGGACTATTATTTGAGCGCCACGTGGATGTGGCTGAAGCTGGCAGGGGTGGCTGTTCTGGTGGTCTATCACTTCCAGTGCGGGCACTATGTCACCATGATCAATCAGCATCAAAACACGCATACTCACGTCTTCTATCGGTTTTTTAATGAAGTCCCGGTGATTTTTTTATTCGGTATCGTGATTTTGGTAGTTTTAAAACCTTTTTAAGTTAGATAAGAATCGCGACTTGGCAGGCCAAATTCGTGCCGGTTACCCCATGGACACGCTGGATATTCTCCTCCCAAGCCCCGATAATCCCTAATCAAAACTCAGGAACAGCCCGAATGAGCAACTCGGAACAACTCTTTGAACGCGCCAAAAAACACATCCCGGGCGGCGTAAACTCGCCGGTCCGCGCCTTTAAGGCTGTGGGCGGCACTCCGGTATTTATCGATCGTAGCGATGGCGCTTACGTGTTCGATACTCAGGGCAAGCGATACATCGATTATGTATTGTCCTGGGGCCCCATGATCATGGGCCACAATCACCCAGCAGTGCGAGAAGCCGTAGTAAAACAAAGTGAAAAAGGACTGAGCTTTGGTGCGCCCACTGAATTGGAGATCGAGCTAGCGGAGCGCCTTTGTCAGATCATGCCAAACATGGACATGGTGCGAATGGTAAGCTCGGGTACCGAAGCAACTATGAGTGCAATTCGCCTTGCCAGAGGCTTTACGGGGCGCGACGCTATCGTGAAATTTGAAGGCTGTTACCACGGCCATTCAGATTCTCTCTTAGTCAAAGCAGGGTCGGGTGCTTTGACATTCGGGGTACCCAGTTCACCGGGTGTGCCCTCCTCTCTTGCCGATCACACCATCACTTTAAATTACAACGATAGTGCCGGCGTGCGCGAAGCTTTTGACAAAATAGGCGATAAAGTAGCCTGCATTATTGTTGAGCCCGTTGTGGGTAACATGAATTGCATTCCGCCCGCCGAGGGCTTTTTACAAACGCTGCGTGAAGTCTGCAGCAGCAGTGGCGCGGTGCTAATTTTTGACGAAGTAATGACCGGATTCCGCTTTGGTCTGGCGGGCGCTCAAGGCTACTACGGGATAGAGGCCGACCTGACCACACTGGGTAAGGTCATCGGTGGAGGCATGCCCGTAGGAGCCTTTGGTGGCAAGCGGGAAATTATGGAGCAGATTGCGCCACTGGGGCCTGTGTACCAAGCGGGTACTTTATCCGGCAACCCCATTGCCATGGCAGCGGGGCTCGCCACCTTGGAAATAATTTCTCAACCGGGGTTTTATGAGCCACTGTTCGAGAATACTCGAATACTGTGCGAGGGATTGCAAAGCGCCGCAGACTCGGCCGGCATACCCTTTACAACCAACCATGCGGGAACGATGTTTGGTGGATTTTTTACCAACGAGCACAAAGTGACAAACTACACACAGGTAATGGCCTGCGATACGGAGCATTTCAGTCGCTTCTTCCACAACATGCTCGAGGCCGGTGTGTATATGGCCCCAGCGGCGTACGAGGCGGGCTTCATGTCCAGCGCCCACAGCAGCGCAGACATTGCAGATACGATTGCCGCCGCAAAAGCGGCCTTCGACAAAGGATAAGTAAATGGCTTTCAATTCCAACCGCGGTGCTTTCCCTGACACTCGAATGCGACGCCTGCGAGCAAACGATTTTTCCCGTCGGCTAGTTCGAGAGAGCTCGCTCACTCCGGCAGATCTGATCTTTCCAGTTTTTGTCACTGAAGGTGAGGGCCAGCGTGAGCCAATACCGTCAATGCCGGGCATCGACCGGCTGAGCATTGACTTACTAACCCAATTGGCCGGAGAAATAGTCAGCTTGGGCATTCCCGCGATAGCTTTATTTCCTGTGGTACCGGCGGCGAGAAAAACACTGTCAGCGGAAGAAGCCTACAACCCCGATGGCTTGGTTCAGCGGGCGGTTAAAACTTTAAAAGCTGCCCACCCAGAACTGGGCATTATTACGGATGTTGCGCTGGATCCGTATACCACACATGGGCAGGACGGCATCATTGATCACGGTGGCTACGTACTCAATGACGTTACATCCCAGATACTGGTTCAGCAGGCGCTGTCCCACGCTCAGGCGGGCGCAGATGTTGTCGCACCATCTGATATGATGGACGGGCGGATTGGTGCCGTACGAAAAGTTCTGGAAGAACACAGTTTCCACAACACCTTAATCATGGCTTACTCCGCCAAATACGCGTCCGCATACTACGGCCCTTTCCGCGACGCCGTAGGCTCTTCAGACAATTTAAAAGGCGGTGACAAATTTAGCTACCAAATGGATCCTGCTAATACTGACGAAGCATTGCATGAATGCGCGCTTGATTTGTCTGAAGGTGCCGACATGATTATGGTCAAGCCCGGTATGCCTTATCTCGACATAGTGCGCAGAGTGAAGGACGAGCTCAAAGCACCTACATTTGCCTACCAAGTCAGCGGAGAGTACGCCATGCACATGGCCGCCTTCGAAAATGGCTGGCTTTCTGAGCAGCCGGTTATGCTCGAATCGCTGATGTCGTTCAAGCGCGCTGGCTGTGACGGCATACTCACTTACTTCGCAGTCGCAGCAGCGAAAGCCCTGCAATAGGGCGCCCAAGTGCGAGGTCTTGGCATCACATCAGTTTTACTCGCTGGCATGCTGAGCAACATACCCATCTTCGCCGAATGCGAGTGTTTGTGGGAAGGCTCATTCAGTCAGGTGCAGGCGACAGCCAATCTCGTAGTCAGCGGCACGGTACTCACGGGTAAGGGCAACTCCATAGATCTCAAAGTTAATCGCCTGCTGCGTGGAGATGAAATCCACAGCGAAATCCGCATTTGGCTTAAAACCGCAGACTACTGCCGCCCTGAGCCCAAGCTTTTCCCAAAAAATAGCCAGTGGGTGATGGCACTACATGAGATAACCGAAATTATTCCGGGAGGATTTAACCCAGGCACACCAAACATCAGTTTTGGCAGAGTTGGTGATTACAGCCTGTCGAGTTGTGGTGGATATTGGCTAAGTCAGACTGAGAATCTTGTTTCGGGAAATTTAGTGAATGCACCGCGCTGGGTCAGGGAACCAAAAATGACGCCTGTCTTGGTCGATGTCTTGACTGAATATGTCAATGGAGACATTGACGTAGAAACCCTGATTAAGGCCAGCACCGAAGATCCCGCATTGCGCGAACTGATGCTCGACACAAAAGCATTTTTAAGAGCGGAAGACTAACGCCTCCGCCATGGCTTTCTCTTGCGCGTACGCCCTTCAATCAAGTCCATCATTTCATCTAGCATCATCAGTGACAAACCCCAAATTCTCCTGCCTTCAAACAGGTAGCAAGGCATCGGAAATTCAGCGCCCTTGAACTTCCAGGTCATTTTCTCGCGATTGTCAGGATCGAGTAAAAACTCCAGCGGCACCCAAACGACTTCGGCAACTTCGTAGTTGGGCGCAAAAGAAACTTCTCGATCGAGTCTAAACACGAAGGGGCTAACCGCCATCCCGAATGAACCCGGCCGCGGGCGTGCGTTGATTTCCGACAGGCGCCCGATACATTGATCATCTGGGCCGAGGGTCAAACCCACTTCCTCCTCAGTTTCTCTTACCGCAACAGCGTAGCCGTGTGCATCCTCAGGATCCATTCTGCCGCCTGGGAACGCCATATGCCCAGACCAAGGATCGCCTTCTCGATCTGCCCGCTTGATCATTAATATATGAAGTTCGCCATCGTGCAGCTGTAAAACCATCGCCACAGCTGATCGCTTCATCAGCGGCCGCAGCAATTTTTTACCGGGA
>JBLGAR010000125.1:0-13516 GCA_047612385.1 Cryomorphaceae bacterium | reverse complement strand
GCAACATAAGTACCCGGTGCAAGGAGTACGCTGGCAGACGACTGTCGGATGGAACCCGGACTATGGAACGTGCGCACCCCGTCTTTTTTTCGGACGTCAAAGGTATATCGATCGGCTGATAGCGCCGATGACTCAAGAGCTGCAATCTCAACCCATTGCTTACCGCCTTCGGGTGGGCCTTTTTCTTCTGAGCCCACAATAAGAAAAGAGGTCTCCCTTGAGCTCTGACTGCAGCCCATTAAGATTAAGGATAGCAACAAAATAGACAATAACTTGATCATCAAAGAGCCACAGGTTTGAATGAGTTTAGGAAGTATAAACCCCATAATCGATAGATTTCCAGCCTATTCGTTTCTGCTCGCTAACTGATAGACCCTTTGCTGTTAAGTCGTTAGACCTCATCCTACCCGCAGTCGTGTTGTTTAGCCTGCGATGCTGTCCTTCATGATCTGCAAAGAGTGGGCACGAAGTGATAACTTATTGGCCGCGTATTGCGCTTTAGGTAACTTGGCGAGCTGCTCCGCTATCTCCATAGTGCGCGCACTCAGCTGATCGGCATCTACTACCTCGTCGACAAACCCCGCCGCCACTGCGCTATCCGGGTCATAAACTTCCGACTGGAGAATAACCCGAGTCATATGTTGTTTGGCAATCCGTGAGGCTGCCAGCTCCACTAATATGGGGGGTAGGGCCATGCCAATGGCGGTTTCGGGCAAACTCATTTTGAACTTGCCGTGGCTGGTCACGCGGCTGTCGCAGGCCATAATCATAAACGCGCCCATGGCAATGCCGTGTCCTGTGCATGCCGCTACTGTCGGCATTGGGAAGCTGTACAGACGTACCAGAAATTCAAAGCCGCGCTTAACCATTGCCGCCCCTTCCTTCGGGCCCTTCTTGAATTCTCCCAGATCAAAGCCAGCTGAAAACATGCCTTCTCGACCCTTGAGAATAACAGCGGCGACTTCTTCGGATTCAGCCCGATCCAGCCCCGCGTTTATGTCGTCGAGGAATTGTTGGCCCACGACATTGGCTTTGCCATCGTCGAATGTAAGCGTGGCAATGTTGTTGTTCAGTTCGTATTTCATGCGAAAGTACCCGGTAAAAAATCTGACACACATACTGTCATTATGCATTCTTCTCTGCAAGTCGCTGTGTTAACATCGTGCTGGAAGCATTGGCCTAAAAAATCCTGGGGTCTGGAGATTAATGTGAGCAGACAACGTGAGTAAGACAAACTCGAGCAGTACAGCGAATAAAGTTGAAAGCACCGAGAGGTCCACCGCTCCTGACGGACGTCGACTGCGCAGCGAGCGAAGCCGGCAAGCTATAATCGAAGCATCTGTGGCACTGATTTCTGAAGGGATACTAGTACCAACCGCGCAGCAGATATCGGGGCGCGCAGGTGTGGGTATTCGCTCCTTCTTCAGACATTTCTCCGATATGGAAAATCTGTTTTCGACGGTAGACGCGCAGTCTAGAAAAGATGTTGAAGCGCTATTTGTAGGCGGAGATCGCAACGGTACTCTGGAAGAGCGTATTTTACACGCCGTTGAACGTCATGCAGACGGCTACGAAAACCAGAAGAATTCTATTCTTTCCACTGCAGCACAGAGATGGCGTTCTGAAACTCTGCGGAAGAATTATGCGCGCTACCAGCGTGGGCTGCGCAAAGATCTTGACGCCTGGTTGCCGGAATTGAAAAAACTATCAAGCCATGAACGTGAGGCTGTGGATGCAGTCGCCTCCGCTGAAATGTGGCTCAGGCTGCGTGACCATCAGGGCTTAAGCAAGAAAACCTCGATCGAGGTAATCGTCAGTGCGTTAACGCCGCTCGTGAAATAGGTATATCACCCCAGAGAGAGCATCAGGAGCCAGCGATGGCAGAGCAGTTTAAAGAACAGGGTGGAGCCGCCACCATGAATCCTTCGAGGTTTTTACGTTGGCTGACTTCACGCATTATGACGCGTGTATCCAAGCCCACTGCGCTGCTTAGCGAACGCAAAAAATTCGAAAAGCAGCGGAGGAGCGCCGGTAAGGCACATGTAGTTGAGTATTTCCATCAGGTCGATGATGGTTATAGCCACTTGGCCGCGCAGGTGTTGCAATCCTTCGCAGAGCGCTACGATATTGAGCTCGTTTGCCATCTGGTTACAGGCCCGGTGGGCAACAATGTGGCTGAGCCAGATTTGCTAATGCGTCTTTCACGCTACGACTCCTATCACGTAGCCCCAGACTATGGCCTTGAATTCCCCGAGCACAATGAGGCCCCCAGTGGTGAGGCGGTGGCGCTCGCCGCTGCTATTTTAGCCGCGCAGGACTCCGTAGGTTTTATCAAATGCGCTGTCGATGTAGGCCGCGCATTCTGGGCGGGTGATCAAGTGGGCCTGCAAGCGCTGGCAGAGCGTTTTGGTAGCGTGACCCAGGAGCAAGTTACCGCAAAGGTCAAAGCTGGCACTGCGCGCCGTGAAGAACTCAAACACTATTCCGGGGCCATGTTCTATTATGGCCATGAGTGGTACTGGGGCGTCGATCGCCTCTATCACCTAGAAAAACGATTAGCAGAGCTGGGCGTAGATCGCAACCCTGATCAGGACATGGTTGTACCCAGGCCTATGGTCGAAGCCGGTGAGCTAAAAGATAACGGTAGCCTAACGCTGGAGGTCTACCCGTCTTTGCGCAGCCCCTATTCGGCTATCGTATTTGATCGGGCGGTAAAGCTCGCTGCGGACACCGGAGTCAATTTAGTCGTGCGCCCGGTGCTGCCCATGGTCATGCGCGGTGTTCCCGCCACGCGGCAAAAGGGAATGTACATTTTCAAGGATGCAGCTCGCGAAGCTCGTGAAGCGCACGTTCCCTACGGTAATTTCTGCGACCCTATCGGCGACCCGGTCCGTCGTTGTTATTCTCTGTTTTCCTGGGCCAATGAACAAGGTAAGGGTGTCGAATTAATATCGAGTTTCTTAAGCTCAGCATTCGCTCGAGGTGTGAACACGAATACCGATAGAGGCTTGAAAATTGTCGTGGAAGGCGCTGGTATAGATTGGACAAAAGCGAAGAGCGTCCTGGGTACTGCCGGTTGGGAAGAGCTGTTGGAATCGAACCGGCTGGCGATGTACGAGGCGGGGCTTTGGGGAGTGCCTAGTTTCCGTCTGCTAGATGCAGGCGGTAGCCAGTTGCTCGCTTTGTGGGGCCAGGATAGGCTCTGGTTATTCGCGCGTGAGATCCAGCGGCAATTGGCGAAACAGCTCTAATGCGAAACTTTCCGTTTCGCAAAATCTCGCATAGGAAAGAATCATTATGAATTGGCAAGCCGTCATGGCGGAGTTCAGCAACGACGATCTGATCTATTGGTTTGTACCCATATTTTTGGTCGCCTTTGTTTTGGAACTTATCTATAGCAAGCAAAAGAATCTTGAGTTGTTCGAGGCGCGAGATACTAACGCATCCCTGTGGATGATGGCCTATGTAGTCGTAGTAGATTTGGTACCAAAATTCGCTTTTTTCGCAGTGATCTACTTCTTGGCAGAACTATCACCCCTAAAAGATGTTGTGGGCAGGCAGTGGTGGGCCTGGGCCCTCTTGTTTGTGCTCGATGATTTTATTTACTATTGGATGCATCGCCTCAATCACCAGGTACGTATTTTTTGGGCGGGCCATGTCAGTCACCACTCGGCGATAAAAATGAATTTCGCCACCGCGTTGCGTCAGGGCGTGGGCGAGCGTATCCACAAATACCTGTTTTGGATTCCGCTCCCTCTGCTAGGCTTTGATGCTCTGATGGTCTTTATGATGATGAGCATAAATCTTTTTTATCAGTTTTGGGTGCATACAGAGCTAGTTGATCGGCTCCCGAGGCCGATTGAATTCGTCTTGAATACCCCTTCCCATCACCGCGTGCATCACGCTTCTAATCTTCGCTACCTCGATTGCAATCACGCGGGTGTGCTTATACTTTGGGATCGGTTGTTTGGTTCTTTCTCGGAGGAGCATCCGAGTGACCCTCCACGCTATGGATTAACGAAAAACATCACGTCCTATCGCCCTTGGGATGTAGCCACTCACGAATATCAGACGATATGGCAAGATGTGCTCAGAGCGCCGCGCTGGCAAGATAAATTGAAGTATGTTTTTTACGCGCCTGGCTGGAGTCATGACGGGGTGGATAACCGCAGCAAGGTTTTACGTGCTGAGGCACTCAGTGGTGATGCGCTCTAACCGGGGCTTCCGTCATTTAGGTCTGGCTTCGCTGGTCCGGTCCGATTGGGTCTTTGCACGGATTTAAGGATGCTTTGCTGTAAGTACTGCTCGCACAAATGTATTTTCCGATTCGTCTCGACCCAAGTTTAATGGAGAAACCGGCCTTCATGAACCCGATGAAGAGCACGGTGGACTGTCAGCACTTGGTGTTGCAGAAGTTGAGCGAATTAATGCGCTTGGTGCGGTGGTCGATATTTCACAACTGTCAAAGGCTGCAGCGAGTGACTTAATGGGGCCAGCAACCGTTGCACACATGCTAGATCATATTGATTATATCGTGGAGCGAATTGGCATTGACCACATGGGCATTGGTAATGATTTTAGTCACGGCAGTGGAATTGAAGGGTATAACGATGCGGGTGAGGCGCAAAACATTACGGTGGGTCTGTTGGAGCGAGGATATTCGAAATCCGATCTTGAAAAACTCTGGAGTGGTAACTTTCTTCGCGTGTTCTAAGCCGCGGCGAGCAAGCGAACGCTGAGTTCAACTGTTTCCAAGTAAAGTACAGCGAATAGGGCTTCCACTAATTGCAGTTCTACGTAGGTGCTGCCGCCCGTAGGTCCTCACTTTTGAATCGTAGCCCTTGCAACCTTGTGAGTATCTAATACAATAAAACAATCATTTCATCCGGTTTTATTGGAGAACCTCATGAGTCGCGCACAACTGATAGAGATGGCCCGCCACAATGTTCAGCACGCGGAGGCTGGCACCATCGATCAAGCGGATGCTATCGCCAACATTCCCGCTGAGCACTACTATGATGAGGAGCACTTTGACCTTGAGATGAAGCAAGTCTTCAAGCGCCTGCCCTTGATGGTGGCTGCTAGCTGCGAGGTGGCCAGCCCGGGGGACTACAAAGCGATTATGGCTGTCGGCGTCCCTATGATTATCAGCCGCGGGAAAGACGGCGAGCTTAGAGCCTTCCTTAACATGTGCAGCCATAGGGGCTCGATTATTATGGCCCAGGGCTGCGGTAATGCCCACCGGTTTACCTGTCCTTACCACGCTTGGAACTACAACACAGAAGGCGAGCTCACCAGCGTTTACAACGCCAAGGAGTTTGGGGAGTTGGACAAGTCGCTCAATGGCCTGCGTCCATTACCCGTACTGGAAAAAGCGGGACTGATCTGGGTCGTTCCCAACCCTGAATCAGAATTGGATATAGAAAAATTTCTGTGCGGCTATGACGACATGTTGGCCCACTTCGACTTTAGCGACTGGAAGCTGTTTTCCCAGCGTACGGTGCACGGGCCCAATTGGAAAATAGCCTACGACGGTTATTTGGATTTCTATCACCTACCTATACTGCACAAGGATACATTTGGGTCGGATTTTTCCAGCCAGGCATTGTATTACTCCTGGGGGCCCCATCAGCGAGTTAGTTCACCTGACGTCACGCTAAAAGATTTTATGGACAAGCCCGAATCTGAATGGCCGACGGATAGATTGGTTTTAGGCGTGTGGACAATTTTTCCTCACGTTTCGATCGCATCCTTTGACGGTGGTGGCCGCGGCGTGTTGATTTCACAGCTGTTCCCCGGCGAGAAGGTGGGGGAGTCCATTACAGTACAGAGCTATCTGATGGAAAACCTACCTGATGATGAGGAAGTTATAAAGGCGGCTCACGAGCAATTTGATTTTCTGAAGTTCGTCGTCGAGTCGGAAGACTACGCCACCGGGTTGCGGCAACAACAAGCTTTGATGAGTGGAACAAAAAAACACGTTATGTTCGGGCGCAATGAAGCCGGCGGTCAGAACTTTCATCACTGGTTGGATCGTATTTTAAAGGCTGATGATAGCGAACTACCCGGGCTGTTCGGGAAACCTTGAACTGTTCATTATTCAGAGAGGCTATTGAGCCGGGCGAGCTTCTCAACGAAGTAGTTGTATAGAATCCAGCCGTCGGGCAGTACTTTGCTGTCAGCGAGTGTGCAAAGGTTGGCATTGCTGAAGTATGACCACAGGGTCATGTTCAGTGCGCTGCCGTCAAATACTTGGCCGTTGAAAACCAGTTCTCGACTTCCATAGCGCCAAAAAACAGAGGTTTACGAGGTCCGGGAACATTGGATATCACAACATTGCCCGCAAGCCCAAACTTTCCCTTCTTTTTACGAATCATCCATGCGATCAAGCCGGTTGTGAACATGGGTACTAGTCGCGCCATAGAGGTTAGGTCAGAACCGCGCGGCTTCGATGGCGAGTGGCTACTGCGATAGATCGGTAGTTTGACGGGTAAATCATTCAGCCAGGAGTACGTGGCGTCTATGGTGCAACGCACTTTTCGTACCGATCTTTACCGCGAGGCCGCTCGCCATTTAGAAATGCGAAGGCCGAGTCGTGATTACAAGCCTATGAACGCGCACAGTGAAAACTGGGAGCTCGAACCGGATATTGAACTGCGGCCCGATCTGCTCCTATCCTAAGTATCTGAACGAAAATTCGAGTATGATTCGAAGCACTAGTTCAATCAATTTCAGGAGAGGCACCCATGCTAAAACCCGTTCAGTTGGGCAACAGTGGCCTAATGGTTTCCCAGCTTTGCCTTGGGACGATGAATCTTGGAATTCCCGGACAGGGGCATCAGGGCGACTGGACGCTGGGTATTGATGAGTCCCGGGAGATTTTTCGGGCCGCCATCGACAATGGTCTATTTTACTTTGATTGCGCGGATTTTTACGGTACCGGTGCCTGTGAAGAAATAGTAGGCAGTATTTTACGTGAGTTATTACCTCGGGAAGATTACGTGCTGACAACCAAGGTTGCCATGCCGATGGGGAGCAATCCCAATTCCAGTGGGCTTTCGCGCAAACACATTATAGAGGGTGTGGATCGCAGCCTCCAACGCCTGGGACTGGACTACGTCGACCAGCTTGTTATTCACCGCCATCCCCACGGTATTCCCTGGCATGTAGAAGTACCCATTGAAGAGACGATGGAAGCCCTGAACGATTTAGTCAAAGCCGGAAAGGTTTTGTATCTCGGGGGCTCTTCCATGTTCGCCTGGCAATTTGCCGAACTGCAAATGACCGCTGAACGTCACGGTTGGGCTAAATTCATTTCCATGCAGAATCACTACAACCTTATTTATCGTGAGGAAGAGCGGGAAATGAACCCCTACTGCGAGAAATCTGGAGTTGGCGTCACTCCTTGGTCGCCCCTGGCAAGAGGCATACTGGCCGGCGCTTACCGAGGGGGTTTTGACGGCGGTAGTACTAATCGCTCCACGGGGGGCGACCGCAAACGAACAGAAGGCCTCTACCGAGGTGATAACGATTTCTTGATCGCGGATAGGTTGATCGAAACCGCAACCAAGTACGGAAAAACGCCGGCGCAAATAGCGATAGCCTGGTTGCTGAGTAAACCGGCAGTGACCGCTCCGGTTGTGGGCGTCTCGAAAGTGTCGCAGCTTACTGCTCTGGTGGCGGCGACGGAGATCAGTCTTGACCCTGAGGATATCGATTACCTGGAAGAGTTGTATCGCCCGTTGGATAATCTGCTGTCGCTGGGTATGTCCTGAGCCCTTTACCCCTGCCCCTTATCCAGTTCCTCAACCAGATTGGCATAGAAGCCTGCCTGGGCGAGTAGCGACGTATGCGTCCCGCGCTCAATGATTTGCCCGCCGTCCAGCACCAGTATTTCATCAGAGTGCTGAATGGTACTCAGCCTGTGTGCGATGGCGATTACGGTTTTTTCTTCGAAGACATGGTCGATGGCTTTTTGAATGAGTTGTTCAGTGACCGAGTCAACAGAACTCGTCGCTTCATCCAGCATGACAACTTCACTGCCGCCGGCGATGGCTCGAGCGAAGGCGATTAGCTGACTCTGTCCGGCGGAGAGATTGCTCCCATTTCCCTGCAGCCTGAAATCGTATTGACCGGGCAGTCGCTCAATAAATTCGTTGGCATAGACGTATTTAGCGGCCTCTATGACGTCATTCTTACTATTGGACTCACGATCCAAGCCGATATTGAACTTTATGCTTTCGTTGAACAAAAAGACTTCCTGCTGCATCAGGGAGAAGAACTTACTAACCTCAGGCTTGGGAATGCGACTCAGCTCAATACCATTGAGGGTGATCGAACCCTCATAATTATCATAGGTCTTGGTGAGTAATCGCAACACTGTTGATTTTCCGGAGCCAGTGCTCCCAACCAATGCAATTTTATCCCCTTTGTTGAGGCGAAATGAGACCCCTTGCAAAACGTAGGGCCCGTCATCGCTGTATCGAAACCTTACCCCATCAAATTCTAGGGATTTAAAGGTGCGCAAAGCTGCGAGCTCTTGCTGACTCAATCCTCCCGCGTTGTCACTCGCAGTTTCATAAGCGTCGTGTTCGGTTTCTTGCTCGTAGATCTCCTCTATGTGATCGAACGCGGCAAAGGCGCGTTGTATCGACGCCATTTGTGAGGTGAAGTCTCTTATAGGTACAAATATTTTGTCGAGTGTGTTTATAAATCCAACCAATACTCCCAGTGAAATGGTCGCTGCCAGAATCTCTTTGGAGCCGTACCAGATAATCAGCCCCATGCTGATGGTGGTAATCCCTTCGATGATAGAGTAAAGCGCAGAATCGTAGAGGTTGGATTTTGACTGTGCGTCGTAAAATCCTTTTGTGTACTTTCCATACCGCTGTTGAACATTGTCTTCGGCATTGTATAACTGCACGGTTTTTATGCCGCTAAGGCATTCTTGTAAGTAGCCTGTTCCCTGCGAGAGAACGATGCGCGCGTTTAGATAGGCATCTCTCAAGAGGCGGCGCAGAATCTCGGTGATGTAGTAAATGGGCGGCCCTATAAAGAGTAATACCAGGGCTAGCTTCCAGCTTATGAACATTAGAAAGATTAACAGGGCGAGCGTTACCAGCACATCGCGTACCATACTCAACAGTCCTTGGGTAAAGGACTCGCTAATGGCCTCAAGATCGCTGGTTAGCCGGGTTAGTGTCACGCCCATGGGTGTCTTGTCAAAGTAGCGCCTGGGGAAGTGCAATACGCGATTGAACATCTCGGCCCGAATGTCAGAAATGGCGTACTGCGCGGCCGACTGGAGGGAATAGTTAAAGACCGCATCGGCAATGTAATTGCCTACCAATACACCGGCTAGGGCTAGAGCCGCAAACATCAGGCCTTCGGTATGTCCGGGTACCAGCTGCTCGTCGATGATTTTCATGATGAGCCAGGGAAACATGATGCTGAACACCACGGAGACAGGAATTAGGCCTACACCGAGTGCAACTTGTTTCCGGTAGGGTCTGAAGTGCCCCAGAAAACGTCTCACCACAGACCAGTGGAAAGTTGCCTCGGCTTTCGACTCAGTTGCCGTGTCATTCATGCACTGCTCCCTCCGTCGCGTTGTTGCAGCTCCCAGGTTTCTCGGTAGAGGTCTGAACTTTGCAATAAATCTTGGTGGGTTCCTCTTGCTACTATGCAGCCGTCTTCCAGAACCAGGATACTGTCGACCTTTTCCAGCACAGTGGCCCGGTGTGACACGATCAAAGTACTGGCAGAGCGTACGTAGTTGAATATCTGGTCGAGAAGAAAGCGTTCAGTTTCGTTATCCACCGCTGACAGTACGTTGTCGAGCACCATCAGTTTGCAGGGTGTGTAAAGCCCCCTTGCCAGGCTGAGACGCTGCTTTTGACCGCCTGACAGGAGAATACCTTTTTCACCGACGAGGGTCTGTTCCCGATCTGGAAACAGCTGTACTTCATCGAACAGGTCGCTTTGCTGAAGTGCCTGATCCATGGGCAATGGATCTTCGCGACCGACGGAACCGAACCGGATGTTTTCAACGACGGTGTCTGAGAACAAAAATGGATCCTGGGTAATGGTTCTGACTGCGCTTCGCAAATCCCTTCTTGCCAGCTTGGTGATATCTTCCTCGTCGATAGTTACGGTACCAACGGGCACCTCTAGGTAGCGATTCAGGCAATTCACTAGAGTGCTTTTTCCCGAACCGACTTTGCCCAGAATGCCCACCGTTTCCCCGGGTAAAATTTCGAAACTGATATTGCTCAGGGCGTGTGTGTCACTGCCCGGATAGCTGTAGCTTAAGTTGCTGACGCGGATACCCTTGGTAAATAGTTGCTCGCGCTGGTCAGCAGGCAGGTACTTTTTGTCCTGCTCATGAATAGGTAGGTCGAGTATCCGGCGCAGGCTTTCCAGGCTGACAATTCCAGTTTGCCAGGCCGATAGAACCATCCCGAGAGAAATGAAGGGCATTGCCAGCAGTGACGCGTAGGAGAGAAATGCAGTTAGCTCGCCCAGGGTAAGCTGTTGCTTTACGAGATAGCCGCCGCCGATGGCAAGTATCATCACTTTTAACAAGCGATCGGTGTAGGCAATGACGGGAAGCACAATGGTTCGTACCTTGGCGAGACGAATAGAGCGATCGCGGATCTTTATATTTTCCCGATCGAACTCTTTTTCCGCCCAAAGCTGAATTCCATGCGAGCGGATGACCTCAACGCCACTGAGAAAGCCGACTGTCTTTGCAGACATTTCTTGCAGTTCCATCATGCGCACTTTCATCATTTTGCGCATAAAGGCTATGCCATTGTGCGCAATAGCAAAGGTGATCAATACCGGAAATACGCAATACAAGGTCAGGGTTGGAGATATTTGGTACATCTTCAATGGGGTGAGAGAAAGCGCAAAGATAATGTTGAACGCCTGCAGTAAAACAATACCCGCCAGCGCTCGTACTCCGTTTACATCATTGTTAACGATTGAAATAAGGGTTCCGGATTCGTGTTCTTGATAAAACCCAGGTTGCATGTGGGTGAGTTTGGCAAAGGCATCATCTTTGAGTTCGCGCTCGATCGCACGACCCGGATTAAAAAACAGTATTCTGGATATTGTGCGTGTCACTACCATCGCCAGAGCAAAAGCGATGACGGTGCCTATTACCAACATAAGTTCGTTTTGGGTCTGGATTTGCTCGACATCGCTTAGCAAATCGATGCTTTGGCCTATATAGGCGGGAATGCTCACGGCGAGCCAGTTGGTGAGGAATATCAGAACAATGCCCGCAGCGTAAGACCACTTGTGGTGCGCGAGATAGCGGGAGAAGAACCGGGTGTTGGATTCTCGACTGATGTTAGGCAAAGCGTTTGTCACTCAAAATCTCAAATGAAGTTCAGCGCAGGCAAAACGAGTTTGCAGTGCACAGCGTGGTCAGGCTCGTATGCACTGGTTATGGCATCGGGGTCGAGAATTTGGTGTGGGATATCCGACGACACCAAAATGTTCTGTCTGATGAGTGGTCGGAGCTAACCACCGCCATTGGCCCTGTGACGATACGTCTCCAAATTATCTATTTGCTGGCCCGCTTCGGTTTGGATTTGGGTTTAGCAGGTGATTTTGCTTGGGTCTTGGTCTTCGGTTTTGCTGTGGCCTTGGTTTTCGGCCTAACCTTAATTTTAGCCCTGGCTTTCGTTTTTACTTTTGTTGCAACTTTGGTCTTAGACTTTGGTTTGGTTTTTGGCACGACACTACCGGCCGCGATTTCTAACTGAACCAGTGACTCTTCCAGGTAGTCAATCAGGCGCTGAGCCTGTGGTATCGAGCGGCGGCAGGCGGTAATGCCAAAATCAACATTTTTGTCGTAGGTCACCAGTGTAATGTTGATGGCCATGCCGTCTGTAATAATGGAAGCGGGGTAGGAGCCATTCATGCGTGCGCCATTCCAGTACATAGGGGTTTGTATACCTGGTACGTTAGAAATCGTGGTGTTCACTGCTGGCATACGACTGGCTAGCCCCAAGGGCAAGAGCACCAGGGAGGGCGCCTGCATTACCATACCAACGAGCTGCACTTCTGCCGGAGACATGCCGCTGAAAAACTCCTTGCCCGCCTTCACAGATTTCTGGATCGCGACAAAGCGCTTGGCGGGGTCCTGGATGTTAGTCGCCAAATCGGCGCTGATTGCGGCAACCGCGTTGCTTGAATCGATATCGCCGGCCTGGCGAAGTGAGACAGGGACCATGGCCTTAAGGGATTCCTCGGGCAATTCGGAGTGGTTTTCCATGTACATTCTTAGTGCGCCCGCACACATAGCCAGTACGGCGTCATTAAAAGTGCCGTCAAACGCTTTGCCTACAGCGCGAATACGGGCGAAAGACCAGGATTGAGCCACGAAACGGCGCGCGCCATAAACCGAGGTGTTGATTGAACTCCGGGGTACGTTTCTAAACGGCAGTGTCAGAGCTCCACCCTGACCGGCCCAGCCTGCGGCGAAGCGCTTGAGCGCGCTGAAGACGTGAACGCTGGTATCGAACCTGGCCTTAATAACTTCCGCAACATTGCGTATTTCCGTGTCGGTAAAACTTGCCGGCTCCATGTAGCCCAAACTGGCTTTGTAGCGATTCCATGCCGCCAGCGACAGGGGAGAGTCGGGCAGGCGAGAATTGGGATCGGCGGATAACATGGCCCGCGCCATGTGAATCGATCGTGCCCCGTCGATTGCCGCGTGATGCGTTTTGTTGTAAAGCGCAAACTGACGATTCTGTAAGCCTTCGATCAAGTGCATCTCCCACAGCGGACGATTGCGATCCAGTAGGGTGCCGTGTAGGCGCGATACCAGATTAAACAGTTCGCGATAGCGGCCCGGTTTTGGTAGTGCGGAATGTCTAATGTGATAGTCGATATCCAGTGCTGGGTCCGGTTCCCAATAGGTGGATCCCGCCAAACCAAGAGGCCCAGTTTTCAGCCGGTCACCGAAGGGCGGAAGAAAGGATTTAAGATCGCGTAGGTTATCTGCCAGGTAGTGCAGAAACTCTCTCTCATCTGCGCCCTCTGGCAGGGTATACAGGCTTACACCCGCCACATGCATGGGGGTCTCCCTGGTTTCGGCCGCCAGGAATGCGGTGTCGGTAAAACTTAATTTTTTCATAAATACCCAGCGCAGGTCGAGCTGCAATTATCGGAAAGGTTTAGCCTAGGGCACCCTTCTCGAAGGGCGCACAAGTGGATCAACTTAAACTAGTAAACTGTCCTCAACCGACCTCTTTATCTAAATTTAACGAAGCAAGTGTCATTGAATGGGTTTGGCTTTCGGTTGCAAGGAGGATCGTATCTCAAGCTAAAGATAGCAGATACTTGAGCGTACCGCGCAATTTGATTGAGGTCTATACAGGCATTGCTCGGCCTAATCAGCTGCGATTTCTGTAAGATGGAACATTTCGCCCAGTGCGGCACCGGTGTCCAAATCGGCAACTCGCCAATCCAATAAGCCCTGACGAACAATGTCGGTACTCAC
>JBLGAR010000124.1:0-13520 GCA_047612385.1 Cryomorphaceae bacterium | reverse complement strand
ACCACTAAGGGGTGCTTTGCTTGCCATTTCAAGTCTACAAGCGTGAGCCCCAAACTGGCTGCGATTTCATTTGCTCGATTTCGTCTGCCCCCCCACCGGAGATAAACTGCGGACATCTTTAAATCCGGAGTAGGCACTAAAATATCCATCTCTGATGTCCATGTGCTACGACATGGTAAAGACGATGAATAGCACGCACGAACAAGGAGAAAATCAGGCAGGCTGCGATTGCTTTGGTAGAAACTGCGCCAAAAACTACAACTCCTAGTATTGCCATGAAATACGCCACTCCAGCGACTAAGGCGTTAGTGATCAGGCTGTTGTTCAGCTTCTCGATAATTATAACGTTCAGCAGCAATGGACCTATGCCGGCTAGTAGTATTTGAGGTGACAGTGTTTGGAGTATCGGAACGGCCGCGCTCATCTCCTCTCCAGCCAATAGACTAACGAGTAAAGGTGCTGCAAAAAAAGTGAAAGCAGCGCCAATAACTCCTATCCCCGCGGCCCACCTAAACACTTGTTTAGACAGGACCACGTTCCTTGTGTTTGCAAGGTTTGGAAAAACTGCGCGTGAGAAATTGAAGTAAAATCCCGATATCGCGGTTACGACCTTCTCTCCAAGGCTATAGTAGGCAACTTCGGTCGGACCCAAAAGTGAGCCCACAATAATTGTCCCCCCACGATCACACATTGCAACTATAGCGTTCGATGAGAAAAGTGGTGCCCCCTGTTTCATCGCTCTCCACATCCGACTGATTGGTTGAAGGCTGAGGTGTACACCATCGCGGCACACTATAACTAGCCCGGCTGCACCGGCCACAAGAGCCCCCGCGGAACTGATCGCCGGGACCAGCAAATAATCTTCGGGGCCTGACACGAGACCCAGCGTGGCGATCAGTACTGTAGCTCTCACCAGGAAAGACAGTATTGTGATGTACCCCATTTTCTCTGTGCCCTGGAAGTACCAGTCGGGGAAAAGGAACTGCGTGAATGTTTGGCCGAAAGCGAGCACATACAATAGCGGTTCTTCAGCGAGTCTTGGTGTGGACGCGATAACAACCGTATAACCTACCAAGCAACTCAGCCAAATGAACCCCTTGGCTTGAAGGGTGCTGGATACGATTCGCGAAAGCTCGGTGGTATCGTCTCTGTGAATGGCAATCTCACGAGTGGCAGAGATTTGGAATCCGAACATCACCATTACACTTAGATAAGCCGCGATGCCTTGAGCAAACAATACTTTCCCGTAAATTTCCGGACCTAATATGCGAATCAAGAATGGATAGAGCAGTAGAGGGAATATGACATTGACGAGATGCAGCGCAGACAAGAACCCGAAGTTTGCTGATGCTACTCTGTAGTTATTGAGCATTTCGAGACTCTTAACTGGCGTGGGTCGTCAAGTTGTTGGTGGGCCAAGCATGTGTTTTGGGCGTAATGAAGCGTTTCAGGATTCATACTTCCAACGAAGTCAGCTACTTGATTGCCGAATTGCAAAGCGGTCGCTCAAACGTGACGCTTTTGGACTCGTCATCCAGCCACGACTCCTCATACATTGCGCGTTTGAACAGCACAGTACGGCATTCTAACCCAAGGCTAGCAATTTGTGTTCACTGTCTTAGGACCATGGGCAAGAGTAAGTGCAAGTACACCTTCAAGCTTAGCCCGTATCGAGATGGGGCTTTTCTGGTCACCGGCGTTGTACAATTTAGTCTACAAATAGGAACCTATTTGGGTTGCCTAGATAAGGAATAACCGGATGAGATTGCTCGTGGAGTATTCGCACCCAGCCCAAGTGCATAAATTCAAGCATGTGTTTGCAGAATTGGTAAGGAGCGGGCATCAGGTTCTTGTGCTTAGTAGAGATAAGGATGTGATGATTCCGCTACTTGATGAGTTGAAAGTGCCCCATATCTGCCTGAGTAGGGCTCGCTCAGGGATGTTTCGGCTGGGACTAGAGCTAATTCGACGTGAAGTACTTGCTTTCTGGTATGTTTGCCGTTTTAAACCAGACGTTGTTTTTTCCGCGCATTCGGTCGCAATTGCACATGTTGGTTGGCTTTTGAGAAAGCCAGTGGTCGTTCATGACGATACCGAATTCGGCAACCTTCAGAAAATGTTGTACCTACCATTTGCAAACCAAATTGTGACCACGACAGCGTATATGCAAGATTTAGGCAGGCGACAGATACGTATAAATAGTCTTGAGCCGCTTGCATACTTGCATCCAAAGTATTTTAGTCCCGACGAGAAAGTGTTGAGCAAGTACGGACTGCTGAAGTCTGACACCTATGCGATTGTACGATTTGTTGCTTGGAACGCGGCGCATGATGTTGGACACGCTCCACCGACAAAAAAAGAGCGGGAGCATTTGCTGGAGGGATTGTTCGAGTTGGGGGTGGCGCGCGTAGTTTTTACTGACGAATCGCAGGAAGAACTAGAGGTAAGCGCAGAATTAATCACGCCTGAGCCATCGGATCTGCACGACCTAATGGCGTTTGCAACCATTAGTGTGGGTGATGGAATTACCGTCGCTAACGAAGCAGCGGTATTGGGCATTCCGACAGTGCTTTGGAACCCGCTCCGCGGTGGACACTCCGTTGAACTTGAAAAGTTTGGCCTATTAGAAAGAGTTGACAGTTTAGAATTGCTTCTTGAGGTCAGCGCACGCCTGATTGAGGACCCTACGTCTTTAGATCGTTGGGCAGAAAAACGTCGAGCGCTCCTTCAGGAAAAAGAAGATTTCACTCTTCGGATGGGTCAAATTTTGCTGGAGGCGGGAGGTCTGAAAGCTGGAGACGACGATCTTTAGCCAACAATCGATCGATGTTTACTCCCCATTTGTAACCGCTGTTATGGTTAGAGGATTAAGCCGCCTAATTCATCCCATACTCACGGCACAGATCACTTGCCGACGCTCCTGTCTCTGCTCGCTATAATATCGTCGGAATCTGGCTGTCCGTGAATCGAGACTGTCTCATTGCGCTATCCTGATTCGAGCGCCATAAAAGTCTCTACCCAAAAGCTCGAGTATTGATTGGGAGGATTTTGCGAGGAAATACTTAAATCGAAAATCTCCTTAGGCCCAAATAACACACTACCAATCACCTTTTATCACCGCTTGATGTTTCGCTGCCCCAGAGGATCAGAGGGTTTTTTATTCACACGCCTCAGCCGCATCGCCTTTTCGATAGTCTCTTTTATCGGTTTTGGCAAAACGCTTGCAGCAACACCTCGCAACGTCATCTTACTGCGCCTTGTTGGTGCCGGCGACAAAAGGTCGAGCGCCTCCCACTGAGGCAGATTGGGCTGTGTGCGAACCTCCTTAAACCAAAGGTTACCTTAAAGCCGCGTACGCTGTGTCTGTAGGTGGTCATAACTGGCCTTCACAGCGTGCAGGGTGTCATTTGATGGCGAAAACAACACAATCGAATTATTCTTGTTTTGACGTTTGACGGTTTCCGCCCAATCCCAGGGCACCCAGGCCCTATCAACAGACTCGTTACCCTCCCCAAAGGCCTGCACATATCGCCGGGAATTTTTCAGCTTAAGGTACTGAGTATGATAATTCAGGCTCTCAGATCGACTGCTAGGACTTATATTAACCATAAACGTAGCGGCTTTACTTCGCGTATCCGGATGCGGACTAATTTCATAACCATCGAGATACTTCTGAATACCAGAATCTGCGACGCAGTCATCAAACGTGATGCCAAACTTTTCGGAAATCTTACGATTAAAACTATCACTTTTGAGGACACGATCTACCGCCTCCAAGACAGGCGACTGAAAACTTTGTAACCTCAGTGCCATACCGAATCCCCCGCACGCGGAATGGTGCGCGACCGCGACATTATCCTCATGCCATCTTATATAGTTATCAACATCAGTAACGCAGCCCGGGAATTCAATTGGCTTGAAGCCATTGTGTATCAATCCGTCTATCAATTCAGTAACACCGGAGGCGCTCGGCGGAGATATCTCCACACATTGCTGAATTTCCGCGAAGTGTTCGTCAGAAAAAATCTTCTATGTAAATATGCGTAAATGGCAATTTAGAGAACTCAGCGTCATGTGTCTTTTCAATCAGGTAGTGAAAGCTGTAATCAGCGCCCATTCAAATATCCTTGGATGCGATTCGACAAAGTAGAAGTCCACGTGATTTCCAACCACTCATTCACGCGATGAAAAGCGCACAGAGACAGTCCGGTCGTGGGGCATTAAAAACCCTATAAGCTTGTCTTTGACCGTATGTTTTTAAGTATGAATTCTGACTCCGCCTTAATTGGTCGCTCAACGATACCTATTTTTAGAAGCTCAATTTTTCTTTATGCGATGGCAGCCAATTTATTGGTATAACGCAAACCTTGCCTACTTTAATGTCACACCCTTGCCCCGGGTTGTGAGCTTGCCTCTTCTCGCCTCCGCTGACTGCTCAGTACGATTTTCAAATAAATCGCGCTCAAAACTATCAAGCAAAAAGCGAGCACCGTAAACGCTTAAATGGTTAGTGTCGTAATAAAGAGGAAATCCCGCACTCACTGCATTACATCTAACATCGTCACACAATACTTCCTCCGAATGCAGTAAAGTCACATTGGGTAGTCCGGAAACCTTCGAATAGAAGCCACTAAGGGAAGCAACACGAGAATTGTAGGAACTGCGACTTGTGCTGACCAACCCGTTGTCGCGTTCCATCTGTTGAGGAACATTCCACCCAATCTCTGGAATACTTCTGATAATAAAGATATTCACGCTAAGTCTAGTAAGCGCACCCACAAAAGCCACTAATTCGCGTTCAATAGCACTATGCCGCAAGTCATCCGAGCGAATAACGTCCTTGTAATCTAAGTGGTCGTATATAACCTTATCTGTTGCGCTAATCTCAACGCCCCCTTCGCCGTTATCATATCTTGTAGAGTTCATGTAAAGAGCGTACCGAGCGGATATCAAAACATTATTAATCTGCAGGTCTTTTACGTTATCGAGAATCTCCAAGTAGTGTTTATGACATTTCAACTTGTAGTCCAGGTCATGACGCCACAAATTGATTGATGGAGGGCAGCCAGCAACGGTACCCACTAGTGCAGATGCGTTGTATTTCGAAAGTAATGCTGAAAATTGATCCTGTAACGCGTCGGCATGACTATCGCCAAGCAAAAGCCATTCTGGCCTAACTCCTGAAGCGCCCAATCTCTCATGCCGTTGACTACGCAAAAAACTAATGTCTCGAATGGCTAGGTATTGCTTGTCGTATCGTTGCTCTCCAAATCCGTTTAGGAAATATCCTAATCCTCCAAACCCGACGAACGATAAGAATCCAACGAGTGAGCCTATAAAGATCAACTTCCTAGATATGAAAGGATTAACAGCCGAGCGAAATGGCTTTTCAATGTATCTCCATGAGCCTACGGCGAGAACCAAGGAGAGAATGGAGAGTCCAATCATTAGCTTCGCTGAAACATCGCCAGCGCTTCGTATTCGAGCGAACGCAAAGAGCGGTTGATGCCACAAATAGGCCGAATAGCTAATGAGGCCAATGCCGACAAACAACTTCGTGCTCAGTATTTTTGCGGCTAAGGTATCCTTTTCCCCAAAGAGGACCAACAGCACAACACCAATCACAGGAACCAAGGCATACACACTCGGAAAGGGTGTGGTTTCGTCATAGGCAAAAATAGCAAAGACAACTGCCGCTAAACCAAGTAACGCTAATGCGTTATTACTTTGTAGACCGTGCTTTTGCACTACAAACGCAGTAATCGAACCCGCCAATAACTCCCACAAGCGCGTTGGAGGAAGATAAAAATTTGCATTTGGGTTGCTCCGCCAACCCCATTCACTTAGCAGCAGGCTGATGAAAGCACAAATAACAATCATCCAAAACACTCTATCCTTGCCATAACGCCAGGCGAAGAACAGGAAGATGGGGAACAAGAGGTAGTACTGCTCTTCAACAGCCAAGCTCCAAGTGTGCAGCAATGGCTTTTCTTCCGAGGCAGCAGCAAAATAGCCGCTTTCTTTCCAAAACAGAATATTTGATGCAAACAGGCTTACAGCAATGAGGCTCCGTGAGAAGTCTTTCATCTGACTTGGCAGCATCCACATCCAAGCGAACGGAATGCACGCGAGAATGACAAAGAAGAGTGCTGGCAATATTCTCCGCGCGCGCCTTTCATAGAACTTAATTATGCTAAAGCGATTATTTTCGATATCGTCGATCAGGATTGTCGTAATTAAGTAGCCGCTAATGACAAAAAAAACGTCAACGCCTACAAAGCCTCCGCTAAACATCTCGAAGCCTGCGTGGAACAAGATAACTGGAACAACAGCAAAAGCACGCAAGCCGTCTATTTCGGCACGATATTTCAACTCGACGGTCCTTAAATTAGATCAGTATTTTGCGTGGGATTTTTTCCGCAGAAAGGTGCAGTTGAGCGTGCCTCACGAGCGACTCACACTTGAACGCATCATCCAACTATTTCGTGACGCTGTGAAGACAAACATGACTACCTAAAGCGCGGCTGGCGCGAGTGGCAGCACACTCAGAATTTCTAGGGAGTACCTCTTTAAGCAAGATCGACGGTTACATTTTGGTGTGGATTCTTTCTCTAGGTTATCTACCGCTCTCTTGGTAAAAAACGATCACGCCCACTCTACAGCTGCAATCGTTATTAGCAATTTTTGTCCAAAAAAATTCAAGAGCCTTACTTTATAAAAAGTCTATCAAAAGTCATGTAACTTTGATTGGCAAAGCCAAACGGTTACGTACACCTCTCTGCAGAGGATGCTACCTGCTCGTTAAGAAGTGTATCAAACTCGCCGCCCTGCAATGTTTTACTCCGCGCATTTGTGGTAGGAATGATTGCACACTTGAGGAGGGGTAAGTTGGATGTTGTATTCGTTCTATGGAAGTAGAAGATGACTAGCCTGGCTAGGTCATTAGCCCTGGAATTCGACGACTGTTACTAATCAGCAGGCCGGGGTGCTGAGAACCTAACAAGGCTCGACCGATCAGTCTACAATCGAAATGAAAGTACAATGTTTCTGAATCTAAGTAGAAGCGTTGGTTGTGTCGGTGTCTGAGATTTTTTTGCAGCAGCATTTTTAGTCGACTAGTCTTCTAGCTCCAACCGTTTAACACGCTCTAATGTCATTTCCAGCAACTGACGATTGGCCGCGATCAGATCGGTGACGAGCCCGGCTACAAAAGCGATGAATCCCATTATCAGTAATACGCTACCTAACAATAGGGATTGAACGTTTCCAGCTCCGCCGTCGGTAAAATAGAAATACAAAAAACGACAGATAGGCACCATCCCGATTAGCGTGAATGTGATGCCGATGTAAAAAAATAACTTCAAAGGCTGATACATCGCATACATGCGCAGAATCGTGGATACCTGGCGTTGTATGAACATCGGGGTGCTGGTGAACAAACGCGATTTACGCAGCTCACCATTGGTTCGAACCGGGACTGATTCCACCGCCATATCGCGTTTACCGGCCTGAATCACCGTTTCGATGGTGTAGCTATAACTCGATACTATGTTGAGTTTGATGGCAGCCTCTCGAGAGAACGCTCGGAAACCGCTCACCGTATCGGGAACAGCGATACCGGCTAGCCGACGAACAATGGCACTGCCTACCCATTGCAGTATTTTTTTGAGCGGTGAAAAGTGCGCGATCAAATGGGTTTGACGATCACCGATGACAATCTCTGCGCGGCCCGCCAGAATTGGAGCAACCAGCAGGGCAATGTCTTCCCCCACATACTGGTTGTCTCCATCGGTATTGATGATGATGTCTGCTCCGGCGGCGAGACAGGCCTCGATACCGCGGCGAAAACTCCGGGCCAGGCCCATGTTTCGCTTGTTGCGAATGATGTGGTTAACGCCTGCCTCACGAGCCACGCGCAAAGTGTCGTCTGAGCTGCCGTCGTCGATAATCAGCGTTTCTATAACGTCTACGCCATCGATTTGAGTGGGCAGGTCCGCGAGCGTAATCGGCAAAGTCTGCTCTTCGTTATAGCAGGGAATTTGAATGATTACTTTAATCGAACCCTTACTACTCATCTCTGTCCTATCTGTGTTGGTAACGTTGATTTCTGAAGCGTATTGCTTGCTGCGCCCCATCTAGCACTAAAACAAGTGCTGTTAGCGCTGCGGATGTCGGAGGGAGAATCCGTATCGCGCAATACCATCGCCCAGTCGCTTAACTTTAGTACAGAATGATATCATCCGGTCATTCTGTTATGTATGACAAGCGCTCGCAATATGCTCCGTACCGCTGCTTTGTGCCTTTTGATCGGGCTGTTAATTTTGGTGTCAGGATTGGCTGTCTTTGGCTCGCCGGACGACGAGGCTCGACTTTCATCGGGTGAGCGCTGGTCTTTTAATGACATACGGGTTGTTAAGGGTATGCCGCTTCAGGCGAAGAGCGCTGTTGCAATACAATTCGACGATGCCGGCCAGGCCATTATTGAGGTGAATGCTCGCCAAGCGGCAATGCAGGATCTCCCTCTCCTTCATCTAAATTTTAGTGGACGTTCTGATGTTTTAGCCTTGATCGTGAGTTGGCGAAACGAGGCAAGCGGTGGACGACTTTTGTATCGTCGCGTAGGAGTCTCTCCAGGCCGATCACTGTGGTTGGATATGTCACAGGAGCGAGGCTGGACAAGCCCCGCTGGTACGCTTGCGGTGATATTGCTTGGGCCTCCGGGCGGGAAGGTGGTGTTGCAGTCATTGGAGATTCTGCCAGCAGTGTTTCCGCATTCGCTTTATGCAACGTTAGGCGAGTGGAGAAGTTTTACACCTTGGCAGCACAGCTCCATAAACAGTCATATCGGTGTAACTTCGCCAGCTACAACGCCACTTCCTGTGCTAGCTATTATGGCCCTTTTTACTGTGGCCGTGTTGGTCTACCTAGTAGGCGTTTTTGCATTCCGTAAGCGCTTGCGATTTCAATGGCCTGTCATCGGACTGCTTTTTTTGTTGGGTTGGCTGATGTTGGACTTTTTCTGGCAGGGTCGACTGTTAAGACAGGCGGAGTTAACGCATGACACCCTTGCCGGTAAGACGCCTGCAGCAAAGCGTCAGTTGGGCATGGATAGCGATCTCTATAACTTGACCCGCGCGGTGCACGACGCGATTGACGGTGGGGACGCTAGAATCTTGGTCAGTTCTGCCAGCGACTACAGTGGTATGCGTGGCGCCTACTATCTTTACCCCCAAAACGTATTTTGGCAACGCCATGCCAAAAGCTTGCCCGACCCGCAGTACATGCAAGTCGGAGATTACGTATTGCTCCTTCAGCCCACACCGGTGATCTTCGATGCCAGCGGCAACCACTTACGTTACGGCGAAATGAAGCGTCTGAAAGTGAGGCTCTTGCTGTCGAGTGATATCGGTTCGCTGTACCAGGTGATTTAAATGGAACCTTTACTCCTAGCCACTGCGCTTTTTCTGTTGATAGCCCCCGGGGTGTTGACGGCATATCTGATCGTATCGGAGGCGGCGGTAAGCCGTCTCGCAATGATGGTGGGTTACGGGACGATTGCAGGTCTGGTGGGCGTCCCTTTAATCATGCGCCTCATTGCAAGTATGGGCTTGTCGGTGTCATTTACAAATACCGGTATCGGCGTAGCGGTAGTGAGTTTGATGCTGTTGATCCTGGCGATCCGCAACGGCGGTTCACTGGTTGACGGTGCCGGTACTCGCCCCAAACCAGCTTTGACTTCTTTAAGCGACAAGTTTGTGCTGATGCTGTTGCTCGCGATAATCGCCGTTAGGATTGGGGGTTTGGCCGTCGACGTTGTCTGGCGTCCCTTGTTTGCTTGGGATGCGACGATGCATTGGGCAACTAAAGCCCGAGTGTGGCTGGAGTTCGTCGAGTTACGGCCCTTTGTGGAAAATGCAGACTGGTTGAGTTCTTCGGACCCTACGGTTTTTACAGATCATCATCCGGCGTATCCCATCACTATTCCACTTTTGCAGTTGTGGATGACCTCAGCGATAGGTCGATGGGATGAGAGTTTAATGAACCTTCCTTGGCTGCTGTGTGTCGTTGGCTTGGGCGCCGCATTTTATGGGCAGGCTCGTGAAGCAAAGGCGAGTCCGATTCTGTCGATGGTGTTCACCTATTTTCTGCTCTCAATGCCCTTGCTCAATACACATGTTGCCTTGGCCGGGTATGCAGACCTATTTCTAGGAGCGTCTTATTGTTTGGCAGTGATGGCCTTCCACAACTGGTCTGTCGAAAGGGAGCGATCTCAGGGTCTAATGGCGATTTTCTTCGCGGTGTCATGCGTATTAATTAAGAACGAAGGGGTTTTCTGGCTGCTGACGCTTTTTCCCGCATTGCTTGTGGTGTTTATCCCCGGAAGAAAAGCCCTGCTGTGGCTGCTGGGCTTATTAGTTGTAGCAATGGGTGCGCTTGCAGTATTTCCGCGAGATTGGGTGGTCGCTGGACATTCTTTGGCAGAGTTGAATCTGTTTTATTATCCGGGTTCCTTGCGAGCTGTATTCGATAGCTTTTTTCTTCATGACAGCTGGCATATGTTTGCCTATCTGCTTGTTGGCTTGATTACATCTGTTCTTTTATTCAGAAAGTCAGCGCTAGCCCAGTACAAAGGCATCTCAGTTGCACTAGCCAGTGCGACGGGTCTTTTCTTGTTTCTTTTCCTTTTTACGGCGTACTCGGGAGGAGCGCTGAGGTTTACTGCTGTAGGTAGAATCAGCCTTCAATTGGTTCCCGCTTTTATGTTCCTTTGTCTTCTGTTGGCTAAAGATTTAATGACAGCGCCTAAGAGTGGTCTAGCGAGCTCGGATGCAAGTGAGCTTTCCACCGAAACCTAGGGTTCACCGCGTAGTTGCTTGATCTCCTCTGCGTTTTTTGCCCACGATATGCAGTGGGCGCTTTTTCTACCGAACGATGCTTCGCATCGCCGGCCATGCATCTATGGCAGCAGCCCAGCCCAACGCAAATGCTCTAAACTGTGACAACAGTGCGGCTTCACTGGACCCCGCAGGTACTCCGGTAATCCTCGTCGGTGAATGCTCCTCATCCATGGACTGTTCTACCTCTTCTACGCCGCGTTGCAGATACGACTGCCAATTTATTGAAGGTAGCTCGACCGCTCGAAGAGCCTGCACTTTCAGTTGGTGCAGCGAATGTGCCTGTCCTTCGGCTTGCTCAGTACGGTAATCGAGCAGTAGATCTTCGTCGGATCTTGCTGCGATTCGCCTGGCATCCTCCGCCATATTCCGGAGCCGACGCTCGGGATTACTGGCATCTTTATAGTCGATGTTCTCCGTCATATAGCGCGAGAACAATACAATGCCACCCTCTCCGGCGATAGGGTCCTTAATACTCAGGCTACTCCTATCCTCAAGCGGAAGATGGGGCACACACCAGTCATACTCCAACACGGCTCCATGGTGATACATGGTCTCGATCATTGTGCCAAACAGCAGGTCTTCGCCACGGAAAGCTGGAAAATAGGGTGGCAGCAGATGACTGTTATCAAGGCCCGTCATCTGGGACATGAACGCCATTTTGTGCAAGGTGGGGCGTGTACATCCAAACCAGTTGCAGCGGTTCTCCACGGCATTGACCATACCGTGTGGCGCACTGACCAATCGCTCTATGGACCGCTCATCAAGGTTGAGCGCCCAATGGGCACCACCGGTGCCTGGATCCCCCCAAGAGCCACATTGAGTGACGAGTACGGGGCTATTCGGGTCTAGTTCGTTGAGCATTGCAGCGTTGCTTTGGCTGAGCCACTGGCTTTCAAGCTCCCCGCTACCGGCGAGTTCACGCAGTGAGTGCCCCAGGCTTTGACCCAGACACTGGAGATGCCCCGACAGCGGGTCGAAGTCCGCAGGTATTCCCTGTGCTAGTAAAGTCTCTCGATCCGGATAAAAGGCTGCCTGTCGCTGACCCCTTAACGAGATGCCGTCGTCCTGGATAGGCGACAGCACTGCCTGACAGGTAACGTCATCATCCAGTACGACGGCCCGGTAGCCCACTGATAACAGCAGCGCCAGTGTTCGGGACCGACCGTAGGTTTTGTAACCCATCCATTGCTCGGGGTCGATCAAAAAACGGATGCCTTGCTCGTGCTCAGGCAGCGCAGCAATAAGCTTGTCTTGAAGCGCTCGCTGCTCGTCGGCGCCAAAATATTGCATGTCCTTGGCGCTGCGCATGTTGAACGTGTCTACCAAGTCGCGATTGGCGCTGCGGCTGTCTTCCGCTCGCGAATCATCCACCAGATAAAGCCCTTCATGGCGGCTCAGATTGCCGGAGCGCAGCATGGATTCGAGTAATCGCTCCACCGCCTGCGGACGGTCGCAGGTAATGATGAAAACGCGGCTTGGCGCTAGCTGTCTCGAGGGCGCATCGGTAAGTCGCTTTCGAATGTCTTCTCCCATGAGCAAGAAGCCGGCGTCAGCCAATTGCGTAAGCGTCGACGCAACGCCGGCCTCCTGACCACGCAGTTCCGGGCGGGTAGAGCACAGTCGCTTGGTATGGTTCTCAATGGTATCGAAGCTTGTGCAGGTCTTTAGTGCATCCACCACCGTGGGCGCAATAAACTGCTGTTTTCCGTTCACACGGTTGATTACCAGCATTTTCTGGGCGTCTACACCGATCAGTTCGCAATCGGCAAAAGCGACGAGTGCTGAGGACCCGTCAGAGCCGGCGGTAGGCGCACCAGCGCCGTGTGCCGTTGCGTGGGAGTAGCTGTACGAAAGCTCGTCGGTCATTATTTTGCGCTATTTGATGGGTTTATCGTCATGCCCAGTACGGTGTTTCAAATGTTGATTTCGCAGCAGAGCACGCTATAAGGAGCAGGCTGGAAATCGTTCATCGAACAGGCATTTGAGGGAACCGCAAGTGTATTGAGTAGGCGCTCTAGTGTAAATGCTTGCCAAGGCGAGGATTACAGCCCGGGGCCTGAATCACATTGTCCGAAAGCTGCCGACGACAGCGTTAGCGACGGTGGGCCAATTCAAGCGCAGACTCCACAGCCGCAAAAAAACTGCTCGGATCCGCATCGCCTGTTCCAGCCAAATCAAAAGCGGTCCCATGATCCACGCTCGTTCTAATAATCGGCAGCCCCAGAGTGATGTTCACCGCTGCGCCAAAGCTTGCGTATTTGAGTACCGGGAGCCCCTGGTCGTGATACATCGCCAGGTAAGCGTCGGTTTGGGCGCTGAGGCGCTTATTGAACGCGGTATCAGCAGGCCAGGGTCCCGAGACATTAAGGCCCGCGTCTTTAGCAGCCCGAAGAGCCGGCTCAATAACCTCGATGTCCTCCATACCCAAATGTCCCCCCTCGCCCGCATGGGGGTTTAGCCCCAGAACGCTGATGTGGGGTGAGGCGATACCAAATTTGGACTTCAGATCCGCGTCCATGACGCGAAGTACCTTAAGGAGTAGCGATTGATTGATCGCCCCGGGGACTGCCGACAAGGGTATATGTGTTGTGGCCAGCGCCACCCTAAGATCCTGCGCCGCGA
>JBLGAR010000123.1:0-13535 GCA_047612385.1 Cryomorphaceae bacterium | reverse complement strand
TATACGAACGGGGATTACAGAAGCAATTCCCGAGCAGGACAAACAAACCTTTGTAAATCGCCGCACAGCTCTGCGGCGCTACGCCGACCCGGAAGAAGTGGCGCACGCCACCTTGAGTTTGGTCTTGCCGGCGGCGAGTTTTATTACCGGTGCCACACTGCTGGTTGACGGTGGCCTCACCATTCGCAACGCCTAGAAGGTTTTTATGGATACTGAAAAGACAGCCTCACATTTTGATTTGACAGGAAAAGTCTGCGTGGTAACGGGTGGCAGCCGAGGCCTGGGCTTGGAAATGTGCCGAGCCTTTGCCGCCGCCGGCGCTAGCCTTGTGATTAGCTCCCGCAAACAGGAAGCCTGTGACGCAGCTGCGAGGCAGATCTCGGAAGAGTTTGGCTCGAAGTGCCTTCCCTTCGCCTGTCACGTCGCTGACTGGGATGCCTGCGATGCTCTTCTCGATGCGGCCTACGCGGAATTCGGCCAAGTTAACGTGCTAGTCAACAATGCGGGCATGTCCCCCCTTTATGATTCGCTAACATCCGTAAGTAGGGAGTTGTGGGACAAGGTCATAGGGGTAAACCTGGCGGGACCATTCCGCCTTTGCGCGGTTGCAGCGCAGCGAATGACTGCTGCAGAAGGTGGATCGATCATCAATGTCAGTAGTACCGCAGCCATTGCGCCAGGTGCGGCAGAGATTCCCTATGGAGCGGCGAAGGCAGGACTAAACAACCTGACCCAGTCGATGGCACATGCCTTCGCACCCAAAGTGCGCTGCAACTGCATCATGCCGGGGCCTTTTTTAACCGACATATCCAATGCTTGGGATGAGAGCGTCAAACACGCGATCAACTCGATCGTTCCAATGGGACGCGCCGGGCAACCCGAAGAAATTATCGGCATCGCCTTGTACTTGGCAAGCGACGCTTCCACCTACACCAATGGCGCACTCATAAAGGTGGATGGCGGAATGGCTTTTGGCTAGTTCAACGCAGTTGCCCTTACTTTAATTGCCACAGCGCCAGAATCGAACTGAGAACACAGGCGAAAGCTATGGGCTCATCCAGCATTAAATGGTGCCCTGCCCCTGGCACTCCAATCATAGGAATGTCGCCACCACCGCACTCTCGGATGTAGTCCGTCGAGTCTGCATCAAACAGCAAACTGTCCTGACCGTAGACAATAGCCTTACGCCCGGGCGTATCTGCTATGCGATGACCCTGGAGGAGCAGTCGCTCCTTGTCTCCGCTGTTCCCAGCGAAAACGCCCGGATCGAATTTCCAGGTCCAGCCACCTTCAACCTGCGTGAGTGAATGAAAGGCCATGTAGTCGAAAAGAAACTGTTCCTCGACGGGTTGCGGTGGTGATAGCACATAGCGCCCCTTCGCAGTTGCATAATCGGGGTACACTCGATTACGGCGTTTCGCATCTTGCGATCCCGGTGGCTTCCGGTCTTTAAAATGCTCCTCTAGACGTTCTGGGCGCAGACACATCAAGTCACACAGAATCAGGCCCGAGAAGACTTCAGCGTGCCGCTCCATCGCCTCCAAACCCACGCTGCCGCCGTACGAGTGAGCAATAATGGTAGGCTTTTGGGCGTGGCCAAACAAACCGGCAGAACGGGCAACATCCATTAGCTCAACGACACGTGACTCCTGGGAGTATTCGCTGCGCGTGCCAGAGTCGCCCATACCTGAAAAGTCGAATGCTACTACATGATAGTCCTTGGCAAGGAACGGAGCTATAAATGCAAAACACCGTGAATGGGCCAGAAAACCGTGCATGAGTATCAGTGGCGGATTAGCTGGATTTCCCCAGCGAAAATAGTGGATAGGGCAATCGGAAGATTCTATCCAACCCTCCTCACGGGGGACACTAAGCGCGTCGCGAAACCAGACAGATGTATCAGCACTGTCCGCGGGTATTTCCTCTGAGAGATCTAGAGTGGCATCAACGGCGCTATTCATGAATTTTTGAACTCCGGTATAAAGGTATTTATCCCCTCGACTTTGTGAACCGTGCCCGGCATTCCAAGCGCGTCGATTTCCATCAGCTTACTCAAAGTTTCATCATCGGATGGTGTCTGGGCGAGAAATCGGGTTCCATCGGCAAGCTGACCAATCACCAGTCCACTCTCCACACCTTTTCTCCCGTGAAGAACCGTATAGGTTTCGATAGTTGCGGGCCCGAAGGGATCTTCGGTAAAGGCCCGGTGAGGCTGATCCAATATAGCCTGCTGATAGTCAGCGGGGGATTCTCGCTCCCAGTTACCTTCTACTGGCCTCGTAGAGTAAATACCCATCGCATGTTTTGTGACAAACCAGCCGTTGGCATTCAGTAGCCCAAATTTCCCGGGGTTGTCGCGCAATGTATCCATCATATGCGCTATAGAGTGCATGACGTAATTGTTACCGGCGCCGCCAAAATAAGGTAATCCTCCAGTGAGCGTAAGGCCCCTGGGATCATCGTGGGCGATACCCAGTTCATCACAGGCAATTTGAACAGCTGACGGAAAGCAGCTGTAAATATCGAAGTAATCCATATCGCCAATTGTTTTACCGGCCATAGCGAAGGCCTTCTCACCCATTATTCGCACCGCCGGGGAGGAGTGATAATCAACTCGTTCCGTGACATTCCAGATGTCATTGGCATCGGCACAACCGTGCAGATAAACCATTCTATCTTCACTCACTCCAAGCTCTCTGGCTTTGGCGACGGAGGTTAAAATTACCGCAGCACCCTGATTCACCTGAATAATAGAATTGAGATACTTGGTGTAAGGAAATCCGACATAGCGATTAGATTCACTAGGGGTGGCAATTTCGTCGGCGCTGCGCAGTGTGGGGAACCAGGCCAGAGGGTTTTCCGCGGCCACACGATTGAAACTGGCGTACAACTCGCCCAGTTTCTTCTGGTGCTCGGCCAAGCTAAGCCCGTATTTGCCTCGCAGGGCGTTCTCAAACAGCGGATAGGACACCGACGGGGTCTGGATTGAAAAGCTCACTTCATGCTCATTCGCAGCGGGGCGTTGGTCACCAATTATCTGCGGAGTACCCCCGGGGTCGTCGGCCCAGGCATCCAGGTCCAAGCCCTTTTTCAATCGACCGATCATAGTGTTGAGTGCTTCGGCGCCAGTCAGTAATACCGTCGAAACCTCACCCTGGGCGATCATCTCTGCGAACTTGTTGACCAGCATTTGAGGTGTATTGCCGCCCGTAGCAGAATACAGTTGGATGGCCGGATTGATGCCCAGTAACTTGCTAACCGTTTTAGGAATATTGGCATACATCCCTTTTGCGGGGTTATTGGCCTCTGCGCTATCCACCGTGATGCCCACTGCCACCATAGCATCTACGCAATCTAGTAGCGCCGCGCCAGGACCTGCATCCTCCGCCGCGCGCCGTGCCACCTCGGCCATTAGCTCAACCGGTGTAGCGGCCTCCTCCGGATCGCGCTTATCGGTAATCTGCCCTGCGCCAATCAATACAGGAATGTGTGCATTACTCATGGTGTATCCTCGAAACAGCTAGCTCGGTGGCGATGAGAATCAAGATCCCGTAAAAACAGCAGGTCGACGCTCGACACGAGCGGCCAAGCCTTCGGAAAAGTCATTGGAGCCAAACAGCTTTTGCAGTGCGGCATTTTCCAGATCCAGTGCAAGGCTAAGAGCTTCGACGTTAGGCTCATGCAGCAACTTCTTCATTTCACGTATAGCCAGTCCCGCGCCGCGCGGCGGAGCCAGCTCCAGAGCCTTACCGCGCGCATAGTCCAAAAGCTCACCGTGGGGTACCACTTTGTTCGCTAATTTAAGATCAACGGCCTGCTGTGCTTCGATGCGCTCGGCGAAAAAAAGCACCTCTTTTGCTCTTTGAAACCCTAGCAGGCGGGGTAGCAAGAATGAAGAGGCCAATTCGGGTGAGATACCAAGTTTGGCAAATGGCAGTTGAATCCAGGCGTGCTCAGACAGGTAAATCTGGTCAGCGCAGGCCAGGATCAGCGTGAAAGCTCCGCCGATCGCCAGTCCATTTACCGCCGCCAGAATCGGCTTATCGCATTGATAAAGCTGAAGTGTCGTCTGTTTTTGCGCGATATCTGTTTTGTCCAGCTGCGCCATAATTTCATCCGGAATTCCTTCAAAGGCATCGGGACTAAAGTAGCCGCCGCTGCTAAAGGCCTCTTTGGAAGGGTCGTTGGAGTCGGGGTCTTTGGCACCCGTCATAATCATCACATGAGCGCTGTCATCACCTTCAAACAAGTTGACAGCGGCGGAAATTTCAAAAAAAGTGTACAAGCTGAGTGCATTCTTGCGCTTGGGCTTGTTAAGCGTCAGCATGACAATGCCATCGGCGTCCTTGTCATAGCTGATATCTTCAAACTGGTCAGAATTCACACAGGCTCCATCTTTGCTCAAAATTCAGGTCGGACATCATAAAGGGCCTGAGACCTTAAGGTAAACCGTTGGATCATTAAACCTTCGTTATTGGCTTCGCCATTTCGGCTGCGTGCTGTCCTATGAGACACTGGACCCTCTGTCGCCATTTCAGGCGATAAGGTTGGAAACTAAGGAATTTTCATGGCCATCAATTGGTATCCGGGGCACATGCACAAGGCCAACAAGGCCATGACCGAGGTATTGCCCCAGATCGATTTGATTATCGAACTTTTGGATGCTCGTCTGCCTTATAGCAGCCAAAACCCTTCAATCACAAAACTAACTGAGGGTATTCCCTGTATCAAAGTTCTGAGTAAATCGGACTTGGCAGACCCTTTAGAGACCCTGCGATGGCAGGAGTATTTTGAGCAAAAGTCATCGGTGAAAACCCTGCCAACCACTCTGGACCAATCAGACAAAGCGCAGAAACTGCTGCAGCTTTGCAACAAGTTAGTACCGGAGCATACGTGGAAGAAATCGAAGCTCATGGTTATGATCACCGGCATACCCAATGTCGGGAAATCTACCCTGATCAATGCAGTGGCTGGACGGTACGTGGCCAAAACCGGCAACGAACCTGCGATTACCAAGGGGCTACAGAAAATCAGAATTAGCGATGACATCACGTTTCTCGATACCCCCGGGATTCTGTGGCCAAAAATACATAACGAGAACAGCAGCTATCGCCTGGCAGCCTCCGGGGCCATCCGGGATACCGCGATGGAAGTAGAAGATGTCGCAATGTATTTAAGCGCTTACCTGCTAGAGGGCTACCCCGAACTACTCGCCCAAAGATACGAAATTCAGACTCTCCCCAATACAGAATTCGAATTTTTAGAACTGCTGGGCGCGCGCAGAGGAGCCTTGCGATCGGGAGGCCAGCTCAACCTGGAAAAAGCCTCCGCCATATTAGTGAACGAGTTTCGCGCGGGGATGCTGGGGAAAATTACGCTGGAAAAGCCTGAGATGATTGCTGCGGAAGAGATAATTGTTGCGCAGAAAATACGGGAAAAAGAGGAAAAAGAAGCACTAAGAAAACAAAAAAAACACGGTAGTCGCACGTAAACTGGGAGCTAGCTAGTGCTCACCTAAAACACACTCCGCACTCAAGATTTTCTTGTCGCGCTAACTTCAAACAAGGTAATTTCCCCTCGCGTACCCAGGCGCATCGAGGGCCCCCAGGTTCCGGTACCCGAAGAGACATAAAGATGTGTCCGGCCCTCTAGAAAAAGGCCCTTCGCCTTTTCAAACACGCGATTTACCACCAGGTTAAATGGCACAATCTGCCCGTTGTGGGTATGACCACTGAGCATTAGGTCTACCCCTGCAGCGGCTGCAGCTTCGTGACCTCGCGGACGATGGTAGAGCAGCACAATATACTTATGGTCATGAATTTCTATTTTTGCCAGTTCCCGCTCTACCTGACCGTGATCTTCCATATCATCAATGCCAATCACCTGGAGGTGTTCTTCGTGCAGAGTCTGGTTGCGCAGAACGTTAACACCAAGGTTGCGCAAGCGCTGAACAATGGCCTCGAGATCTTCATACTTCTCGTGATTTCCAATCGAGAAATAAACAGGTCCCTGTACTCGACTCAGAGCCCCTAAATGCTCTTCGCTGATGCCAGTTGCGTCGATAAAGTCGCCGGTAATACACAGAAAGTCGGGCTCCAAGGCATTGACCCTATCAATCACATGCTCGAGAAAACGTTTGCTCCGCGAGCCGACATGCACATCGCTGATCTGTACGAAACGCCTCGAGGAATGTAATTTTTCGCTGGTCAACTGCACGATAACTGTCGTTGGAGAGTGCGCGCTATAAACTCCATAAGCTGCCAGAAAAACCGAAAGGACCAAAATCGAAAACGCAGCTACTTCGGGCGCGACCGATGAAAAAGCTATGGGAATTTCGGCGAGTAAGACCAGAACCAGCACCACAGGACTAATGCCGAGCCAGATATCAGCGCTCCACCGCAGCCCTTTCGTCCAAGGATTTGCCGGATCTTTCAGCACTACCCTGGCGACGATCTGACTGAAAAACAACGGCAAAAAAATCAGAGTCGTTACCGTAGCGCCTAGCCCAAGCCACCCACAGATTCGAAGAATAGGATAAGCAAACAGAGGAATGTGTAGCAGTAAAACAACAATAAGAAAGTTGACACGCCCGCTTCGCCGCCTCGATTGATGAGATGTCATTAGCTAGCAAGGTCCTGGACCGGACAGGGCCAGGGAAAGTTGTGAGCCCCTGCGACATCCCGTTCAATCAGGACTTCCACTTGGCGAGATAGTGTATATACTCCCCTTTCCATCACGCGCCTGTAGCTCAGCTGGATAGAGTAACTGGCTTCGAACCAGTTGGTCGGGAGTTCGAATCTCTCCAGGCGCGCCAATTCCCCTCGTAACTTAAAAGCCGTAGCTCAGGTACACGCTGGGGCCCGAAAAGTCGACATCTAGCTTGTTAAAGCCGTTATCTTCTTGGCTTGTCACATCTATTTGTGAAATCTGGTAAGTGGCTCCAATACCAAGATGCTCCGTGATACGGTACTCAGTGCCAATGTCCGCGTACGCGTATTCTCCATCGATGTCATCAACCTCCAGGCTGAGCCAACCAACACTCGCATTCACCTCCCATCTCGGAGTAATCATATACTTGACACCTCCACGAAAGTTGGGAAGAGGAGCCAGGACATCAGCAGCCGCGCTGGATGCCTCCAAGACATTCCCACCCATATCGCTATCCACCTCCAAGCGCCCCGAAATCACTGTTTCAATATCAAAAGCGTGGAGCCCCAGCCCCACTATAACTTCCCAATTTTCATTGCGAATAAATGAGTAGGTCACATCGATGAGGTAGGTATCCATCGTGTATTCGACGTCAACACCAGCACCCAATGAAAAAGCTTCTCCGTCAAAATTGAAGTCCTTTGCCGCAAAGCCGCGCCCGTCCAGGTCAAGACGCTCAAAAACTGCGGTGAGAGCCCACTTCTCGGCAAAACGCCAACGATAGGACCCGTAGCCTAACTCACTGCTATCATCCAACCCGAGGTCATCAACCAGGTCAACTTCGATAGGTGGCAAACCATCTAAGCTAGACACGGCCTTGATATCCGCGGTTTGGGAAAACATACCCAGACGAAATGTATGGGTGTCTTCAATAGAATCTACAGCCATTGAGCTGGCGGAATACAATGCCGCACAGGCAAAAATAACGCGTGATCTTTTGTCGTTTGTCATATGATCCTCTGTATCGTTTTAGGTATTAGTATAGGACACCGATAGTCTGCGAATGTACGGCATAAAAGTAAAGTGACTTTTAGGTCACTCACTTGGCCACCTACTACCGCCTTCTTCGATTCATACCGCCACCCCCGCGCGCCCGGGCATGGAAATCGCGATTCATGGAGTGGTGGTCAAACTGAGAACGACGGTCTACCTGCGGCCGCTGAGCCGGCCTTTGAGGCTGTATATCTCGCGTTTGGGGCTTGCGAGCGATATCGCGGCTGCCCGTTTTGTCATGTGACACATTCGACCACTGGTTATCTTTGCGCACCTGCCACTGATCAGCCTCACGCCTTGCGACCTGGCCATTGCGATCGGCATAGAGGTTGTTCTTGCGCGTCGGGTTATTTTTGGCTAACTGCCGATTGTTTTTCACCGTCGCACGATCGGCATTGCGGAGACGGTTGCTGTCATTGTTGTAAAGGTTATTCTTGCGCTCTTTATTCGAGAGCTTATTCTGCATTTTATCGCGATTGCCGATATTAACGTTGTTACCAATATTGATATCGCCGGTGTTTATGTTGATGTCATTATGATGATACCCACCGCCATAAAGACCGCCACAACAACGCCCGGGATAATAGCCATGTCCGTAGCCGCCACCCCAGGTAACGCCCACACGGAGAAATGGTCCACCCCAACTTACACCGTAGTTCCATCCGGTCCAGGGATTGTAACCAACATGAAAACCCCAAGTAGGTGCTCGCGGATAGTAGTAACCCCCGATATACGGTGGGTAATACCATCCCGTGCCGTAAACAGGCACGCCATAATAGGGAAATGACCACATATATCCGGGGGTATAACCCACATAAACCAGCTCAGGTGTAGAGTCATACACTGTTACGTAAGTGGTATTGTAAACGGGTGAACTGGGGGGAATTTCTGCAATCTTGTCGCTCGGTATAGTGTCTGCCACTATCCATGGTCCCCCCGCAGACGCTGCGCTAAACCACACGCCATTGTCTACGGCATAATACTTACCCTCAACTCGCAATACTTGAGCCTGAGTATTGACAGCATAGGCCACATCCGTGCCTTTTATCGATTCGAATTTGGGTTTGCCGTCATATTCTACTTTGAGGCTGGCCTCACTGCGTTTAATAGCCGTAGTTTGTGGTATTTGAGCATCGGCGATCGCCTCATTGGCCTCATCCGTCCCGGCTATAGAAGTCCTTAAACCCCCTATATCAGAAGCCGGAGGGATCTCTTTAAAACCATCCGGCAATTTGTCACTGCGCACAAATGTCCAGGGCCCACCGGTGTTCTCGGCGCGAAACCAGCGACCGGATAACTGCAGATACATATTGCCGCTGGCCAGATGTCGAATCCACGGCGTCTCGGTATTTTTAACATAGAGCAACTTGCCACCATCAAGACTGGTCCAATCCGGCGCGCCTGCGCTCACAATCAACTCTGTGGGTTTCGTGGCACTGACAATATCGGGAATGGCAGTGGGAACGGGATCATCGGTCTTGGGAATCATAGCCACCAAATCAGCGGGCGGATTATTGGTGGTTTTCCAGGGACCCAGCGCATCGCTCGACTGATACCAAAGACTTCCACTGGTTAGATAAAATTGCTTGTTGCGCGTGTCCTTAACCACTAACAATGCGGTGTTGAGTGCGCGTTCGTAAGGGCTATTTTCAATCTCGGAAAAATGCGGTTTCCCGTCAAACAGTGAAAGTACTGCCAATTTCTCACTAAAAACAATCTTCGGTGGGTCGTTGTTAATTTTCTCAAGACTGCGTTGTATTTTTTCAGAGGTGGCCAGGGCTGAGGTCATATCAGACAACGAAGCCTCGAACACTGAATTGGCCAGCGCCTTCTGAGCGACTTGGGTAAAACGTTGTTCTCCGGTGTCTTTTGAATCTGGCCAGGTCACCTTGGTGACCCGCACACTACTGATACTCACAAGGTCTTTTGCGCGATCGGTTTCTATCTTGGCAGAAAACCAGAACACCCCATAAATAGCTTCCTTTGGCCCATCGATCTCTATGGACATTGCGGCGCGGCCAGTCAGTGTATTGCCATCGACAGCTTCGGGCTGAGGTTGGTATACAACTATACTGCCACCATCAACGGGCACTTCTTGTGGCCAATCGCCCGCGACACTGTAGTGACTTAGCAGTAACAGTAACGCGGGGAAAACCAGGCTCCGGATGCCCTTAATTATTGTGCTCATATGCTTGCGCGCCTCGTTTATGGGTCGTCCTTGATGTCCAGAAGTATTAAATGTGTCGGCATGACAATTCAATTTACACTGCCGGGAAAACGATTTCATCTAAAGGATAGTTTATATCTGCTTTAAACGCAGGTAGCATCTGTGTAGCTCAGAGCTACATAGCCACGCTAGTGCCGCCATCCACCGGTATTATCTGTCCAGTAATAAATGCACCTGCCCGACTGGCCAGCATAATAGCGACTCCGGTGATATCTGAATCCTCCCCCCAACGGTGCAGTGGGATCGATGCGATTTCCCGCTCATATTGCTCTTTATCTTCGCTGGCGTAATCGGTCATGGCGGTAAAAAATCGGCCGGGGGCAATGGCATTCACCCGTATATGATCGTCACCGAGTAGAGAAGCCATATTTCGCGTCAGCTGATGAACCGCAGCCTTACTTGGCGCGTAACTAAAAGTATCTGTAGTACCGCAGATTCCTGCGATAGAACCAATATTAATCACGACGGCGTTGTCCTGGGCGGTCGCATTTTTCTTCAGCAATGGCAACAGACCCTGGGTGAGAAAAAACGGGGTCTTCACATTGAGATCCATGACCTTGTCCCAACCCTTTTCGGGAAACTCTTCAAGGGGAGCCAACCAACCCACACCCGCATTATTAACCAGAACGTCGATAGAGTCCTCTCGCTCCTTGAGTGTATCCACCAGACGCCCTATTTCTTCCATGGTGCTAATGTCACCTGGAATAGAGATACACTCACCGTGCTCTGCAAGTTCGGCGGCGGCAGCGTCACAGGCTTCTGTTTTGCGAGCAGTGATGTAAACTCGTTTTGCGCCAGCGGCGAGAAAACCTCGCGCCATGTAGAAGCCCAGACCGCGCGACCCTCCGGTCACCAAGCAAATTTTGCCTTTCATGGAAAAAAGCTGTTCGATCATGGGAAATTTCCTAATTACAGTAGTGATGGGATACCTATTTGGCAGCCCGAAAATTTTGAGATCGCCACTATACTATAAAGCCAATGTGCAGGGGCCTAATAGCGCACCGATAGCCACATCCCCTGCGCGAATCATCGAACAACGGGGCTAGTGGATACGCTTGCTCAGCACGGCTTCGCTTAGCAAATCCGGTGGTAACAAACCCTGCTCGATTACAGCAGCGTGAAACTCTCGCTGGTCACGCTCATTGCCCCGTGCAATCTCCAGCTATGTAGGCAGGCACATCAGGCTAATATACCCAAAGTAATACGAAGTGGCCTGGGCGTGAGTCATTGTCCCGGTGTTCACCATCGTGTCCAGAAACATTCTGGCAACCGGACCTTATGCATAATCGACTCAGCATACAATGCCCATCCCTCGGAGTTGGCGCTGTTTCGGGCAAACACCGCTCGAGCAAGTGAAGTTTTGTTTTCGACCAGACTGGAAAACTGTAGCTCATGCCCCGGGCGCGCCTCGTGCGCTGTCAAGCCCCAGCTGATGGCATAGTGACTCCAGTCATCCATCAATGCGTCATCGGCCGCTGCAGAATTGCGCTGCACCAACACAAATTCACCAAACTGACCAGTATTGTTAAATCCGCTACGGCAGATAAGCTGACAGCTATACATCGCCTATCTGATCAACTCTTCCAGCGTAGCGCGAACCCCATAATTCTTGGGTCTGTCGGTATATACCGCAAGAGAAAGCTGGTTTTCCTGCCAGCCATCCAGCTCGGCGCGCTCAAATGCGGCGCGTATACCCGCGACATATTGCTCGGTATTTTCCAGCTCAGGAGCACCCACATAACTTGCCAGACGCAGCAGCGCACTGGGATATCACGACACACCATTTCTCGGATCCAACAGCGCGCTAAAGTTCCTGAACAGATTTTTAAGCATAGTGTAAAAAGGAATCAGATGGCGGCGCGAAATATCCTCAGATCGCCGTTCATCGCAGAGAGACTGAAGGAGTATTTCCAGATCCTGGTGAACTTTAGAGTCTTTATCGGTTTCAAGATTTTTGCGTAGCTGCGACTTTAGCGCAGAAAACAGCTCTAGATAACGTTCAAAAACCTGGGGCTTTAAATCGACAACCTGCCCGTCAAACTGCTTCATTCCGTATTGCGAGACGGATTCGGGTGAAAACGGCGACGCGACACGGATACGGCTTGAGCAGAGAATCAGTTATCCCCTTGCGGATACTTAAGCGCCGGACTGTACAAAGTTCCTATCGATCTCGTATGCTCTTGATAGCCAAAGTGAGGAGAGATTTCAATGCAGCTGATGCACAAAAAGTGGGCGATAGCGTTGGCAGGTATCACTGCCATTGCAATGATCTCGCTGGCTCTCGCTCCGGGAATACTCGAAACGCGAATGAACATCGTCTTGCCACATGAGCCCTATCAAATTTCTCCCGAGGCAAGAACACTTCACGACACTCTAACCGTTGCAGATCTCCACAGCGACAGCACACTGTGGCGACGTAATCTTCTCAAACGCGGAAATCGCGGGCATGTCGATGTCCCACGAATGCGCGAAGGTAATGTCGCATTGCAGATGTTTACTTCGGTAACACGCTCTCCCCGAGGACAAAATTATGAGGAGAACTCTGACCAGGCTTTTGACAATATAACCTTGCTGGCACTGGTCCAATCCTGGCCCATAGCCACCTGGAACAGCCTGACCGCCAGAGCGCTATATCAGGCCCAGAAACTTAAGTCGCTAGAGACTCGGGCACCGAGCGAGTTCCAAATGATTTACAGCGCCGAAGATTTATCACGCCTTCTGCAACGGCGAAGCAGTGGCGAAGCGGTAGTGGGCGGTATTCTCGGAACCGAGGGCTCCCACGCGCTGGATGGAAATCTGGACAATATAGAAACACTGTTCGCGGCGGGCTTTAGGATGATGAGCCTTCAGCATTTTTTTGATAACAAGCTGGGCGGATCGCTACATGGCCAAAGTGGCGACGGTCTTAGCTCGTTTGGCGCCCAGTCGATCGATAAGATGTTACAGCTGGGGGTGATGATAGATGTTTCCCACTCCTCACCGGCAGTTGTTGCAGATGTGTTAAAGCGAAGCCAAAAGCCCTTGATAGTCAGCCATACTGGTTTTCACGGACACTGCAAGTCATCGCGAAACATCCCCGATGAGCTAATGATAGCCATCGCCGAAAATGGCGGCCTGATCGGAGTGGGCTATTGGAATGCGGCGATCTGCGATGCGACTCCTAAGGGAATAGTCGACGCGATCCGCTATGGTATTGATCTAGTAGGTGTTGAGCACGTTGCTTTGGGCTCAGATTTTGATGGCAGTGTTGCCGCACCGCTGGACACATCAGAGCTATCTTCGCTAACCCATCAGATGCTAGCCCAAGGGTTTAGCGAAGGGGAGATTCGCGCGGTGATGGGCGAAAACATCATACGTTTTCTAGCGAAAAACCTACCCCCCCAGTAACTCATCCGCGCAAAAGCGCTACGACTCCAGAGAAAACTTCAACCCTGCATTGGCCTCCAGCCGGTCTATGAGCAAGGTTCCCATCGCCGGAGCTGGCGTCCAAATGCCACCACTGGCCATGTCACTATTGAGCAGCAAAGCCACGGCGCTCTCGGCGATCATACCGCAAGTCGATCCATACCCGGGATCTTTGTCGCCCGTCACAGATGCCTTTAAAACT
>JBLGAR010000122.1:0-13710 GCA_047612385.1 Cryomorphaceae bacterium | reverse complement strand
TGTAGGAGGCACGGGCGGTTCCCGGCACTCCAAAGCGAGCCATCAAAGGTTGTGTGCAGTGGTGGCCCGTGCGTACGGCAATTCCCTGTTGGTCCAGCAGCATGCCCAGATCAGACGGATGAGTGCCCTCAAGCAGGAAACTGAAAATTCCAGCAGCGTGCCTCGGTGCGCCAATCCTGCGCAAACCTTCTATGTCTTTCGCTGACTCAAGGGTGTAGTCCAGCAACATAACCTCATGGGCTTCGGCGGCGTCACGGTCTAGCCCTTTCAGGTACTTTATCGCTGCCGCCAAACCGATGACCCCGGCTATATTTGGGGTACCAGCTTCAAATTTAAAGGGTAGAACATTAAATGTTGTGCCGCTAAAACTGACGGTGTCGATCATTTCGCCCCCACCGAGGAAGGGTGGCATTGCATCAAGTAAGTCCTTTTTGCCCCACAGTACGCCGATTCCTGTCGGGCCGAAAAGTTTGTGACCCGAGAAGGTATAAAAGTCACAGTCCAGCGCTCGTACATCAACGCGGTAGTGAGCGATTGACTGGGCACCGTCGATCAAGACTTTAGCGCCGACCGCGTGGGCTTTTCGAATGATCTCAGCCACCGGGTTTACCGTGCCCAAGGCGTTGGAAACATGGTTAACCATGACCATTTTGACGCGTTCGTCTAGCAGTTCATCCAGGGCGTCCAGGTCGATGTCGCCGCTGTCTAGTACCGGTATAGGGACAACTTGGGCACCGCGCTCGGCACACACCATTTGCCACGGCACGATAGCGGAGTGATGTTCCAGCCATGACACCAACACTTTATCGCCGGCCTTGAGATGTGTACGTCCCCAGCTATTGGCGACCAGATTAATGCCCTCGGTGACACCGCGTACCCAGATGACCTGGCAGGACTCGGGGCTGTTGATAAATTCGGCAGTGGCTTCCCGCGCCGCTTCAAATTGCGCAGTAGCGCGATCGCTCAGTGCATGGGCGCCGCGGTGTACGTTTGAATTGTCGCAGCGGTAGTAGTTACTGATGGCATCGATTACCGCGTTTGGCTTTTGAGTTGTTGCTGCGTTGTCCAGGTAGACAAGGCGGTGGCCATTCACCTGCTGCTGCAAGATGGGAAAGTCTGCTCGCACGCGTTCCGCGTCAAACGCTGTGATATTCGCACTCGCGCTCGCGACTTTCGAGTTTGAGGCTGTCATATAAGGTGTCTCGTCAACTGTGGATCGGCGGAAAAACGTTTAGCCAGCAACGGTCGTAGGTAATCGCGCAGGGACTCAAGTGCAACGCTGTCAATGACCTCGTTGATGAAACCGTAGCTCAGCATGATTTCTGCCTCTTGGCGCGATATTCCCCGGGTTTGCAGATAGTGCATGGTTTCCCCATCGAGCTGGGCGATCGTGGCGCCGTGCGCACACTGCACGTCGTCGGCATAAATCTCCAGTTCCGGCTTGGTATTTATCTCAGCCTGAGCACTGGTAAGCAGGTTGCGGTTGCTCAACTCGGCGCGAGTTTTTTGGGCATCCGGATGGATATGGATGCGACCATTGAATACCGCACGAGCGCTGTCGCCGATGATACCGCGAAAGACCTCGTCTGTGGTGCAGTGAGGGGAGGCGTGTTCTATACAGGTGTGGTAGTCCACATGCTCCTCTTTGCGAAGCAAATAGACACCGTTGAGACCACAATGTGCACCGGGCCCGTCATGGTTAATAACCACATCGATACGTTTGAGCGCACTGCCCAGGGCCAGATGGAAGCTCTCCAGAGTGCTGTCTTTGGCTAGTCGTGCGTGCACGCCGCCAATATGCATGGCACTGTCCTCTTCCATATGCAGGCGATGGTGGTGAAAGGTGGCGCCGTCTTCCAGCACCAGCTCGGTAATGCCATTGGTAAAGGCATTGCCATTTCCGGTGCTGTCAAAATGTTCGATCAGGCTGGCGCGGCTGTTGACACCGCACAGTACCAATAAACGCTGATTGACCGTAAATGCAGTTTCCCCGGTGGTAGTCAGCCAGATCAGGTGCAGGGGTTCGGTGACGTCTGCTTCCGCTTCGATCTGCACAAAAATGCCGTCGCTGAGGGCGGCATCACTGAGGTTGGCAAACAAGTGCCGGGAGCTGTCTACCGCGCTGCCCAAGTGTTTTTGGATAAGTTCGGTCTGAGTCTCGTTGGCATCAGCAAAGCGAACGAGTTGGACGCCTGCGGGGATCTGTATTTGCGACAGGTCCTCACGTAGGTAGCCGTCGACAAAGACCAGCGTGGGGCCACCAAAATGGGGGTAGTCTAAACCCAGCTCGGCCGCGCTGGCTGCGCTTGGCTCTGCTGCGTCAAAACTGCGATCAAGAGCACGCAGGCTAGTGTATTTCCACGCCTCGGTTTTGCGCGTTGGAAGCGCGGCTTGTGCCCAGACCGCGCGGCCAGCGGATTGCCGTTCCTGCAACCACTGAGGGGCATTGGCACTGGCCGCATCGATAGTTTGGTTCATCAGATCTGGCATTAGGCGACCTCATCCTCTATCCAGGAATAGCCCTTGTCTTCCAGTTCCAGCGCCAGTGATTTATCACCGGATTTAACGATGCGACCTCCCGCCAGTACGTGCACGAAGTCGGGCTCGATAAAGTTCAGCAGGCGTTGGTAGTGAGTGACTAGAATGAATGAGCGTTCGCCATCGCGCATGTTGTTCACACCGGCAGCCACGACTTGCAAGGCATCGATATCCAGGCCGCTATCGGTTTCATCCATGATGGCTAACTTGGGCTGCAACATCATCATCTGCATAAGCTCGTTGCGCTTTTTCTCGCCGCCGGAAAAGCCTTCATTCACGCCGCGCTTGAGAAAGCTCTGGTCAAGGTCGACCAACTTGCAGGTCTCACGGGCCTGTTTCATAAAGCTCACTGTATCGATGGGATCCAGGCCGCGTTTTTCGCGCACAGTATCGACGGAAGCTTTTAGAAATTCCATGTTGGATACACCGGGTATCTCCACCGGGTACTGGTAGGCCAGGAACAGACCAAGGTGCGCTCGTTCCTCGGTGTCTAGTTCAAGCAGGTCCTTGCCCATGAACTCAACGCTGCCTGCAGTGCGGGTGTAGCCTGGGCGGCCAGCCAACACGTGGCCCAGGGTGCTCTTGCCAGAGCCGTTGGGCCCCATGATCGCATGCACTTCTCCAGGCTTCACTGCTAGGCTCAGCCCCTTAAGAATGTCCTTGTCATCGACCCGGGCATGCAGATTGTCAATCTTTAACATTTTGGTAATTCTCCTGAGCGCACTTTCTTTAGTGCGCGTTAGTGCACGTTAGTTATCCGACTGAGCCTTCCAGGCTCACTTCCAGTAGTTTTCCAGCTTCTACGGCAAACTCCATGGGCAGTTCCTTGAACACTTCCTTGCAGAAGCCGTTCACGATCATAGAAACTGCCTTTTCGGCGTCGAGCCCACGCTGCTGGCAGAGGTAGAGCTGGTCGTCGCTGACCTTCGAGGTGGTGGCCTCATGCTCAACCACGGCGCTGGGGTTGCGGCTCTCGATATAGGGGAAGGTGTGGGCTGCACATTTATCCCCGATCAGCAGCGAATCGCACTGGGTATAGTTACGTGCCCCCTCGGCTTTCGGACTCATGCGCACCAGCCCGCGATAGGCATTGCTACTTTGCCCGGCTGAAATGCCCTTAGAGATGATGGTAGAGCGGGTATTTTTGCCAAGGTGAATCATCTTGGTTCCAGTATCGGCCTGCTGTCGGTTATTGGTCAGTGCAACCGAGTAGAACTCGCCCACGCTGTTGTCGCCGCGCAGAATACAGCTGGGATATTTCCAGGTCACCGCAGAACCGGTTTCAACCTGTGTCCAGGATATTTTGGCATTGCGATGGGCTACACCGCGCTTGGTGACGAAGTTAAAGATGCCACCCTTACCCTCGGCGTCGCCCGGATACCAGTTTTGCACCGTGGAGTACTTGATTTCAGCATCATCCAGTGCCACCAGCTCCACCACTGCTGCATGCAGCTGATTTTCATCGCGCATGGGTGCTGTGCAACCTTCCAGGTAACTCACATGGCTGCCGGCTTCGGCAATGATCAAGGTGCGTTCAAACTGGCCAGTATTGGCCTCGTTGATACGAAAATAGGTGGACAGCTCCATCGGGCAACGCACGCCCTTGGGAATATAAACAAACGAACCATCGCTAAAAACTGCGCTATTGAGCGCCGCATAAAAGTTATCCTTGCGCGGTACCACGGTGCCCAGATACTTGCGCACCAGCTCAGGATAATCCTTTACCGCCTCGGACATTGAACAAAAGATCACGCCGGCCTCGGCCAGTTTGGCGCGAAAGGTGGTGCCGACAGAAACAGAGTCAAACACGATGTCGACGGCCACTCCGGCCAATACTTCCTGCTCGTGCAAGGGTATGCCTAGTTTTTCATAGACTCGCAATAGCTCCGGATCGACCTCGTCCAGGCTCTTGGGCTTGTCCTCCATGCTCTTGGGGCGAGAGAAATAGGAAATGGCGGAAAAATCCACTTCCGGATAGTGCACATGGGCCCACTCTGGCGAGCTCATCTCAACCCAACCGCGGTATGCGTCCAGCCGCCAATCCAGCAGCCAATCGGGCTCTTCGTTCTTGGCCGAAATGAAACGGATTACGTCTTCATTCAGGCCTGGGGGCAGCGTGTCGGACTCTATATCCGAAATAAAGCCGGCGGCGTATTCCTTGTCAATGGCCTTGTCGATCTGTTCTTGTGACATGTGCTTACCTAATCATTGCTGAGCGAAATGGTGGTTGTGATGGCGCGTTCCTGCGCGCGGACGCGGCTTTCCTGGTTGCGGGAGATATCCCGTACTTCCTGACGTTTCACCAGATCTGCCAGGGTAATGTCACCCAGGAAATTACGAATCTGGTCGCTGAAGTTCATCCACAGATGGTGGGTCAGGCAGGTTTCGCCCTTCTGACAGTCACCGGCACCACTGCAACGGGTGGCGTCGGTAGTTTCATTGACGGCGTCGATTACCTCGGCAATATTGATATGCCCAGCGGACTTGCCCAGATGGTAACCGCCACCGGGTCCGCGAACGCTCTGAACCAGGCCGCTGCGCCGCAACTGGGCAAACAGCTGCTCCAAATAGGACAGCGAGATATCCTGGCGGGCCGAAATAACGGACAGCGGGATAGGGCCGCCCTGCTGGTGCAATGCCAGGTCGAGCATTGAAGTTACCGCGTACCGCCCCTTGGTTGTCAGACGCATAAAGAGTAGGTGCTTGTTGCTGCTAGTAAGGCGATACAGAATCCCATACCCGAGTAATTTAGTCAAGTATAAGCCCCGGCGGAAACTAGGATGTGATGCGGTGCTGACAGGTTTTTCAGCTAGGCGCGCAACAACCTTTACAATCGCTTTTTCCCCGATTGAAAGCTCAACATATTGGTGTCGGCTGTCGGCGAAAAACAGGCCAATTCGTGCTGTATCAGATTGCCCATCTCGAGGCAGATAGTACGCCATAACGGGGTATTTCCCAGGACGTGTTTCTGGTTGATCTCCAGCTCCACGCCAACATAGGCGTGTTCGGAAAACTTGCGTCGCAGGGCCGTTGTCAGGCCATCCGCGTTGCCGCGGTAGGGATAGTTTCGCCTGATAGCGGCATCGGGCCAGGCGCTGGAAAATAATGCTCTCAGGTCATCGCACAGCGCTTTTTCTAGCGTCCTGGCCGGGTCGTACAACAGACCGATATCGGCGTTTCTAGTCTGCCCATTCAAGTCCGGCGAAAAGCTGTGCACGGAAAGGTGCATAACCGGACTGTTAGAGTTGATGGATTTTCGGATGGCATTTTCGATCTCATCGCGATAAGGGCGATAGTATCTTTCGATAATCTGCTGCTTTATTGGTGCTTCGAGCCCGATGGTGAATTCGGAGAAAACCCGTGGATGATGCAGCGAGCGGTTAAGGTCCACTAATAGGCGCGATACTGTGGATTTGAAGAGTGGGGCTGGCAAATCCCTGGAAAGCTTGTCGGCAAGCCGCAGCGCGCCGGCGTCCCAGCCGCGATGACTGTGTAATTCTCGCTGTTTGCCCTTATAAAGGTATTGATGCCGCGGCGGAATCCGGGCACCACCATGCTCGCAGGTGATGATTGTTGCCATCAGGAAATGCCTTCAAACAACTCGCCAGAAACAAGGTTCTGGCATAAAGTCCGGTAGGTTTCCTCGACAACGGTGCGTCTTGCATCCCCGCCCGTGGCCCGAAGTATCCTCCGGGCTAACGGACCTTGGGCGATAATTGTGTCGATGATCGAGGCTGCCCCGGCTGGCACGTGGGCGCCATGTAATTCAATGGACTGGCGAATGTGGAGTAGCAGTTCCCGGGCAGTGGCTTTCTTGCCAGGGTATCGGAACAGCTCCAGGTATTCGCTCTGATCTATGACCGTCTCGTCCGCGTCGATAATAACGGCTCTCAGAATCCCGGCCAGCACCGCTGTGTCGACCGTGTTTTGCTGTCGAGTATCGGTCCAGTCTTCCCCCGTCAATTTCTTCAGAATTTGGATAACGAAGCTGGCGATGGCAAGGTCGGCCGCCGGCGTTTCTTGGGTGTCGATGACGCGTATCTCAATAGCATTGCGATCGAAACGCGCGATAGCACCGCGAGAGTTCAACCACTCCTCTTGCAGAATATGTTCAGGATCGAATGGCGCTATATCCCGGTACATGGGAGCGAGTATCTGTTGCTGGTATTGTTGCCCGGAAATAATGGGTTCTGGGATCACCTGTCCGGTGATCGAGGGTATCTTTATTGAGTTGACGCGGTAGGTTTCTAGCCGCGTATCTAGAATCGAAGTGACTCGGCCTTCGACGATGGGAGAGCTGGCCGCCAGTGCCGGCAGGATCGGCAGCAAAATTCGGATGGCGGCATGTAGGCGGGCAAACTCGCTGTCATTCGCGAAGGGCAGGTTGATGTGCATACTCTGCAGGTTGCACCAGCCGTGGCCCTCGCAGTTGAAGATGCGGTCATAAGTATCGTAGATTTCTCTCGAGTCGTGCGGCCACAAAACCTTTTCCCGGTATGGATTCATCCATGGATGCATGGCGGTCGGCATCAGGCAAGCATCCATGTCGTCGAGCAGCGTATTTATATGCCGGATGTTTTCCAAGAAAAGGGCTGGCAGGGTCTCAAGCTCCGCCGTTGGGCCGTTGGTCTTCAATTCAATGACATGCATGACGAGTTCGTTGGACCAGGCGATCTTTCCCTGTTCGACCTCGTTGACAATCTGGCCGGCGACCTTCTGCATAAGCCTGTCGGCAACAGGCATGACATTCAGGCTATGCCGGTTGACGATCATGTACTCGATCTCGATGCCGTACGCCGCAAACAGGGACAATGGTGTCTTCATTTTAGTGGGCTGTGCTGCCCAGCTTCCTAGCTTCAATGCGCTTGATGAAAACGCCCATAATCTCGCGATACAACGCGTCTTTTAGCACCAGGTCCTCGATGCCGGCATCAATATTTGGATTATCGTTAATCTCGATCAAATAGAACTTCTGGCCAACCTGTTTCATGTCGACCCCGTAAAGACCATCGCCGATCAAGTTCGCCGCCTTCAAAGCAATACTCACTACCTCGTCCGGCGCCTCGCCGATGGCCAGCGTATCGGAATTGCCCTCACCGGTCAGGTTTCCCTGCGCGTCGCGCTTGACGATCTGCCAGTGCTGCTTGGCCATATGGTAGCGGCAGGCGAACAGCGGGCGCCGGTCACAAATCCCTATCCGCCAGTCAAAACTGGTCGGCAAGTACTCCTGCGCTACGACTAGGTCCGAGTCATCCAGTAATGGCTGCACCGTGGCAAGCAAGTCTTCACGAGTCTCAACTTTGCTGACCCCAATGGAAAAGGCACTGTCCGGCTTTTTCAGAATACAGGGCAGGGCGAGTTCCTGCTCAATCACTCCGATATTGCGTCGGTGCACGATCAGGGTTTTGGGAATCGGGATATTATGACGAGCCATCAGCTCGGCGAGGTAGACCTTGTTGGTGCATTTCAGGATTGAGTTCGGGTCATCCATGACCACCAGCCCCTCTGCGACCGCACGTTGAGCCAGTTGAAACGTGTGATGATTTACTGAGGTTGTTTCCCGCAAGAACAGTCCATCAAACTCCGCGATCCGACTCATGTCATGCCTGGTGATGAGCTCGCAGCCTAGTCCGACCGACTCTGCCGCCTTTTGAAACTTCGCCAGGGCTTTTGGGTTAGACGGTGGCTCTATTTCATCGGGGTCGTGCAGAATAGCCAGATCGAAACGGGAGACCTTCTTTTTGTGCATGCGCGGTTTGCGGCCGGACAAATACGTTGTGGCAGCTTCAATAATAAATTCTCCGTGGCCAGGCGGAATCCTGTTAGTTGGGATGGTGCGAATCGACTCCAGTTGCCAGTTTTTTCGCCGGGAAAATCTGGCCTGTAGCAGTGGCGCCTGAAAAATATTAAAAAGGCGCAGGCTGAGGCTGTCGTAGTGCCGGGCAATATTCCTGCCAAAATAGATGCTTAGGGTGAACTCGTCCGATTGCAGGTGTGCCAGTTTTTTCTCTACCAGTTGCTGAAGGTCTTCTGGCAGGTTCTTTATAGCATAAGTAGATTTCAGATCCTGAATGGTATTGATATCCGGCATTGGTTTGTGGCCGCGGGCCGCTGCGAGCAACGACACATAATAGCCTGTGCGCTGGTAGCTATAGCTCCGGCAGAGGTTGAAAACACGGGTTTTGCTGCCGTCGGAATACTCCGGGTCTGTCAGGTATGCGCGCGCCGCAACCACTTTCACACCTGGTATATCGAGGGGCCAGTTACTTGGGCTGTTGACTACGACAAGAATGTTCACGGATGTTTTCGCTCCGGGGAAGGTTGAATTACCAGCAGGTTGGCATCTTGGGTCAACACCCCCAGGAGTACGGAGCAGATGACGCGATCGATATTGATAGCATAGGTTAGTGAATCGGATAGCGGGTTTGGTTCGAACGGGTCATTAATCAGCACTGTGCGCTTATCGCGATGATACCCACTGATTATGACAAAGTGCCCACCGGGAAAACCGCGAATATCATCCGGCGTGTCGAACTCCCCGTAGACCCGCCTCTCATTGTAGAGGTAGGTTGAACTGAGGCCGGTGAGCACTGGCAGGCGCTGACGAATGATTCCGCGCAGTAAATGTGCGGTCAGGTCAACGTAGAGCAGCTTTCCACCGAGCTTCAAAAACTCAATATAACCATGGGTCGCATGCTGCAGCTTGTTGTCCTGCTTTACTTCCGCCTGCCGGGCCAACCGTCCAGCAATGTCGATATCTTGTGAGGCAAACCAGCTCGGGTCGAATACCTGTAGGTTATAGGTGTAAATAGTGGCTTGATAACCACGGCGTAGGGCATCGCAAGCCAGGAATACTGCGAGTGTTCCACCGCCCTGAGAAAATGCGTGGGCACTTTCTATCACTTCGTCCAGTGTGGTTTTGTCGCCATAATAATTGTACACCGCTTGTAAGCAAGTTGGACCGCAGGTCGTATCATCCGGCTGTTGGAGGATTGAAATTGGCAGTTCTATGTCCATACTCACCGAGAGACCCCTGGAGTAACACGTGCAAAGAAGGGTGTGACCGATTCGGTCAATAACGCTCTAAAACAATGGGGGGAGTCTGTGCTCAAACAGTCTTTACGGCAACTGGAATAATTTGGCCAACTATAGTCTTAATCCCGGTGAGTGCACGCTTTTTTTACAGCGATTGCGCTGTGCCAAAGGGGCAAATATTTGTGCCTGTCAGCGCTATGCAGTGATGTGCGAACTCGGCAGCTATCCGAAGTTCAATGTGAGGGATATCTGAATAGTGTCACACAACACGGGGGCTCCCTTATGGCGGCAAAGTAAGGTATTTCCATTGGGTGTGCTAGCTCGATCCAACAGTGCTGGTTAAGGTCTTCCTCGCCGACTACAATGGCGTGGAGATTTGCTTGCCTACCGGGATAGATTGCTTACATGACATTGCTGTTCATTTACCTCTCTATTGCCATTGGTGTTTCCTTTTTATGCTCTATTCTTGAAGCGGTGCTGCTATCCATCCGGCCAAGCTATCTTGAAAGTCTCATCGTCGAACAACCCAAGGCCGGGAAGCGGGTCAAACGGGTGAAAGATCAGATTGATGAGTCGTTATCCAGTATTCTCATCCTCAACACTTTTGCCCACACTATGGGGGCAGCTGGCGTCGGTTCCCAGGCTATGAAGGTCTTTGGAGCACAGTGGGAAACGTTAATTGCCGTTCTGCTAACTCTGATTATTCTTTTTTTCTCAGAGATAATTCCCAAGACATTGGGTGCGACTTTCTGGCGTCGCCTTGCGGTGCCTTCTGCTTTCGTTATTGTCTGGCTGGTGCGGCTGGTCTATCCACTGGTCTGGATGTCTACTCGCCTCACCAAGCTCTTTAGTGACGGTAAGAACGACGAGGTTACGCGTGAAGAGATTATTGCGCTGGCGTCACTGGGTCACAAAGGCGGGGTTCTTGTTTCGCGTGAGAGCGAGTATTTGGAAAATTTGTTGGGTCTTCGCGAAGTTAAGACGGGAAAAATTCTGACACCACGTACGGTTGTGCACATGCTCGATGAGAGTCTGTCGGTCAAAGAGGCCCTTGATCATCCGCAAACACGTCAATTCACCCGTATCCCGATCTATGCTGGCGATAGCGATAATATAACCGGTAAAGTTATCCGGGTAGACTTATATGAAGCGGAACGACAAGGGCAGGGCGCGGAACCCATTCGCAACATTGCCCGCGAAATTACTCGGGTCTCCGAAACGTTGCCCGTGCAAAACCTGTTGGATCTCCTTATCAAAAGTCATGTGCAGTTGTGTCTTGTGGAAGACGAGTTTGGACAAACCGCTGGTATTGTAACTCTGGAAGATGCGATCGAGACGCTGCTGGGTCGGGAGATTGTTGACGAAAGTGATGCTGTTGAAGATATGCAGGAGATGGCCAGAGATAAGTACCGTGAGAGGCTGCGGCATGTTAAGGCGCAAATTGACGAGGACAGCAGCAGTTAGCGTTTAACGATGGTTGCTCAGGTAAATTGCTATCGTGGGGCTTTCTTATTGCTGTGGTTAGCCCGCTAACCACAGCAATATCACCGCGAGCTTCTCTGCAAACCATTTTTGAACACCCAGCCACCGTGCGTTAGAGTGTTCCAGTTCCCATTGATCCTTTGCCTGATGCAACACGTACGCTTTGATCTCACTACTTTGCTTGGGGGTTAGCACGTCGTCAAATCGCGGCATGCCAATGTCTACCAGAGCACCCCCGAGGACCACCCGATCAAAGTTGTCATACCGTAGTGGATCGAGTTTGCGTAGGTCAGGAACGCTGCGATCTGACAGGACGCCTGCACCGTGACAGCGAGCGCAAAACCGCATGTAAGCCAAGCCACCATTTTCTAGCTGCTTTTTATTTGCATTCGTTTTGGGCGGGGCGGGGCGACTGGAGTCTAGTTCAAACGCCGGCAGCGTGCTGTCTCCTTCCAAACTAAAAGTGAGTATCCGCCGGATGGGGGTGGCGGGTATTTTTTCAAGCCCGGCCATCATGCTGTAGCCACCGCCCTGGCCCGCCATAACCGAAACGTATTGCCGGCCGTTAACGGCGTAGCTAATCGGGGCTGCTACAATGCCGTGCTGCGTATCAAACTCCCAGAGTTTTCGTCCCTGGATGGCGCTATAAGCTCTAAAACGATTGTCGGTAGTGCCTTGGAAAACCAGGTTTCCGGCAGTTGACAAAACTCCTCCACCGCCCATGTCCGGGTTGGGTGATCTCCAAACTTCTTTTTGGCTCAGTGGATCCCATGCCAGCAAATAATTGTCTGCCATTCCCCGGATAATCGCTTGTGTAATCAGCTTTCCAAAGGGGGAGGGCTCTACTTTGTAACCCAGATTCCACTGATCGTTAAACCAGCTGTACTCGTCCTCCTGTTCCATGGGAGCTGCAAAGTCCATTGCTGGGATGTACATCAACCCCGTGCTCTTGCTGTAGGACATTGAGTGCCAGTTGTGTCCGCCCAGCCCGCTGGGTCTTAGCATAAAAGGCTCATCAATATACCTCGCTTCTGGCAACTCTACGGGCCTGCCGGATTCGAGGTCGTAGTGGCTTGCCCAGTTTACGGGCACAAAAGGCTCGGCTGACAGGAGCTTGCCGTTGGTTCTGTCGATGATGAAGAAGAAACCGTTTTTAGGTGCTTGCATTAAGACCTTGCGCGGTTGTCCCTGCCACACAATATCCGCAAGAACCATTTGTTGCGATGCGGTGTAGTCCCACGTTTCTCCGGGGTTTTGCTGGTAGTGCCAGACGTACTCCCCGGTAGCCGGACGCAGTGCCACCACTGAAGCAACAAACAAGTTGTCCCCGCCACCCGGGCTGCGCATTTCGCGATTGTGAGGGCCACCATTACCCACGCCGATATAGACGAGGTCGAGTTCTGGATCATAACTAATGGAATCCCACACTGTCCCACCGCCTCCCATCGTCCACCACTGGCCATTCCAGGTCTCGGCGGCCATCTCCATGACGGGTGATTCAAACCCTTCGGAGGGATCTCCCGGCACGGTGTAAAAGCGCCACAGCGCCTCGCCGGTAGCCGCTGCATAGCCGCCCACATAGCCACGCACGCCATACTCTGACCCTGCATTGCCGATAATGACGACGCCGTTTGCGACTCGCGGAGCGCCGCTTATAGAGTAGTTTTGGCTGTGGTCGATAGTTAGCGTACGCCATATTTCCTTGCCGCTACTGCTGTCCAGGGAGATCAAATAGCCATCCAGTGTTGCGACGAGCACCTGGTCTTCCCACAGCGCGACCCCGCGATTGACGACACCACAGCAAAAGGCGTTGGCACGTTGGCGATTGACCCCAGGGTCATAAGTCCATAACTGCTCACCTGAAACAGCGTTCAGTGCATGCACCACACTCCAGTTTCCAGTGACATACATGACTCCATCGGCGACGAGTGGTGTGCCTTCCAGCCCACGTGTGTCAGCGAAGTCATAGCTCCATGTCAGACCCAAATCAGAGATGTTCTCCGAAGTAATTTGTTCCAGTGGGCTAAATCGTGTCTCGCTAGGGTCGCGGCCATGTGCTAACCAGTCACTGGCTTGTCGAGGAGCGGCTATGAGTCGTTCATGGCTAACGGGGGCGCCGAACAAGGATTGTGACGTCACAATAAGACACATCGCCATTGGGAAAACAATAATCTTTGGGGCCGAAAGATACCTGTAGGAGCTGATCATGGGGTAGCGAATTTTCCTACTGAGTGATTGTCATTATTCGTATAGCGCAATTCTTACAAATACAGCTCTTTTTGTACATTGCGTCTTTCCGGCTACCTTCAAACGCACTGGTCTCCGAGCCCGGAAGTGCGACATAGGTGATGTAGGCACAAGAAGGATTCCATAATTGCACTATCAATGCCATTATAAACCGAGCTGCCAAATTGTCGTGATATCGAGCATAGATTTAAAATCAGGTGAGGCAAAACGGCAATGCCTTTTAATCGTATTAATGGATTATTTGTATGTCACTGCTGGCCAAATCCCGAGAAACCCTTCGTGTACTGAATGAGTTTCGAAAAATAGCACCGTCACTTCCCCTTAAAATGCCAGACGATGATGACCTGGTCTCACTGGGCGCGATGTTTGAAGATACGGTTGAGCGTTATCCGGACAATTGTATGCTGT
>JBLGAR010000121.1:0-13911 GCA_047612385.1 Cryomorphaceae bacterium | reverse complement strand
GTGCGTCACTTGCTTGCCAGGTGCTTCTAAGGTTAAGCGTTCCGTAGCCCGCCGTTTCTTGTTCAGCATTGGTTTCACTCACATTGTCCTGCTTGGCATACACTACTGATTCAGCGCTTGCCGTCCAACGGCTGTTTGTATAGTTGAGACTGACGCTGGTGTTTGGAGGGGCAATGCGATACAGGTTGTCGTCGATATCATCGCGCTTTCCTCGCACGTAGTTAACGATGCCAGAGAGCGACCAGTCGCTATTGAGCTGCCAGGCCCAGTCCAGGTCCATGCCGTAAATTTCTGCTTCTACATTGTTAAACTGCAGAGGGTCTGGATTGTTCGTCCCATTGTTGGCATTCATCATTCGTACAAACATTAATGCCGGTGCCAGCTCGCTGGGCGTACCCTGAATATAGTCACCCACTTTGTGATAGTAAATACGAGGGGATATTTTCAGATTACTAACGCTATAATCGAACCCCGCCTCTATTTGGCGCGATACTTCGGGGTCAAGCTCGATGTTACCGGTATAAGTAAAGCCATCTGCCAAGCCTGCGGTGGCTTGTAGCGGTAGCCAAAGATAGCGTTCCTGGAAAGAGGGTGAGCGATGTTTTTGTGCAGCTCCTGCATACCAGCTTGTTGACTCGCTCGCGCTGTACCAGAGTTTTGCGACCCAATCGGTATTGTTGTCAGTCTGACTTCGATCCGCATTGTTAAAGGCATCGCGCAGCGCCTGTGCCGGTGGCATTGTGCGCGCAGGTGCTCCATCGACTTCTGCGGAATTCATCTCAGCGCGGTTGTAGCGTGCACCAAACTCGCCTCGCCAGTGATCTGAAAAATGATGCTCTCGTTCTACAAATACTCCCGTCACATCGCGTTTTGCGCTATTGAAATTGGTGACAAAGAACATCGGGTTGTTGGGGTTGTCTATGTCCGAATCGTGCTCAGCGTGAAAGCTGTCGATGCCAAATACCCATTGCCCCTGGCCGTCTTGCCAGGTGGTTTTTAGCTTGATGCCGGCATTGTCGGTGTTGGCAATGTTGCGGCGCCGCATTGTCGCAGCGGGTGCGTCGCGCAAATGGAAATTGCTCATGCCGTGTTCCAGGTCGGCACCGTAGACTTTCGCTGCAATCGTTAAGTCGCTTGATGCGGCAAATGTGTAACTGAGGCTGTAGAGGTCGCCTTCGATAAAGTCGATGTCCATGGGCAGTGCCGGCGTTCCAGTTTCACCGGTATCGCTATTGCTGTAATCCACTTGAAGGGAGTGCCCTGCGTTTTGATAGCCATAGCCCAGGTCATAGCGCTGGCGCTGGTATTCACTTGGGGTAATACCGCCATCGGAGAACTCAGCGTCATCTCCGGCCTCGGTCATTGCGGCAATCTTGATTCTGTGATTTTTATTGGCAGCGTAAAGTGCAGCGTTCAAATGACTGCCGGAGTTCGCCGATTGTGCGTTGCCCAGTAGCTGGCCACTGAGAGTGAAATCTCCGCTTTCGGTATAGGTGCCTCGATTGGTTTTTACGGTTATAGCACCGCCAATGGATTCTTGAGCAACACTGACGGGAGCTATCCCGCGATATAGCTCAACGGATTCCAGCTGTCCGGCCGCCGCATATGACAGCGGTGGGTCCATCCAATTCGGACCGGCTGGAGCAATTTGCCGACCATCCATCTCTGTGGCAATCCGTGATCCGTACATACCTCGGTATTGGACAATACCCGTGAGGGGGCCGTTGCCATTGACGTTTGCGCCCGGAGCTTGTCTTAGCAATTGCGCCGCGTCGGCCGAAATAATCAGGGCCGAGTTAACATCGATAGTGCGGGTGTCGTGTGACCCGGTCACCACCAATTCTTCGAGGTGTTCGGCCAGTGTGCCAGAGGCGATAAAAGAGGTCGCCAAAGCTAATGCAGCTGATGCTTTAAGCACGAAAAACTCCATGTTATGCGGGTATAAAAAGGAGCTTTATTGTATCTGAGTGCTTTGTTGGCGAGATGTGGCATATTGTCGCGGCAAAGGTCTCGTAAATTGACCAATGATTGGGAGCGACTAGTTCAACTAATTTGACTGATTGTGCCTAACAGAGGTCTTCAGAGGCTTGTATTAATATAAGTTATTGATATTTAAGTATATTTATTTTATAAAACGGTGCTTCAGGTAATAAGTCGCAAAGCTGAGGCGGAAGGTTCTAGTATATTGGCGACTCTGAAAAATAGTCGAAAGCCGTTGCTCACAGCGCTTATCGGCATGCAGATAATTCTATGGAGAAATACCGATGAACAAAACTTTTACCCGTAAAAGTTTGCCTGTAGCGGTGCTGCTGGCTTCAGGTCTGGTAACGACCAATGTTGCGGCTGCGTTGGAGGAAGTACTTGTTACGGCTCAAAAGCGTGAACAGTCTTTGCAAGATACTCCTATCGCTATTACGGTTTTTAATAAAGCGGATATAGATGCCCGTCGTATTTCAGACGTTCAGGATTTGGCCCAGTTTGCTCCCAATGTGCAGATTGCACCGTCCCCAGGCGGCGGTACTGGCGCGACGATTGCGATTCGTGGTGCCTCAACAATTAACCCGGCAATAACGTGGGAGCCTGTGGTTGGCTTGTACTTGGACGGTGTGTTCCTGGGTAAGAACTTGGGCGGCATCTTCGATATAGCAGAACTTGAGCGAGTGGAAGTGTTGCGTGGCCCCCAGGGTACTCTTTACGGAAAGAACACGGTGGGCGGCGCTATCAACATGATTACGCGGTTGCCTGGAGAAGAGTTTGGCGGTCAGGTAGATGTGTCGGTGGGCAATGAAGGTTACACCCAGGGCAAGCTTCGCATCGATACCGGTGCTGTGGGCATGTTCAGAGCCAGCGCGGCCTATTTTAAGGCGGAGCGAGATGGCTTTTACGATAATATTGATTCAGATCCCACCGGCGGCCAGAATCCTTTCGTAAACGCTCGTTCCAGCAACGAGTTTAGCAATCTCGATAGTGAAGTATGGCGAGCCGATATCGTGGCAGATTTCAGTGACTCGTTCCGTGCTCGCTATGTCTATGACCACAGCGAAAGAAAACAACAGCCGTCGAAAGGACAGCTCACCGATGTAAACGCTGCGGTATTTGAAGGCTTCGGTGTCGGATTTTTAGCGCCACTTTTAGATCTATACACCACCTCTGACAGCGACAATACCAGTGCCGTCAGTAACGACTTTTCCCAGTTTGAAAACTCTAAAACGGATGGTCATGCACTGTTTCTCGATTATGACGCAGGAAGTTGGGGAGCTTTGGGAGACGTGCAGCTCAAATCGATCACCTCGCTGAGAGAGCTGGATTGGGAGGACAGGCTTGACATCGATGGCTCGCCAATGAATTTATTTACGTCCGGTCGTGACATCGACTACGAGCAGTTTAGCCAGGAATTCCAGCTGGTGGGTACCACTGACAATGTGAACTACGTAGTCGGTCTGTACTATTTCGAAGAGGAAGCCGACGTGTTCAACCCGATCTCGTTCTTTGGTCTGTTTGGCAGCCCCACAGACGATAACGAGTATGGGATAGACAGTGAATCTATTGCGTTGTACGGGCAGGCCGAATGGCGGCCTCCTTCAATGGAGCGGCTCTCAGTGACAGTTGGTTTGCGATATACCGAAGAGGACAAAGATCAATACATTACGCACCCCAATGCTTCGGGATCGGGTTTTACATTCGATGTAGAGGATTCCGACTCCTGGGACAATACCTCAGGCTCGCTTATTCTGGCATACGACCTCGCGGATGATGTAAACGTCTACGGAAAAGTGTCACAGGGTTGGAAATCAGGCGGCTTCAACGGGGAGGCACCGACCGCAGATGCATTCCGAGAGGGGTACGATGCAGAGGAAGTGATGTCCTTCGAGGCGGGCATCAAGTCGCGATTTGCCGATGACAAAGTTCAGTTGAACGCCTCCGTGTTTTACAACGATATCTCAGACTTGCAAGTGTCTGTGTTCCTTGAAGGCGCCGGTGCTGCGGCATCAAACGTAGACAATGTCGGTGAGGCCACATTCCAGGGCCTGGAACTTGAACTGGTCTGGCAGTTGGCAGAATCTGTGGTACTTTCTGCGAACTACGGTTATCTCGATGTAGAGTACGATGAGTTCATCGAAAACGGTGTTGATGTAAAAGATGCCAAAGATATCCCTTATGCGCCTGAAAACACGCTTAGCGTTGCCCTGGACTGGGCGCTGGGCAATGTGGGCTTTGGCGATCTTGATCTGCACGTAGATTGGAGCTACAACGACGATTATGTGCCCTATATTAACCCTGACCAAAACGCGACCAGCATGATTGACAGCTACGATATACTCAATGCCAGTTTGATATTGAGCGAAGTGTCAGTAGGTTCTCATAGTTCCCTGCAGTTCTCCTTGTGGGGTAAGAACATCACCGATGAAGAGTACCGCCAGAACACGATCCCATTTGGTCTGTGGACCATCAGCTACTTTGGTCAGCCCGCCACTTACGGATTTGATGCCAGGCTTAACTTTTAGTATCAAATTGTTTGTACGAAAGCCTCGCTATTGCGGGGCTTTTTTTTGCCCGACGTTTTCTCTGTTGCTAACTGAGATACTTGAACGTAGATAAAACATACTGTATGTTCAAATTCCGATTTTGAGCTAATCCGGTGATCGTATTGTTACCGGCTACACCAATAACCACTGACCGACGTGGCTGCAGTCCCGGCCCAGGTCAAACCATGAAAAAGAGGTAATCCCGTGAGTGACTTAGAGCAGTTCCGTCAGGAAACGCGAACCTGGCTGGACGAAAATTGTCCGCAATCCATGCGCGTTCCCGTCAAAGACCTATTGGAAGGTATCTACACCGGTGGCCGTGAGCCGGAAATCGACCACCCCGATCAAAAGTTGTGGTGTGACCGAATGGCTTCGAAAGGTTGGACCGTCCCCCATTGGCCAGCAGAGTATGGTGGCGGTGGGCTCAGCAAGGAAGAATGCAAAGTATTGTCCGAGGAAATGCGCCGCATCAGTGCCCGAATGGCCCTGAGCAGCTTTGGTATTTCCATGCTTGGACCAGCATTGTTGCAATTTGGTACCCAAGAGCAAAAACAGGAACACCTACCGAAAATAGCGCTCGGTGAAATTCGCTGGTGTCAGGGCTACTCTGAGCCCGGTGCAGGCTCTGATCTGGCAAGTTTACAAACCAAAGCCGAGGATAAGGGCGATCACTATATTGTCAACGGCCAAAAAGTCTGGACATCCTATGCTGACAAAGCCGACTGGATATTCTGCTTGGTTCGCACGGACAATTCTGGGACGAAGCATGAAGGTATCAGCTTCGTGTTGTTTGATATGCAAACCCCTGGCGTCACAGTGCGCCTCATCAAGCTAATCAGCGGTTCATCCCCGTTCTGCGAGACCTTTTTCGACGATGTGAAAGTTCTGAAGAAAAATTTGATGGGTGAAGAGGGCAAAGGCTGGACGATTGCTAAGTACCTATTGACCCATGAGCGAGAAATGATTTCGGGTTTTGGCTCAGCCCCTTCGAAATCTCTGGGTGTACAGGCTAGCGAAGTCATGGGCACCGACGCCTCCGGAAGATTGGCCAACTCGGTTCTGCGGCAAAATATCGCTCAGTATGATCTCGACACGTTCTCCTTCGGTGCGACTATGGCTCGCGTCGGCGATGAAGCCAAAGCCGGCAAGGGTTTGGGCGCCGCGTCTTCCATCTTTAAATATTATGGAACCGAACTTAACAAGCGCCGCAATGAGCTGAATATGGCTGTCGCCGGTGAAAGTGGTCTGGGTTGGGAAGGCGATGTTTACAATGACGGTAAGCTTTCCAGAGATTGGTTGCGCTCCAAGGGCAACTCCATCGAAGGGGGCACGAGCGAAGTGCAGCTAAATATTATTTCGAAACGTGTTCTGGGTCTTCCCGACGCATAAGTTCGTCAAACAAACAGGAATTGAAAAAATGGCATTGGTTTTAAATGAAGAGCAGGCAATGCTCAAGGAATCAGCGGCGGGTTTTCTGTCGCAAAATGCAACGGTCTCCCATTTGCGTGAACTGCGCGACAGCAATAGTGAGCTGGGTTTTGACACCGCTGTATGGAAAGAAATGGCTGAGATGGGCTGGGCAGGAATAGCTATTCCCGAGGAATTTGGCGGATTGGGATACGGCTACACGGGCCTGGGTCTGGTGCTGGAGCAAGTGGGTCGTAATCTAAGTTCTTCGCCCTTAGAGTCGACAGTCTTAGTTGCAGCTTCACTTATTCTTGAGCTGGGTAGTCCCGCGCAAAAAGAGACTCTGTTACCGGCTATTGCGGCGGGAGACTCCATAGTTTCAATGGCTCTGCAAGAAGGTCAGCATCATGCGCCCGAGCAAACGGCGATGACTGCCAAACTTGACGGTGACAACTATCTTTTAAATGGCACAAAAGTTTTGGTGTTAGACGCCGGTGCGGCTGACAGTTTTGTCGTAATTGCTCGCACTGCGGGTAACGCGGGTGACCAAGCGGGGTTGAGTGCGTTCGCAGTGGATGCGAACTCAGCTGGGGTTGCCGTTGACCGTCGCATGTTAGTTGACTCCCGCAGTGCTGGCGCCGTGTCTTTCGAAAACGTCAGCGTTTCCGCTGACAGTTTGCTTGGACGCCCAGGTGAAGCCTGGGCCGGGCTTAGTCGTTCTTTGGATATCGCCAACATTGGTCTGGCATCGGAGCTTTTGGGCTTGTCTAGTGAAGCATTCGAGCGCACAGTGGCCTACCTGAAAGAACGCAAGCAGTTTGGTCAGGTCATCGGTTCTTTTCAGGGGTTGCAGCACCGTGCCGCTGAGTTATTTTCCGAATTAGAGCTTGGGCGTTCTATTGTGTTGAAAGCACTGCAAGCCATCGACGATAACGACGAACAACTGCCCAGGATTGCCAGTGCAGCCAAGGCCAAGATGAGCGAGATTGCGCAGCGAGCCACCAATGAGGCCGTTCAAATGCACGGTGGTATCGGCATGACGGACGAGCACGAAATCGGTTTCTTTATTAAACGCGCCCGCGTCGCCCAGCATAGTTTCGGTGATTATAATTATCACCTGGATCGCTTTGCGCAACTGGGTGGTTATTAATGGCCAGTACTTAGATTATGGAGGCGATAATATAATAATGAATCCGGTACTGAAGCAGCTTGAAGATACGATTAGTCAGATGACTGCGCCCGGCGGCGCTTTCGAATTAGAAGACGTTGAGGTCGGGGGTGTGAGCTACCGCAACTATGCGAAAATGCCAAAGCATTTGGGCGAATACTACAAAATTATGCTCTCGCATGCCGACAAGGATTTTGCCGTCTACCAGGACGAGCGTTATACCTTTGCTCAGGGTTATCAGCACAGCGCTGAAATTGCGGCGGCTCTGTTGGATCGTTACTCGGTTCAAAAGGGCGATCGTGTCGCTGTTTTGGCGCGCAACAGTCCGCAGTGGTTGATGGCTTTTATTGGCGCAACCTCAGCGGGGGCTGTTGCTGTGCCGATGAATTCCTGGTGGACCAGCGAAGAACTCGATTACGGGTTTGAAGACAGCGGGGCGAAGGTCGTAGTGGCAGATCGTGCGCGGATCAAAAGTCTGCTACCGATTGCTCAAAAGTATGGGCTTAAAATTATCTCGATAGACGATTGCGAAGGGCTGGATATTGCACATACGCCCTTTGCGAGTTTGCTGGAGCAGTACAAGGGCGCGAGTATGCCCCAGATCGAATTGGCACCGGATGATCATGCCACCATCATGTACACCTCCGGTTCCACCGGCCACCCCAAGGGAGCATTGTCTTCTCATCGCGGTATCCTGAGCGCGCTTTACAGTTGGATGCTCAGTGGGCTTTCCGCGAAGATGCTTGCCGATAGGACCAAAGACAGTGATACCAAGCAGTACCCAGCATCCGCTTTACTGACTATTCCACTTTTTCATTGCACGGGTAGTCACTCGGCGTTCCTGTTGTCGCTTATTGTCGGTCGCAAGCTGGTTATAATGTACAAGTGGGACACCGAGGAAGCTCTGCGCTTGATCGAGCAAGAGCGTGTCACGTATTTCAATGGTGTTCCGACGATGTCTGCCGAGTTGCAGGCCGCTGCGATGACCTCCGACAGAGATGTCTCTTCTTTGGTTGATATTTATTCAGGCGGTGCTGCGAGACCTCCGGATCAAGTAGAGAAATTGGCATCTACGTTCAAAAAATCAGCCCCTGGTATCGGCTATGGCCTGACTGAGACCAATGCTCTGGGCGCACTCAACAATGGCGCTTTTTATATCTCCAATCCGGGCAGTACCGGCAGAGCGGTTCCAGCGGTCACCGATTTTAAAGTGATTGGTGAGGATGGCGCGACTTTGCCTGCGGGTGAACGTGGCGAGCTGTGCATTAAGTCCCCGGCAAACGTATTGGGTTATTGGAACAAGCCGGAGGCAACAGCCGAGGCCTTTGTCGACGGATGGTTTCATACCGGAGATGTCGCTTACCTCGATGAGGATGGATTTCTGTATATAGTCGACCGGATCAAAGAAATTATCATACGTGGCGGCGAGAATATTAGTTGTATCGAAGTAGAAGCCGGAATCTATAAGCATTCAGATGTGGAAGAAGTTGCGGTGTTTGGTCTTCCGGACGAGCGCTTAGGTGAAATCGTTGGCGCCGCTGTTGTACTCAAAGAAGGCTGTTCTGTGACCGATGATGCGTTGAGAGAATTTCTATGCGAGCATATTGCGGCTTTCAAGATACCGGCACATATCTGGTTTAGGGACGAACAGCTGCCGCGTATTGCCTCAGGGAAGATTTTTAAACGAGAACTAAAAGCGTACTACTCGGCGCAGCTGCTGGCACAACTGAACGAAAGCGCCAGCTAACAAATTGTAAACTTAAAATAGGAACAGAAGAATGGATTTAGGCATTAGCGAAAACGTAAAACCACTACTTGCGGAAGTGAAACGGTTCATAGAAGACGAAGTTCTCCCGGTTGATCATGAATATTATGCGGAGGTTGCCGTTGGTGATCGCTGGCAGTATACGGATCGACAAACAGAAATTAGAGAGGGCCTCAAGACCAAGGCTAAAGCCAAAGGGCTTTGGAACTTTTTCCTGACCGGCGGCACCAGTGGCTCCGGTCTGACTACGGTTGAGTATGCCTACCTGGCCGAAGAGATGGGCAAATCTCATCTTGCGGCTGAGGTGTTCAATTGCGCTGCACCGGACACCGGCAACATGGAAGTACTGCATAAGTACGGCACCGAAGCCCAGAAGAAAGAGTGGCTAGAGCCACTCTTGAACGGCGAAATCCGCTCAGCTTTTGCTATGACTGAGCCCGACGTTGCCTCGTCGGATGCGACAAATGTTCGCACTCAAGCGGTTCTGGAAGGCGACGAGTGGGTCATCAATGGTGAGAAGCACTATATATCGGGTGCCGGCGATCCACGATGCAAAATTATGATAGTCATGGTGAAAACTGACCCCGATGCAGCCAAGCACGTGCAGCAGTCTCAAATATTGGTGCCCATGGATACCCCGGGAGTTGAAAACCTGCGCGCGATGAACGTATTTTCCATGGACGACGCGCCCCACGGCCATATGCACCAGCGCTATACCAATGTGCGGGTACCCAAGGAGAATATTATTCTTGGGCCTGGTCGGGGTTTCGAAATTTCCCAGGGCCGCCTCGGGCCAGGTCGCATTCATCATTGCATGCGCGCCATTGGGGCAGCTGAGACCGCGTTGAAGTTGCTGTGTGAACGCTCTTTGTCGCGTACTGCCTTCGGCAAGCCACTGGCGAAACTCGGCGGCAACATCGACATTATCGCCGATGCCAGAATGGACATTGAACAGGCTCGTCTGCTCACGCTGAAAACGGCCTGGATGATGGATAATGTCGATGCCAAGGAAGCCAGAATTTGGATTTCCATGATTAAGACAGCCGTTCCCAATATATCCATCCGGATTGTTGATCAAGCGATTCAAATGTTCGGCGCATTGGGTATCTCACAAGATACGCCGCTTGCAACAATGTATATGAACCAGCGAACACTCAGATTGGCAGACGGCCCAGATGCGGTGCACCGTATGGTAGTGGGGCGACATGAACTCAGAAAATACGGTGAATCTTCTACGGCCAATGCGACTTTTCGCGACGGTTAAACGCCCTTAAGTACTGAAAGCGAGTACTGAAACTGAAGCGGGGCGGTGTTGCTGCCTCGTTTTTTTTTGCCCCGCTTTCCCACGCTGCAGCTGAATATGGAGCAAGAATCACGGTCCACGACATGCGAATAAATACTTGAAAGTAAAAAATACATACTGTATGTTCAAATCCGTTTTTTATCCCCCATCTAATGAGGAAACCGAGCATGGCAGTTAAAATTGTTCCCAAGGAAGAAATGGCATCTGCAGTGGGCACCAAGTTTGAGCCCGGCGATTGGATCGAAGTGACCCAGGAGCGTATCAACACCTTCGCCGATTGCACCGAAGACCACCAGTTCATCCACGTAGACGCTGAAAAAGCCGCCGCGACGCCCTTTGGCGGAACGATCGCTCACGGTTTTCTCACTTTGTCTTTGCTTGCCAAGATGGTTGAAGGCAATGGTATTGTTCCTGAAAACACCGTTATGGGTCTAAACTATGGCTTTGACAAGGTTCGCTTTTTAGCGCCTGTAAAATCCGGCAAGCGTGTTCGTGCCAATGTTGAAGTGAAAAGCGTCGAGCAAAAAGGAGACAACCGTTTTCTGATAAGCAACGCTATTTCTGTGGAGATTGAAGGCGAAGAAACACCGGCGTTAATCGCCGAATGGCTTTCCATGGTTATAACCGGCTGAGCCGAGTTTAATCTTACACACTTTTTAAATCTGACAATTTATAGAGGACGCATTAATGTCTATTCGTTATGACGGTAAAGTTGCCATTGTTACTGGCGCTGGCCAGGGTTTGGGTCGCAGTCACGCTATTGAGCTTGCGAAGCGCGGTGCTAAAGTAGTGATCAATGATCTGGGTGGCTCCAAAGATGGCTCAGGGGGTTCCAGTGACTCGGCTCTTGCAGTCGTCGCCGAAATTGAAGCTCTGGGCGGTGAAGCCATAGCCAACGGTGCAAACGTCGCCAAGTACGAAGAAGTTGAAGCGATGGTTAAGCAGGCGATGGATGCCTGGGGCCGTGTCGATATTCTGGTCAACAATGCCGGTATTCTGCGCGATAAGAGTTTTGCCAAGGGCTCGCTGGACGACTTTAAACTGGTTCTGGACGTTCACTTAATGGGCAGTGTGAACTGCACCAAGGCCTGCTGGAATATTATGCGTGAGCAGGGCTACGGCCGAGTTGTAGTGACGACTTCTTCTAGTGGTTTGTACGGAAACTTTGGTCAGACTAACTACGGTTCTGCCAAGATGGGCGTTATCGGCATGATGAATACGCTGGTTCAAGAAGGCGCAAAGTACAACATCAAAGTGAACGCATTGGCGCCGACTGCGGGAACACGGATGACAGAAGGACTGATTCCTGAGAAGGCGTTCGATTTGCTAACACCTGAAACGGTTACACCTGCAGTACTGTATCTGGTGAGCGAAGACGCACCGACACGCATCATTATGGCCGCTGGCGCAGGCGCTTACTCGATAGCGAAGATCGTAGAAACTGACGGAGTCTGGTTGGCGCCAGAAGATCAAACACCCGAGGGCATTGCGGCCAACTGGGACGCGATCACCTCTCCTGACGGCGAGGCTGTTCCTCAGGCAGGTTTTGAACAGACGGTTAAATTCACAGGAAAAGCCGCTGCGGGTTTGGGTATCGACCTCAGTTAAAACCATTTGATATTTTTTGGGCCCTTGAAAAGGTTCCCAATCAAGGAGAGCAAAAATGAAAGAAGCAGTCATTGTATCAACAGCACGTACTCCCATAGGAAAAGCCTATCGCGGTGGATTCAACAACTTAGGCGGCGCCAGCTTGGGTGCGGCGTCAGTAGCTGAAGCGGTCAAGCGCGCCGGTATTGATCCTGCTCGAATAGAAGACGTGATCATGGGTAGTGCGCTGCAGCAGGGCGCTACAGGGTCAAACATTGCACGCCAGATTGCACTGCGAGCGGGTCTGCCGGTGACTGTCTCCGGCATGACATTGGATCGTCAGTGTTCCTCGGGTTTGATGGCTGTCGCAACTGCGGCCAAGCAGATCATGCACGACGGCCAGGACGTCGCTATAGGCGGCGGTCTAGAGTCAATCTCCCTGGTTCAGAATGAGCACATGAATCTGCACCGCATGGTGGATGAAGAGTTGCTGGCAATGGCACCGAATATCTTCATCCCTATGCTGCAAACAGCGGAAATTGTTGGTCAGCGTTACGGCGTGTCACGCGAAGCGATGGACGAGTTGGGTGCACAGTCACAGGCGCGCACTGCTGCTGCCTATGAAGCTGGAAAGTTTGACGACGAATTGGTTGACGTGACTTGCAAGCGCACTGTTTGGAATAAAGAAACCGGTGAAGCCTCTGAAGTTGAAGCGACTGTTTCAAGAGATGAAGGCCTACGTGCCAGTACGCCCGAGCAACTGGCAGGTCTTAAAACGGTCATCGAAGGTGGCACCATAACAGCGGGTAACGCATCCCAGTTATCCGATGGTTCTTCTGCGCAGGTGTTGATGGATTCAAAAGTTGCTGAGCGCGAAGGTATTGAGCCTCTAGGTATATACCGCGGTATTGCGGTAGCTGGTTGCGAGCCAGACGAGATGGGTATTGGTCCTGTGTTTGCAGTGCCCAAACTGCTCAAGGCAAACGGCCTGACTATAGATGATATCGGTCTGTGGGAACTCAATGAAGCCTTTGCTGTTCAGGTTATTTACTGCCGCGACAAGTTGGGAATTGATAACGACAAGCTCAACGTTAACGGCGGTGCCATTTCAGTGGGGCACCCTTATGGCATGAGTGGTTCGCGCATGATTGGACACGCCTTGATCGAAGGTAAGCGTCGTGGCGTCAAGTATGTGGTCGTTACCATGTGTGTTGGCGGCGGTATGGGCGCTGCAGGATTGTTTGAAGTCGCGTGATGTCTTCGGTGTCCTGACAGGTTATTAAACTGCGGCGCCTTCGGGCGCCGTAGTCGTTTTATAAGTCAGAACAACTCAAGTTCTACTTTTATTTTTTAACGATTTGCATTGGATGAATAATATTTATGAAAGCACTGGTATGTAAAGAGCACGGTTTACCTGACAAGCTAGAACTCCAAAATGATTGGCCTGCGCCAGAAGTGGGTGACAAAGATGTACTTATCGACGTCAAGGCCGCGGGTCTAAACTTTCCGGATGTCCTAATTATCCAGGGCAAATATCAAATACAGCCAGAAATGCCGTTTATCCCGGGCGGAGAATGTTCGGGCACGGTAGCAGCGGTCGGATCTTCGGTGACTCGATTTAAAGTGGGCGACGATGTGATTTCCATGGGCTCTACTGGAGCTTTTTGTGAACAGGTTGCGGTCAATGAGCATGCGGCTTTTCCGATGCCAAAGGGCTTGAGCTTCGAGCAGGCTGCGGGAATAAGTATTACTTATTTCACCTCTTACTATGCCCTAAAGCAGCGTGCGAATTTGCAGGCAGGCGAAACGCTGCTCGTGTTGGGCGCAGCCGGTGGAGTCGGAACTACAGCCATCGAGCTTGGGAAATTAATGGGCGCAAAAGTGATTGCCGCGGCCAGTTCTCAGGAAAAACTCGACCTGTGTAAATCACTCGGTGCCGATGAGGTGATTAACTACAACGAAGTGTCTTTGAAGGATACTGTCAAAGAGTTAACTGGTGGCAAGGGTGTTGATGTAGTGTATGACCCTGTGGGCGGAGATTACGCTGAGCCTGCAATAAGAGGTATGGCCTGGAACGGGCGTTATCTGGTTATTGGATTTGCTAGTGGACCTATTCCCAAAATCCCTCTCAACCTCACGCTGCTCAAAGGCTGAT
>JBLGAR010000120.1:0-14031 GCA_047612385.1 Cryomorphaceae bacterium | reverse complement strand
GATGTTCACAGGGTAAAAACACGTTTTACCGGCGATGCTAATGGGAATGGAATACTGACGGGCATGAGCTTTCAACGAACACCTGGCTACGGTGGGTATACTTTCGCTGTCGGGTTATCTGAAGAGCGGCAGGGGCAATTAGTGGCTCAGCAAGGCGCTTGGAATATGAGTCGAACAGGCGATACGATTACTGCTCACTTTGGTGATATAAATTTATCAGGACGCATAAAAAACGCGAACAGTTGTCACAGCATTGTCATCAGTGGAGTTTTTTATCGTCACACCAGTTCTTTCTCCGGCCCGGAGAAAACAACGCTGAGTCTGTATGTCGACGGGGAAAAAGTTGATTCGGTCGAGGCTCCCACCATGCTGCTAGTGAAGGACACTACGGTGCCGACCATCATTGGCGACCCCAACGGGCCGATGAACGAGGGGTTTATTTATTCCCCTGTCGTGCTTAACTTGCCTGTTGATACATTTCCCAACTGGAGTCTGTTATCACTCGACGAGAGAATTTGTAGGCGCAGTTAATATGCTGATTTCAGAATCTCATCGGTTTATCTTCCTTGCAGTGCCGAAAACCGGCACCAGCAGTATTGAAAATGCCCTTAAGCCCTATGGCGCGTCGATCACCAGGAAATTTAATAAACACGCGACTTGTTTAAAGCTGCAGCGAGATCTTCCCAGCGGGATGTGGGATAGCTATTTCAAATTCGCCTTTGTCAGAAATCCGTATGATCTAATGCAAAGCTGGTATTTCTATCGGCAGCGAAAATTGCTGGCCAACCCCGAGCACCCACGGCATCACCTCTATACGGGTGATGTTAGCTTTGAGACATTTATTCACAGCTTTGCTAAAAACGAGCTTATGCTGAGACAAGTGGACTTCATTGCTCCACACGGCAAAGGCCTGCAAGTGGATAGGGTGGGGAAATTCGAAGACCTGGATTCAGACTTCTCGGTTATTTGTGAGCGTTTGCAACTTTCGGTCGAAAAACTTCCGGTGGTAAGATCTAGCAACAATAATCGCGAAGCCTCTGAACTGTGGACACCGTCAGCTCGAAAAGTCATTAACGAGTATTTTCTGGAAGATTTCACTAGCTTTGATTACGAGATGATTGAGAAGTAGCTATCCGGAAATTAAGGAGTTTTTCCTATGAAAGAAATGCGTACTGAATCCGACAGCTTTGGCCCACTGCAAGTACCGGCGGAAAAACTCTATGGTGCGCAGACCGCGCGTTCGTTAATCAATTTTCCGATTGGTACGGAGACCCTTCCCACGCCGTTGATTAGAGCGTTGGGTATCGTCAAGCGCTGTGCAGCCATTGCCAATTTTCGTTTAGAGGCGATTGAATCTGAGTTTTCTGATGCCATCGCGCAGGCAGCTCAGGAAGTTGCCGAAGGAAAATTGAACGACCATTTCCCCTTATCCGTTTGGCAGACAGGCTCGGGTACTCAGTCCAACATGAATGCCAATGAAGTGGTATCCAATCGTGCGATACAACTCCTGGGCGGTGTAGTGGGATCTAAAGATCCAATACACCCCAATGACCACGTCAACCGCTCACAGTCGTCCAATGACACCTTTCCAACGGCTATGCACATTGCAGCTGCCGAGGAAATCAGTCATGCGCTTCTTCCGGCGCTGCAGATGTTGCGCAATGCACTCAATGATAAAACAGAGAGTTTTCAACATATTATTAAAATAGGCCGGACTCATTTGCAAGATGCCACGCCGCTGACGCTGGGTCAGGAATTTTCCGGCTATAGGGCGATGCTCGACAATACTATTCGCCGCGTAAGCAGTGTTCTCCCTGCGCTGTATGAATTAGCGCAAGGCGGTACGGCGGTGGGGACCGGGCTGAACACCGTCACTGGCTTTGCAGAGACTTTTGCGGAAGAGGTCGCTGCGTATACACGAATGCCCTTTATTACCGCACCCAACAAATTTGAAGCCCTGGCGACTAAAGATGCTTTGGTGGAGGCCCACGGTGCACTCAATAGCGCCGCCGTCAGCTTGTTTAAGATTGCCAATGATATTCGTTTGCTCGGGTCAGGACCGCGCTCAGGATTGGGAGAGATTTCGCTGCCGGAAAACGAACCTGGCTCCTCGATTATGCCTGGGAAAGTCAATCCCACGCAGTGCGAGGCAATGACTATGGTTTGCACGCAGGTGATGGGCAACAACACTACGATATCGGTGGCGGGTAGTCAGGGCCACTTGGAACTGAATGTGTTTAAGCCCGTAATTATTTATAACTTGTTGCAATCTATCAGGCTGCTCTCAGATATGTGTGTCAGCTTTACCGATAAGTGCGTGGTAGGAATCGAGGCACGGGAGGACAATATCAGCGATCTGATGAACCGGTCGCTTATGCTGGTCACTGCACTGAACTCAACCATCGGCTACGACAATGCTACCACCGTCGCCAAAGCGGCGCATAAAAATGGCACTACCTTACGCGAAGAGGCAGTGGCGCTAGGTTTTGTAACGCAAGAGCAATTCGACGCGATTGTGCGGCCCGAGAACATGCTTGGCCCAAAGTAGCCGAGATCAGCTTTTCAGGTTGCGCCGTTGCTTATCGCAGGAGAGCGCTATTGAATCAACGGCTTTCCAGGCATACACACAACGCCAGCAAGGCTAAGACCACAAACTAAAGCTGCTTTACCATTAGAAGTGCGTCAGACTACTTTCCGTCCGTAAACATTAAGTTCCTTCTGCACTCTTTCTTTACGACCTTGAACCACTCATCGTCCCGTCCAATCAGCGTGCTGCGACCATCATCCAGTAAAGATGATCTTCGGCTAAACGAGTGAAGGCGGTTCCCGTCGCTATCTCCTGGGCACTCAGGTCGCCGTAGAAGCCGCCGTTGGTTGTCTTATCCAGGTGCTCGATAATCAACTCTGAATCGGGTATCACCACCCCATCTACCAACCACGGCATTTTCCCTTTGGGGGCTTTGCGGGGGTCGGATACTGTGACAATGTCGAGATCGATATTTAGGTGGATGAGAGCCATTTTAATTTTTAGGCAAAACGGACTTGGGTTTCGCAGCCCGAAGGCGGCCGGTAACATGCACAGAGTTATCATTTTTAGTTGTCCTGTAATTGCACGTCCTATCCGAATATTTCTTAATCCTCAGGCATTTTGGGTGTACCGTGAATTAAAAGTTGAAGTTCACTTACTTTACCTTTCAGCTCAGAGAGATTTCCTCTCTCAGCAGCCCCGTGAATAAGAGCGCAGCGATGAGCTATCATCTGTGATGCCGCCATTCCGGATAAGCCTTTCAGTTGGTGTGTGAGCCTTATTACGGCTGCCTCATCGAACGGTGCAAATTCGTTTTCTATCTTAGCCAGGAGCCTATCGATCTCAGTTTGCAATTCTTGAGTATCAATGTCGAGGGTCGGTTGGGCATCGCGCAGAGGGAACTGTCTGTCTACAGGCTTATTCAGCGCAAGTCCCAAAATGCCTACTAGTTCTATTTCTTTAAAGGGCTTGTGCAATACATGTTTAATACCAGAGTCGAAAAACGGCTGAGATTGTGTGGTCACGACATCTGCGGTCAGCAAAATGATGGGTCCTTTGGTTGCAATATCGAGACTCTGAAGCGCCTGGGCAAGCTCTATTCCATCCATTTCTGGCATGTGTAGATCGGCTATAATGACATCATAGTGAGCCATCTTTAGCGCGTCAAAAGCCTGCCTTCCGTCGCCCACGGCCGTCACTTCAAAGCCATGACGGACCAAAATTTTCTCTATGTATTGTCTATTATGGCGGTTGTCTTCTGCGAGCAGTGCCCTCGATTGCTTGAATTGGCCAGCAGCTGCTGAAACCTTTTCCTGTCCGTAGGCGCTGCTGTCAACTGCGGAGTCTGTGCGCTCAAAAATAGTTGCGAGGGAACTGTGTAACTTCTCGTTGCGCACGGGCTTCCGAACCTGACGAATCGACTCAAAATGTAACGCCATTTCGAGGCTGAAAATTTGCCCGGTATTTCGACAGCTGAGTAATAAAATAAGGTGTCCTGCGAAACTAGCCTTAACGTATTCGAGTAGCTCCTCGACGCTCTCTCTATTTGACTCCTGGGCACTAAAACTGAGCACCAGGCAAAGGGGTGGGCCTGTATGGCTTGCGATGATTTCCAGAAGCTTCTCGCGCTCTGACGCGACGTATACCTCCCTGCTTAGTCGCAGTATACGATTTCTGATGGAGCGCCGTGACCAGGGGTTTGGGTCGTAGATCAAGGCAGTGCCGTAGAACTCAGGCGGAGATTGATCGCGTACTTGCTTTGGCTCTTCAACCCTTAGCATGAAGCAAACTGCGGTTCCCTCGCCAACAACGCTGTCAATTTTAAGTTCGCCGCCCAGTTTTTCTACCATAGATTTAGCGATCATCAAGCCCAGTCCTGTCCCCCCATAGCGGCGTCTTATGCTGGTGTCGCCCTGATAAAACGGCTCGAAAATATTCTCCAGATATTCTTTATCGATACCGATTCCAGAGTCCTTGACAATAAATTCCAGTGTTAAATATCCAGCTGATTTGTCCTGGGCCAGCACGGATACCAGCACCTGACCGCTGGAGGTAAATTTAACGGCGTTCGATACCAGGTTGTTGCAAATCTGCATTAGCCGGAGCTGGTCGGTTTTGACTTTTCTTGGAACGGCTCTTTCAATATCGATAATCAGCTCGATACCTTTGTCGAAAGCCGACCACTCGTGCATAGAAATCATATTATCCAGCGCGGCTTCAAGTTCAAACTCTTCATTGTTCAGCACGATTTCCGAGTGCTGTATTTCCGAAAGCTCCAAAATATCGCTGATCGTGCCCAACAGAATTTGCGAGGCCTGGGTGACAATTTCTATGTATTCGGACTGTTCCTCGTCAAGATCCGTTTCTGTCAGTAGCTGCATAAACCCCGAGATGGAGGTTATGGGTGTGCGTAGCTCGTGGCTCATACGGGCGAGAAACTCGTCTTTCGCCAAATTTGCAGCTTCTGCAGTCTCTGTAGCTTGCTCGAGCTGCGTATTGCGCTCCTCCAGTTCCTGCAGTGTCAAAATGAGCCGCTCGGTTGCTTGCCGAATTTTGCCGTGAAGTGTGGCTCTGTTGCCGTCAATCAGCTCCGCCATCCGGTTTACGCCCGCTTGTAAGCGGCCCAATTCTCCGCCGTCGGAGGGGCGGACTCTAGCGGTTAAGTCTCCAGCTGAAATACTGTCCACTACACCTGTTATCGATCTCACCGGGCGGGCAATACCGCCGGAAAAAAACTGTGCAATGAGGTAGGCCCCGAGCAGCCCAAGAATTCCGATCACTAATGCGTTGCTAACGAGAGACTGACGCCTTGCCGCGGAGTTGGATTCATCGATGATGACAGCTACCCACCCCAGCACCTGGTCTTCGATCAGTGGTGAGGGCTCGCGTCCATAGGTTTCCAGATGGTCAGCAATTTCGATTACCGATGGTTTGACGGCGGCGACAAAGTATCGAAGTATCTCACCGTCAATCTTGTGTTCTCCTGCGGTTAGAGTGGTTGAGAATACATCGGTATTAACCTCGCTTGGATAGAAGGCGAGTGGTTTTAGCTCTTCGTCATAAAATATAACGCCATGAATTTCGGGCTGTGTGAGTATATTTTGCGCCTGTTGCTGCAGAGCAGCTTTGTCGGCGGAAATTAAGGCAAGCTCGGCAATCACCCCTGAGGTTTGCGCGAGATTGTTGCCGTATTCCGAAAGGCGCTGGTTTTCCGCATTGACTTGAACCTGAATGTGATAAGCGCTGAGAACTGATGTTACTAAGACAAGAGGAATCGCCGAGACGAACAGCAATCGGCTAGTGATTTTCCAGCGGGACGGGTTCAGCAGGTGTTTTACGTTATCGTTCATTAACTTCACAATCTCTTGCTAGGCTTTCCTTGGCCAGATTTTGTGTAAGTTGCGACTCACTGGCTATCTTCAGTTTGAGAAAGCGTGCAATTCGCAAGTTGGTTTTTACTGTAAAAACATCGCCAGTTTTACCCCAGGCAGTATCAGGGATGCCTGTTTCCCTCCATACACTAAGGATGTCACTGGTCTCCGTTGCGATATCCGATGGCCCCGCAAATACTGCGGCCAGAGCTCCGCCATCAACGTACTTTTCAGAGAATGCGATAACGGGTTTGCGATGGCGTGAGGCCAAATAGAGTATCCATTTTGCACTGTTTCGATCCAGGGCGTTGGCCTGAGGGAATACCAGGAACGCGTCGGAGCGCGCGAAGTAGCTGTCGAGCAGGCGAATAGGATTACTATCAGCGGCCATTTCCACCTCCTCGAGATGGATGCTGCAATTGGACGAGGGGGATTCTGTTATTTCTGCGACTGTGTTGGCGGCTTTCAGGCCGGTAATGCTCAAGGACTTTGCACTTGGGAGAATTAATTGGGTTAGGCGCAGATACCTTTCCAGCGGTTGGTCTATATACAGGCCGAAAAAGTGGTGCCGTTGCGGTGCGAGTTCCGCTATTACAGCCTGGTAAGAGTAGGACGTTACGAAAATAGCCAGCACCGTAGCGTTTTGATGATTTGTGGCCATATACTTAAGTGCGCTGGTACCTACCGTGACGACCAGGGCATTGTCCAGAAAACCGGCCTCATTTTTATTGAGGATGTCTAACTCGCCGACATTAAAGGTCCGCAATACAAGGTCTTCAGTGCCGATCAGATTGTTATAAACTCTATTGCCCACTTCCTCATAGGCGTGCCCCTGACTCGTAACAAGTGTCACGGTCCTGGTAGCACATTGGGCTGTTCGAGCACCGCAGAGGATCGCCATCAAAAGGGTGAACACAACAGTACAGCGCCCCGCACTCCTGATTAGCTGTGGTGGAGTTCGTTTCGTCATCCTTGGCGAAAATAGAGCGTTCATAAATTAGTCGGGTTTGAAAGACAATTTAAAGAACACGCCGGGTTCAAATCGATTCTCTTTTTCGTACTCTGCGTAGCTGTCGAAAACGCTTTTGCCGATGAGCTCTACCCCTAGGTCTCCAACAGAGGTAGAAAACCGTTTCGCTATTCGCAAGTCAGTTCTGAAGTTGGAATCGAGACGGTCCCCCTCTTGCCACTGTACCTCCGAGTTGTAGTACATCGTTGCACTAAGATCCAAGCCCATTAGGCGGGTGGATGCCAGCAGGCTTGCAATATGACGTGGCGGCGCCCCTTTTACTCTGCTGCGACCACGATGCTCCCCGTCGAAATCTGTGTAAGCGTATTGCAGACTGATATTGGAAAAATCACTAAAGCGGTATTTCAATTGGGTGTCCCAGCCCTTTATCTTCCAGTCGATAAAATTACTTCTAAAGACTGCAAAGCCGGCGGGACCGGTTTGCGAATCATCTATAATATCTTCTGCTTCAGTTTGCAGAAGACGAATATCCGCCGTCAGCTTTCCCTGAAAATAGGATCCGACGTAACCGATATCGTATTCGGTGACAATGGACTCTCTAATATTGGGATCGGTTATGACATCACCTTCGATAACTGTTCCGTCAGAGAATCTCAGGGCCTGGTCCTGAAAGGCTTCAAGAATCGAAGGAATACGATTGCCACGACTCGCGGACACTCGCAATGTGTTGAAGTTTGAGAACGAGTAGTTAAATGCGAGGCGAGGAGACCAAACAGTCCCTACCAATTTATTTTCTTCAGCCATCAGCCCTACATTGGCTTGCAGTCGTTTGCTGAGTGAATGCTCTACATTAGTAAATTGCCGGTAGCTCCAAGCGTCTACCGTGTCTCTGCGGTTTAGCAGAAACTCACTTCTGACTCTGCTGAGTCTGGCGGCAATTCCTACTACCCCTCGTGTATCCCCGCCCAGGGTAAAGCTCTGATTAACTTCGAGATCGTAGGTTTCCGATAGCGCATCGTCATCGCCAGCCATTATCTCTTCATCGACTTGGCCGGGGAAAAGGGCTGGTATGAGTTCGGGAGGAAGCCCTATGGCACTGGAAAGAAGCCCGAGTTCTATCACTTCGTCAAATTCCGCGCGGTTGTGGTAGAACTGTATCTGGAGCTCGTCATTGCTGGCGTGTAGACGTTGCCAGCGCAGCATTTGGTAATTGTTGACGATCTCCCGGATATGGAAACCTGTGTCACCACCTGCCAAACCACCGGTCGGAAGTTCTATACGAGTTTTGCCAAGCCCCGTGTGAAATCTCAATGTGTCGTTGATAGTGGGCGTAGCAATTGCCTCAAAGCGAAAACTTGCAGCTTCATTACCGTCAATATTTCTATCTTCGGGCTTATCACTTGTGAAGCTGGGGAAACCCTCATTGTGTCGATACACCAAGCCCATGCTGTAGTCGACCAGACCTAACTTGCCGCTGTAATCGAGTTGCCCATTGCGCGTTTTGATATCACCCGCTACCAGCTTCAAGGACAGTCCCTCTTCGCGCGCTGGCCGGTTAGTCACGATGTGTATGGCGCCAAGAAAAGCGTTGGAGCCGTAGGCGGCAGCGTTGGAGCCTCGCACAACTTCCATGTATTCAATGTCTTCGGGTGTAATGCCCAGGGAAGTCCATTCAACGGTGGAGAACAGAGGCACATAGACCGAGCGACCATCAATAGTGATTTCCAGGTCTCCGGGGAAGGCATAGCTCAAGCCGCGATTTGTCACCCCAAACTGATTACCCAGTACACTGTAACTGAGAAAGCCTGGTGCCAGTTTCAGGATCTCGGAGATTTCCGTGGCGCCTGACGCAGCGATCATAGCCTGATCGATATAGGTTATTGCCACAGGGCTTTTATCTATCTGCTGAGGTAGTCGCGTCGCTGATGTAACGATTGGAATATCGGCAAAAAAATCGGCTTCGTTCACCGCGCCAAAGCTGTACTGCGCACTCAGTAGGCTAGTGGTAAACAATAGGGGGATGCTTATTTGAGAATAAAAACGTGTGCCGCCGGAGCTTTTTTTCATAGTTATTATCTTATGCCAAGTTTTTCTGCGAGGATTCCCGCCTCCGTGCGGTTGACCAGTCCCAATAATTTCAAGATGGCACTGACATGGGTTTTCACTGTGTTTTCGGAAAGATCAAATTCCCTAGCAATGTGCTTATTGGATCTGCCGAGCTGAATTCGCGCCAGTATTTGCAAATGGCGCGGCGTAAGGAGTTCTTTTACCTCATCTACAGTGTATGCACGGCCATCGTTTACGGCTACTTTGTCATCATGCACACTTGAACCTAATAAGTCATCCGTGGGGATAAAGACTCCGCCGTTGAGCACTCGGGTGATCGCGTTGGTAAAGCCCTCTGGGCTCACAGATTTGGGTATGTAACCTGAAACCCCTATGTCGATGACTTTGCGAACGTGAGACGGGTTGGTCGATGCCGACACGACGATAACAGGTACAGACGGGTATTGATTACAAAACTGACGAAGAAAACGGAAGCCGTCCATGTCTTGCAAAAAAAGATCGAGCAGGGCGAGGTCTATATTTGGAATATCCTGGGCTAACTGCAGTGCTTGAGCTGCACTGTCTGCTGTGTAGATAGTCGCATTTTCGTCGAAATTGGCGAGAAGTGAACTAAGGCCGGAGCGGATCAGTGAGTGATCGTCGGCGATTAATATATTCATTGCCGGAATCTCTTATTGAGTATTAGCAGGTAGTGCACTTGGCTAATACGCTGAATCGATGAGGGACAATATTGTATGCGAAAGACGAAATCAACAGGAAAGGAAAAATCGTCCGTGCACGATAAAAATCGAGTAAGCTAGGCGAGTAACCCAGGGACTAAAAAGTGAAGAGGCTTAGGAGCGCTCCATGGCCAGAGTTTTCACTAGCATCCTGCATAAATTTGACAATCCCGCGCCGCGAATACACCGGTACGTTCCCCGGTTAAATACTTGCCTTCGCTCGAAAGCCACTTCACTTTTTAGAACCTTTACAGGGTTTTCCTGCATCGATGAATTGCCTCATCGACACCGCTTTATAATATTACTTTCATGGCCTCCGTATATTGCCACTAGGAACTAGTCCTTTTGGGTGGCTCGCATAAGAAATCACACGACAGGTTCGGGATTTCTGACCTCTTCAAAGGCCTCCCACAATAATTCGAATGAGCGTTTCCTGTCTTCGAAGTAGTACATGTTCGTCACCGCCATGACTTCATCCGCATCGTGAAGAGCGGCTAAATAGCTCACCTGCTGCTGAACCTGTTCGGGTGTACCCACCGCGCGGCTGTTTTCTCTGCTGGCAATAAAGGTTTTTTCCTGCGCGCCAAGCGGCATCTGCGCCGCTTCTTCCGGTGTCAGAGATTGTCCGTTGGATTGCCCAGTAAAGAATCGAAACAAATTCAGGTCGTGAGTCAGCTGCAGAATTTTTGCCTGCTCTTCTGAATCGGCGCAGTACACGCTAAGGGTTAAAATCGCGTAGGGTTTTTCTTGGGTTGGACCCGGTTCAAACCGTTCCTTATACAGACCGATTAATCGCGGATCTGCCTGGGGGTTGATAAACAGCCCAAGGTTGTAGGGAAGCCCACGCTGGGCAGCCAATACCGCGCTGTCGGGGCTCGACCCCAGCATCCAGATGGGAAGCGCATCCGTCGGTGGTTTGGGACTGACCGGTGGCGTAGTATTGTCACTCCATAGATATTCACTTAGCTGCGCCACCTGCTCGGGGAAACGATGAAAGTTGGGTTTGCCGTCGGGAGCGAGCGCAGCCGCGGTAGACATATCTGCACCCGGTGCTCGACCGATACCCAGATCAATGCGCCCGGGATACAAATTGGCCAGTAGAGAAAACACTTCAGCGACTTTATAGGGGCTGTAATGGGGCAGCATAATGCCACCAGAACCCAGTCGAATCGTTTTTGTAGCTGCGCCAAGGGCCGCAAGCAATACCTCAGGAGCGCTGCCAGCGACCGTGGGAAAGGCATGGTGTTCAGACACCCAGAATCGCTCGTATCCCAGCTGTTCACACCACTGAGCCATCTTCAGGGTTTCTTGCAGTGCCGTTGGTGCCTGGTCGGCTGAACGCGCTAGAGATTGATCGAGCACCGAAATTTTAAACGTCATTTTGAATCCACAACTAAGGACAGCAGACAAGTGTAGCGGATAGAGCATGGAGCGTGAAAGCTTAAGCGTCAGCAGATTGAAGTTCGCTGTGTTTGCGGGTATTGTCGAGCTATTGTCCGGCCTTAAGAGCGCGCAAAAAAGCAATGACATACTTTCAATACGAGCGCAGCCCTCACCCTATCCGCGCTGGCTTAAGCGAATCTTATCGGCAGTATTGGCATTCACTGGCCTTACCAGGAACGTGGTTTACCGGTGTCGAGCGTGTGGCCATTGCCGCAGAGGTTCGCAACGCCCTTATCTGTCCACATTGCGCGCAGCGAAAACTCGCCTTGTCGCCCAACTCGGTAAAAGGTCAGCACCTAAGTGCTGGAGCCCTCAGTGAGAATGTCGTAGATGTAGTTCATCGTGTGATTATGGATCAATCGCGCATTACCCAAACCTACGTCAACGAAAACAGCGCCGCGGGCCTGAGCGAAGAACAGTATATCGAGTTGGTGGGTATTGCAGTGACGGTGTTCAGCATCGATGAGTTTAATCGAGGCATGGGTCTAGATACGGAACCTCTACCAGAGCCAGCATCTGGCGAACCCAGCTTGTACCGGCCCAAACAAGCCGAGCACGGAACCGGTTTTGTGGCGATGGTGCCACCCGATGGTGCCAACGGAGAAGAGTCTGACTTGTGGCACAATGGGAAAACGGCCAATGTCTTGAGAGCGCTCACCCTAGTGCCTAATGCCTATCGAGAATGGACAGCGGTGGCTGCCGAGCAGTATCTGTCCATGCAGGCTATGGTTCAGTTTGGAGATTTACCGGGACGTTCCATTAATCGAATGCAAACAGAACTGGTTGCAGGCAGGGTCTCGTCAATCAACGAGTGCTTTTACTGAACTAGCTCACATGCCTCGATGCTCAGTTTGAGTGCCGACATTAATAAATCAACGGTTGATCTAAAAGTGATCAACGGAGATGAAAACGCCTCTACTGAAAACATCTTACACGGCGCTCAACTATTGCGCTTTGCTGAGGCCTTTGCCAGCCGCGACGAAGCTTTGCTCAATGAGGCGCGCGCCGATCTCCTGGCCGAGGGGGGCGCTGCAGTTTTGGTTGATGCCGCAGCCGTAGCGGGAAATTTTCAGAGAATGGTGCGCATAGCCGACTCCACGGGAATACCACTTGATGATCTCAGTGCAGCAGTCAGCCACAAGGTAGTACAGCAATTGGATCTGACGAGGTTTGCCACTTCTAGCAATACGCCTGCGGCAGGCATAAAACGCAAACTAATGAGCTGGTTTGCCCGGCCATTGGCTATTCGCCGGTTTAAGAAAATGGCAGAAGATTAGCGCCCGAAGGGACTAATCTGAATAGGGCGGCTCTGAGAGCACTGTGTATTAAAAGGTACCAATATGAAGAACCTAACGTCGGCTGCAACCGCCGCTTTCTTGTCAATGTCAGCCGCACTTGCCCTGGGCCAAGCTCAAAAAATTGAAACAAGTTGGCTTGAGCTAGTCAAAGGCTTTAAAGGCTCGGAGGTTGGCGCCCAGATGCGAGAAGTTGAAACCGACGCCAAAACGGGCGAAAAAACATTGAGTATCTCAATCCCCAAAGCAGCTATTGCCCATCCCCGTCAGATGGAAGAGGTTATTGTTGTCGGTCAGATGCCCAAAAAGCGTGAGCCGTTCATCGATGTAGATTATGAGTTTGAATGGGTGGATGACTATGACAAGGATAATTACGGCCTGGTTATCCGCCTCGGCAAGGACAGTAACTGGCCGATTCGACTGTACATGCAAGCGGATGATGGCCTTCGTAATTGATGGGAGGCCCGGCCCTCAAGCTCTTGACTTAAAAAAGCTTTCTCCCTATAGTACCGCCCTTCTACGCGCCCGTAGCTCAGCTGGATAGAGTACCTGGCTACGAACCAGGCGGTCACACGTTCGAATCGTGTCGGGCGCGCCAAATTTCCTCTTTATAATCAACCACCTTCAACTTCCTATCCAGCAGCTCACTCGCGAGAGGGTGGGTTTTTGGCGAACGTTTTGGGGAACTCGCTGTAATATTGAGACCCCCGTCCCACATGCGCTACCATATAGCCATGTCCGCCTTGTCTTAACTTCTGACGATTCGACCGTACAAGGGGAGTGTCCGCTTTCACCACAAAGCTGCCGTGCCAGATGCCATTAACCCTATATAAAAAATGGTTATTAGTGTCAGTTTTCTTTACACCTTTCACTTATATACTAGCCTCAAATTGCGCAAAGCATCGCATTCTCTGGGGTGGCACGGAAACTGCATAACACTAGCTGATTATAGTAGAACCCACTATTTAAGGTATGTAGCCATGATAAAGAAAGCCACAAAACTTCTCTCAATATTAGCAATTGCGGCTTGGGCCAGCAGTACTAATGCCACCCCCATCGTCGCAGGCACGATCATGAACTTTGATATCGGTCCTCTAGGCGGGCTCGATAATGATGGTGGACTACCCCAGTCCGTATATTCGACTGTTGACTATAATGGTGATGGCAATGACGACGTCTGGAACCGCATGGGTCAAACTGCGGGTGGCTCTGCCTTCACCGGCATTCAGGATATCAACGGTAACGAGTTGGATGCTACTGTCACTCTGATGGCGAACGGTGTAAGTGGCCGGGATGGAAATACCAACAATAATGCCTGGGCCAACGCACAGGGCGTACCCACTGACGTCATGAATACTTGGTATTATAAAGGCGCGGGAACGATGTTGCTGTCGCTGAGTGGACTTGATTCATCCCTCAGGTACACCGTCGAGCTTTTCAACTCCTTCGGTTCTTGGGCTGGTACAGGGAATTTATCGGACATGATGGTGAACGGTATGTTCGCCGACGGCACCAGCGGACCTAGCACCGCTTCGGCGGGTGACAGCTGGAATCGCAACACCGATGGATTCGTGCCGAAGGCCGGCTTGACGTTTTCGAATATTTCTGCGGACAGCGGAAACCTGTTAATGACATTTAC
>JBLGAR010000119.1:0-14309 GCA_047612385.1 Cryomorphaceae bacterium | reverse complement strand
ATCACTACCCGAAACCCGTATCCTTCCCGACGCTGGCTACCTTAGCATCGACAATGAAGGCGAGGGATTTTACAGCCGAGGTTGGATATTCAAAGCTGACTGGGTATTCGACGCACGTAAGCTGTACACCCTATTACTCGGTGTGAACGCGGAACGTATCAAAGGCATATTTATCACCGATCAAGGCATTGCCGCCTATAACAAAGCCGATGATGTGCTGACTGAATCACAGCTGGACGATTGTCTAGATAGTCGCATTGAATGTATCAGCTCCAATAAGCAATCACTTGAAAATTTGGAAGACGCCTTGTTTGATTGTATTATTGCTGAGTGAAATTTATTCGACATGGTGCTCAATTCGGTCGACCTTTGTTGCATAGGCGGCCGTGGCAGAATCATTTTCAAATAATATGATGCGCAGCACGCCCGATAGCGAAAATGAATCGGCAGGCAAAACCGCTACGAACATACAGAAAACATAAAATGTCGGGCTTATCTTTTCTCAGCCCCTGCGGCAAAACAGCGCATTGACTGAGGAAGCGGTTTCCACACCAGTGTCCTGCTTACCTCAAACAGAACACTTGCCTCATGCTTAAACTGTCCTCACTTCTCCGGCTCTTCGGGCTAATTCAAATATCGGCAGCGGAAAAACTCATCACCGCCGCAAGTGTTTCAGCGGGCATCGATTCTCGCTTATTAACCGCCGCTAAACTGACTGCCGAAGTCTATGCCAAAGCGGTGCAGCTTTATATCGAGTGCGATCCGCAACCACCCTAAAATGCATGTTCCCCAGAGGGGGTAGATGAAGAAATCAGCGAGGCTAATTATTACAATTTACTCTTCGGGAATTGACCAATTAAGACACGCAATTCGCAAGTAATAGAATTCACTGCTCGAAGCACTCACCGCACTTTAGATTGACGATTTAAAGTCCGGCGCAGGACAAATCGGAACCTTACACTCAAGCGGTTTTAAAAGAATAATTTGACAAGCAGGTATATTTAATTTCTCATTGCCGTACTGTAAATTTTTCAGACATAGCTCAATTGTCCTGACGAATCCTCGAAATTCGACCGCCAACGAGACTTCAGCTAATGTTCCCTACTCGAGACAGAGTGTTTGTTCTTCCTATGCCCATTTTTGTGATGAAATTCAAGACAGGCGAGTACGAATGGTCGCACAGACAGCACAGCGTCGCCCGGCGAGGACTTGAAGAATGAGGCCTGTAAACGGGCCCGTGCTCGCTGGTGCCGTTTTTCTTGTGCTGCTGTCGGGATGTGGAGGAGGTGGCCGATCGCCTCAGGCGCCGGTCATACCCGTCTCTGCTGCCACCGACTCGGCTGAGCGATTCGTCCTGCCCTTGGCCGGCCTCCACAATGAGGACGGGCGACTGGTCGATAGCATAGGGAGGACCGTTGTTCTGCGTGGCATCAACGCCGTCGACAAGACCGGATGGAATGGCGTGCTCGCCGGCCCCATCCTCTCGGCCTCCGACGCCCAGACCATTGCTGGCATGGGCTTCAACCACGTTCGGCTGGGCACAACTTGGGAAAGCCTTGAGCACGAGCGCGACGTGTTCGACGAAGCCTATGTCGAGCAGTTTTTGCGGGTGCTCGATGATCTCTACGAGGCAGGAGTCCTTGCGGTCGTTGACCTGCATCAGGATGTGTGGAGCCGCGGCATTGGCTTCGATGGCGCTCCGGCATGGGCTGACCCGCAGTGCAATCAAACGCTCGAACTACCACTGGCTGAGGTGACCGGCACGTGGTTCGCACAGTATGGTTCGCCGGCGACGAACACCGCGTGGGCGAATTTTTGGTTCGATGGTTACGGATCAGCCGACCTACACTGCACGGGCCCCATCCAGACAGAGTTTGTCGACATGTGGCGCTGGTTCGCCTCCCGACTGGCGGGTCACCCAGCCGTCGTTGGCTATGACATGCTGAACGAACCCTGGCCATCAGCCCCGCCGGGGGTGTTCGAGCAAACCCAGCTGTTTCCAATGTATGCGCGTGTCGCAGCCGCGATCCGAGAGTCAGATACGCACACCCCGGTCTATTTCGGGCCGCCGCTCTATTCTCCGGCCACGCCGACCATCGCACTGGAGCCGCCCGACCCCAACGCAGTATTTGCCCCGCATATTTACACCGAGACGATGTTCAGCGGTGGCAACCTATCCACAGATGCGGCTTCCGACGAGGTGGCAATCCAGAAGGACCTGGGAGACGGAGAACGGATGGGTGTTCCAGTCTGGATCGGGGAGTGGGGCGAGGTTCAGGTCGCCGATTACACCACCGCCTTCTATGACTTGCTGGACCGCTATCAGATCGGGTCTGCCTTCTGGGCTTACAGGCAGAGGCCTGGTGAGGAGCCGCGAACCGTCGAGACGGAACAGCCGCATGTGCGTATTTGGGTGGAAGCCTGGTCGGGCGATGCGGGCTGGAGTTTCGATCCCGAGTCCGGACACTTCGAACTGTCCGTCACGCCTCTCCCGGGCACGCATGTCGTCCGAGTTGTTGTGCCGAGCCGGCTGGGACTCACCAACTTTCCGCAGGGCACGTTGTACGACCCGGTGGCGCAACGCTTGCTGTGGTGTGTCGAGGGAGCAAGCATGCAGACACTGACGCTGGGGCCGACGGGTAATTCATCGACGAGCTCGTGTGAATTATCAATGCTCGCGGATGAGGTGATCACTCAGGACGTCAGCGGAAAATCGGGGACGTGATGCCCGGAAAATCGGGCATGGGAACTCACGTTGAGATGGCCATTAACAGTCCGTGCGCGATCGATTCTGGAATGGCAGGCAAGTTGTGTCTGAAATGCGTTGGATTGGTTATTCGGCAGCTTCCGGCGATTGCTTTGACAATGCCAATTTTCGAGGTTGGCTTGTAGCTTGGGTTCGCCCAGTCCACAGCGTAGCCTGAACCCATCCATCGAATGTCGCTAGCAATTTTCAGCAGACTTGCATCCAGAGTGCGACTTGCGCTACTCATGCCGGCCAAAGCTTCGTGGCTAGTCAAAGCGGCAAATTTGTTTTCTGCCTCGCCCCAAGGCTGACTGGTTTGCTCGGTTAGATACGCAATTGCCCGCTTCGAAAACTCCGAAGGCGCATTCAAACCGGGAGCAACTGCCGTGCCGCTCAATGCTAGGGCGTGACACTGCTTGGCGGAGAAATTCAAGGCCTCCTCAGTTTGATCGAGTTGTGCCACGTGGAATTTGTGCAGTACTTGAGCGACCTTCCGGCCGATAGCTACAAGCAACTCACTCAGGGGTGCCAAGTAGTAATAAGCGTTTATTTATTCTATATAGGGTTCTATGCTATCCACCACGATTGCATAAGCTGACGTTGCAGTATCATTTTCAATTAATGTGGTGTGCAAAACGCCCGATAACCAAAATGGATCATACAGGGAAGTCAGCTTAAAGCCTTTTTCATAATCCGCATAAATTATTTGGTTTGGCGGTGGCGGCGGGACATGAATGCAGGCGCCAAAATATGGTACTAAAAAAAACTTGGTAACATGATGCCGGTCTTTGCCAAATTCTAAGGGAACAATAAAGCCAGGTAAACGAATCGCCTGACCATCAAAGCTCCCCACTATCTGTGTCGAAACCAAGGCCTGTTGGTAGCGGCTGTCTCCGGCTTTCTCAATTGCCACTTTAATTTGACTTGCTATCTCGTCTTGCAGAGAACCATCGGCGATGTCATCGAGAGACTCAGGGGGATTGAGCAAAGCCTCAAGGTCAGCCTGCGGCATCAAGCTGGTCCATTCGATATTTCTATAGCCGCCGACCTGCGCTACGCTGCTATCTTGAGAAAAGACAAATTCAGCGGTTAACAGCAACACTACCAAGAAGCTGATTCTATTGAATAATGAAAAGTAACTAAGGTAGGTCAAAATCAGCTCCACAAATAAAGGAATAGCAGTCAGTATCGATATCTCCGACAACAATGATATGTTATAACATATTTTTCACGGTGACTTATATAAAGGAATTTGCAATTTGCTGGTGTCAGTTGAGAACTTAAAATTTCGCTACAGCACTGACAATTCATCAATGCTGGACATTCCCGCTTGGTCGCTTGAGCCAGGTGAGCAGGTGTTTTTATATGGCCCGTCTGGAACAGGTAAGTCCACTTTCCTGAATTTACTGGCGGGTATTTTGTTACCCAATACCGGCGAAATCTGCGTCCTCGGCAAACGACTCAATACGCTTAGCGGGCGCCAACGTGATAAATGGCGGGCGCAACATATCGGCGTTGTATTTCAGCAATTTAACCTCATCCCTTACTTGGACGCAGTGAGTAATATTGCATTGGCTGCGCACTTTGCCGGAACCAAAAAGACCAAGCATCGCGCACTCGAACTACTCAACGCCCTGGGAATTGACCAAAACTTACATAACCAAGCCGCCAGCCGCTTAAGTATTGGCCAACAACAACGGGTCGCTATTGCACGAGCCCTAGTTAACAGCCCGGAATTATTGATAGTAGATGAACCCACCTCAGCCCTAGACCAACAAAACCGTGATGCGTTTATGTCGCTGCTATTTGATCAAGCAAAGCTACATCAAACTGCGCTGGTGTTTGTCAGTCATGATTTAGCTTTGGCTGATGCCTTTCACAGGGTGGAAGCACTCGCAGACTTAAATCAAGCTCAGGATAAGTACTAATGTTTTTACGTCTTGCCCTATCCAGTGTTTGGAGCCGTAAAGGGTCTGTCTTGCTCACACTCCTAGCGATAGCAGTGAGCGTCTTTGTACTGTTGGGCGTAGAACAAATTCGCCACCAGGCTAAGAACAGTTTTAACAACACGGTTTCTGGCGTAGACCTTATCGTTGGCGCCCGCACAGGCGATATCAACCTTTTACTTTATTCTGTTTTCCGGCTGGGAAATGCAACGAATAATATATCGTGGCAAAGTTATCAACACATCGCGGCAGACCCAAATGTTGCATGGACTATCCCCATCTCGCTAGGAGACTCCCACAAGGGCTATCGGGTGATGGGAACAACCACAGATTATTTCACCTACTTTCGTTATGGCCAGGCCACGCTGTTAGTGCTCGCAGAAGGAAAGCCATTTTCAGATATATTCGACGTCGTGCTCGGCAGTGAGGTAGCGTACAAGCTTGATTATCAAATCGGCGACAAGTTAGTACTAGCGCATGGTTTAGGCAATACCAGCTTTAGTCATCACAAGGACAAACCCTTTAAGGTAACCGGAATTTTAAAACCCACCGGTACGCCAGTCGATCAAACACTGCACGTTAGCTTGCAAGGTATGGAGGCTGTCCACGTCGATTGGCAACAAGGTATTAAATTACCAAACGGCCATGCTTCTCACACAAAAACGCAACCAAACCTAACACCAGACAGTGTTACTGCCGTGATGTTGGGCCTAAAATCAAAACTCGTGAGTTTTAAGTTGCAACGACAAATCAACACAAATAGTAATGAAGCCCTGCTAGCCATCCTCCCAGGCGTCACTCTCACTCAGCTCTGGCAGACCATGGCCGTCATGGAAAGCACCCTGCGCCTGATTTCCGCTCTAGTATTCTTCGCGTCGCTGTTAGGTCTCTCAGCGATGCTGTTGAGCTCTATCCGCGAGCGCCAGAAAGAAATCGCTGTAATGCGTGCCATAGGTGCTTCACCGTGGTTTTTACTGGCCCTTATCGAGGCTGAGGCTTTATTGATCAGTCTTGGCGGAACATTACTTGCTATCGCACTACTCGGTTTATTTACGACTTTATCAAGCAATTTCCTAACAGAACAATTCAGTTTATATATTCGGAGTGATTTTCTCGTTCTCCAATCGTTGCTTTATCTACCAGTCATTATTGGTTGTACACTTGCTATTGGCATCATTCCCGGTATCAGTGCTTACCGGCAAGCGCTTCAACAGCAACTAACGTAATGGGTATCCACGGACAAGCCCGTTACGAAATCAGCAATGGGCACCACCATCCATGGTGAGCACGTTGGTATAGATCTCGGTACTTTATATCGACTTATGCCCCAAAAGCTGGCTGAAGATTTTCAGCGGCCGTTCGTGCAGCAATAGGTGGATCGCGAAGCTATGATGAAAGGTATGGCGGGTAATATTGATCGGCGCCCCCTACTCTGTCCACTAAATCATGGATATGCCTGTTCACCGTCTGGCGGGCCATCGCAAATATCCGCTCGTCTTTTCTGAAGTGTCCCGCGTATAGGTAGCTCTGTATGCGATCTTGAAGCATGGAGTCGACGATGGGCACGGCTCGCTTGGGGCTGCGGGCGAGTTGTAAGTTGGTCGGTCGGCCCGGCCGCTGTTTGAGGCTGCGCAGCACGACCATGAAATCGCAGCCGTTATCGATGAAGTGGCTGGGCGTAAGGGCAAGGACTTCGGTGATTCGAGCGCCGGTAGTCCACATGAGGTCAAGGATCAGGCGGTAAGTTGGGTGTTTTTCGGCGTCGAGTAGGCCGAGGATTTCGGGCTTGAGCACGTAAGCTGGCATGGTGTTGATCGTGTCGAGGATTAACTCCCGCTTGGCGATCAGGCGGTCCCAGTCAATCTGGACGTGGCGAATCGGAAACGTATCAAAGCGCGGCTCATGGGGGTAAGGTGGTCGTTTGGGCCGCGAGGAAGGGAATCCCCGTCCGCTGTCCTGAATTCGTACCATTTCACCTCGATCCCTGGTGCACTCTAAGAGTATTTATACGCTGCTCTTTACTATTGCACAAGCCGCAATATATGGGTAAAACAGGGATAAACCCGAGGTGTTCCAAACTAGGTAATAACGGTGCAAATCCGGCTCTTTTAATTAATGCGAAAACAAGTAAAATATCGCAGTCCGTCCCTTAGTTGCGGTCGAACCCTTAGTGCCCTGCCTAGTCCCAACCTGGAAACAATTGCGAGTTGGCAGTGATTGCCATGACCAGGGCTTTGTGTAATATGTGTTTATAGCTATGTTACATAGCTACAGTGAGTTCCTTTATGGGTCTGTTGTAGCGCGCTCCTAAGGTACCCCTCTGACTACCGCCTGAAGTTATCACCCGTACAGAACAAAATTATTTGTTCTGTAATTTCAGTTGATTATCGTATCTAGCAAGAGTTTTCACCCTTAAATCGTCAGCCATCCCAAGCTAGATAACCACATCAAACAATTATAGATCCGTGCCACTAACCCCGTGTCGTCAAGTAGCCACTAAAGTGAATTTAGTTATCAATCCCAACGATCGTCACGCACCTGAACTACGCCATTTTGGATGCGCACCGGGAACGTACTGGTCGGCTCATATGCGGGCGCGGACAATGCCGCTCCGGTTCGAATACAAAAACGTGCGCCGTGGCGCGGACAAATAATTTGATCGCCTTCAACACTGCCGCCGGTGAGTTGTCCTCCATCATGGGTGCAAACGTCTTCGATCGCGTAATACTGGCCATCCAGGTTAAATACGACGATCTGGGTACCATCCAGATCGACGATCCTGCGATCAAAGGGAGTAAGCTCTTCGGCCCGCGCTACTGCTATCCATTCATTCATTCATTGTTATCCTCGAGTCAAGAATTGACGAGTTCCACATCTGCATGGAAACGGTTGCCAGCCAACGTGGCCGTGACAAATTTCGACCGGATCATAAAGTCGCCAAAGTGCTCGCCCTGCTTGCGCTGATTGGCGTACAGCTCGATCAGTGAACCGAGCAACTTGAGTATATTGCGCTATCAACGTCCTTAGCATAAAACTTGTTGAGCCGCGGCGCGGCGTCGCTTATCAGCGCATAATAGACTTCGGCCGCGCGGCTTGGCGGTTCGCCTTCGCCCCATGTCGCCGCATAGACAATGAAGATCTTTGTCTTTGTGAGAAGACCCATGTCAGCGTCCGCCATGTCGATGGCGCGTGCATCGAGGCCATGCTTCTGTGCAGCCTTCTTCACCTTGATGGCGAGGCCTTCGGCGTTGCCACTATCGGTGGCGTAGAGGACCGTCAGAGATGCCCGTTTTCTCATATTCCTTCTTCGGTTTCTGAGCGAGTTTCAAATCTCTGCCTGGTGTTTTCTGGGTCTTTAATTCACGGATTGGGTTCAGTGCATACTCTAACTGAGTAAATAGCAGAAAAAGTTTTTACATATATGCTGATGAGTTATCGCTGTGATCAGTTTGATCACTGATTGAGGTAAGTTCAGGAATACGCTCTAATAATGTTTTCTCAACGCCATGTTTTAAGGTGACATCAACAGAGGAGCAACCTTGGCAACCACCGCCAAATTTTAAAATCGCTACTTTATTATCGGTAACCTCAAGCAGTGACACCTCGCCACCATGAGAAGCCAATGAAGGGTTGATTTCATCGTAAAGAATGTAATTAATACGATCTTCAAGTGGGCTACTTTTATCGACATAAGGCGTTTTTGAATTAGGCGCCCTAATGGTTAATTGTCCACCCATGCGATCTTTAGAATAATCTACCACCGCATCTTCTAAAAAAGGGATGCTTCTCTCATCGATATAAGCGACTAAATGCAATAACTCAAGCCTATCATCACCCTTTTGCACATCTTCTTGACGACAGTAAGCAATACAGGTTTCAGCTTTTGGTGTACCCGGTGAATTGACAAACACTCTTATGCCAATTATCTCGCCATTTTGTTTATCTAAAAGTTCACGAAAATATGCTTGTGCCGACTCAGTAACAGTAATCATCATAGAACTCTTTTTAATGCTCAATTTCAGCTGTAATTGAACTCTTCGATAAGCTTTATCGAAAGGTCAACAGCTTATTAACTGTGAATATGACGATTGGGTACATTTGCCATCGCCGGATAAAACGGATCAATCACGTAACGGGCCAAGCGCCAATTTCAAATCTAAACCGCCACGACGTCGATGTCCGGTTCAATCGTCCGAACCAGATTTTCGATGCCTTTGAGGGTGCCCGCGATCGAACTCGGGCAGGAGCCACAAGCGCCCTGATAGTGAATGCTGAGATAATTGCCTGCAAGGCCGATCACCAGTAGGTCGCCTCCATCGCCTTGCAGATAGGGGCGGATTTGCTCGTCGAGCAGATCGTTGATGTCTTTCAGGCGCTGTTGATCTTTGGCACTGAGATCTGCGATTGCAGTGTTCGCTGCGGTAACCGTCGCGGCCGACTGCGCCTTCGCCGCCGGCGCGGCGCGGATTGGTGCGGCGACTTTGCGTACCAATTCATCCCAATCGGCGTCACCGTTCTGTGTAACGGTGAGCCAGCGATCAACGTAAAACACATTAGTCACATGCTCGATATTGAACAGCGCGGCGGCGAGCAGATCATCCTGCGCTTGCCCAGCGTTCTCATACGAATGCGCGATGCCCCAAGTCAGCGGGTCCTTGAGAATAAACTTCATCGCATTTGGATTGGGTGTGTTTTCAATTTCTGCTATTCCTGGCATGTTAACCTCCTGAAAGCGGGGCCAGCCTTTTGGCACCGGAACTACGACAATCCCATCGACTGGGGGGACCTACCCTTCCCCCGTCTCAATATTATCAACCCGTCGCCGAATCGATCAGTTTCTGCAATTCACCTTGCTGGTGCATATCGCGCACAATATCTACACCACCCACGAACTCTCCCTTGACGTAGAGCTGTGGAACGGTCGGCCAATTGCTGTAAGTCTTAATGCCATCGCGGATTTCCGGGGCGGCCAGCACGTCCACGGCGGTAAAGTTCTGCACGCCGCAGGACTTGAGTAGCTGCACCGTCGCACCAGAGAAACCACACTGTGGGGACTGCGGCGTGCCTTTCATGTAAAGCACGATGGAATTTTCTGTTATCTGATTGCGAATTTTCTCCTGTATGTTCATTTTTCATTTCCCCAAAGTTATTTGATGGCTGATTGCGCCCAGGCATCGGGCGTGAATGTGCGCATGGCCAGCGCGTGAATTTCCAAGCGCATACGATCACCGAGTGCCGAATACACCAGCTGATGCTGCTGTACAATATTTTTCCCGGTGAATTGTGAGCTCACAATCACCGCCTCGAAGTGCTGGCCGTCATCGCCAAGCACCTCCACGTGATCGCAGGGTAATCCATGCATGATGTAGTCTTTTAGTTCATTTGCTGTCAGCATATTGTCCTCTCAAGAAGTTCCTCTGTGGCAGAGGTAGCATCACGCGTTGCCTTTCGGTGCATGCATCGGGCCGGCATCAGCCTCGGTTGAGACACTGGCGACCGAATTGAACGCGGCCTGCAGTGTGTGCCACGGCAGAATCGCGCATTTGACGCGCGTCGGCAGGTCGCACACACCGGCGAACACTGCGAGCCTGCCAATGTGGTTGTGGTTGTCTAGGTTGAGTTTCCCAGTGGCCATGGCGAGGAATTCCTGGATTAGAATTTCAGCACCCGCTCGCGACTTGCCTTTAATGGCGGTCGTCATCATCGACGCCGACGCCTTGCAGATCGCGCATGATTCACCCTGAAATGCGATGCAGTCGATGCACTCACGATCGAAATTGAGCGCCACACTGATGTGATCGCCGCACAGCGGGTTATGGCCCACCGCATGGTGGCTAGCGTGCGCTAGCGTGCCGTAGTTGCGCGGCTTCTTGTTGTGGTCGAGGATGACCTCTTGGTACAGCGCTTTATAGTTGGACATTACGCAAACACCTCCTGCAGGCTGCAAATGCCAGCGATCAGTGCATCGACCTCGGCCTTGCTGTTGTAGAACGCGAACGAGGCGCGCGTGGTGGCCGGCACTTTGAAGCGCTGCATCACCGGCTGCGCGCAATGTTGTCCGGTGCGCACCGCGACGCCTTCCAGATTGAGCAGTGTTCCAATGTCGTGGGGATGTACACCCTCTACTACGAACGACAGCACGGCGGCTTTGTGAGAAGAGGTACCAATAATGCGCACACCCGGCAGTCGATCCATTTGCTCAGTGGCGTAATTGAGCAGATCAAGTTCGTGTGCGGCGATCACGTCCATACCGATTGCGGACAGATAATCAACGGCGGCACCAAGCCCGATCGCAGCCGCGATCGGTGGTGTACCGGCCTCGAATTTATGCGGGATCGTGTTGTAGGTGGTTTTCTCGAATGTTACCGACAAAATCATATCGCCGCCGCCCTTGAATGGCGCCATCTGCTCTAACAATGCAGCCTTGCCAAAGAGAATGCCGATGCCGGTCGGGCCGCATAGCTTGTGACCTGAGAATGCATAAAAATCGCAATCGAGATCCTGCACGTCGACTGCCATGTGCGGCACGGCCTGTGCCCCATCGACCAGCACCGGCACCCCGTGCGCATGGGCAAAGGCGATCATCTGCTTGATCGGATTGATCGTGCCAAGCGCGTTCGAAACGTGCATTACGCCAACGAACTTGGTGCGCTGGTTGAACAGCTTTTCGTATTCGTCGATCAGTAGCTCACCGGTGTCGTTGACCGGCACCACGCGAATCGTCGCGCCTTTTTCTTCAGCCAACATCTGCCACGGCACGATGTTCGAATGGTGTTCCAGCGTGGTCAGGATAATCTCATCGCCTGGCCCGACGAACTTGCGACCGTAACCGTGCATCACTAGATTGATCGCATCGGTGGTGCCACTGGTGAAGATCATTTCGCGGTCTTCGCGTGCATTGATGAAATGCTGTAACTTGCGACGCGCTGCCTCAAATTCGTTGGTCGCAATCTCCGACAGAGTATGTACTGCACGATTGATATTGGCGTGCTGCGTAGTCTGATAACGCACCAGGCTATCGATAACCTGCTGTGGCATTTGACTCGATGCCGCATTGTCGAGATACACCAGCGGCTTGCCATTAACCTGGAGCTTGAGGATCGGGAAATCGGCGCGAATCCGCTCGATGCTTAATCGCGCTGCCGTTTGCGCTGCTGGTGTCTTTGGTGCAGTCTGAATAGTAGTCATAGCTGGCTCGTAGTTTGTTCAAACACGGTTTTTTCGAGTTGGCGCTTGAGCGATGCAATCGGGATGCGGTCAATGACTTCGGCTCCGAACGCATAGGTCAGCAAGTTTCGGGCAGCGGCCTCAGCCAATCCACGGCTCTGTAGATAAAACACTTCTTCGCTGTCGAGCTGGCCAATGGTCGCACCATGCGTGCACTTCACATCAGAAGCAAAGATCTCCAGTTGCGGCTTAGTGTCGATGTGCGCCTTGGCTGTCAATAGCAGGTTGCGGTTTGACTGTTGAGCGTCGGTGCGCTGCGCGCCTTCGCGCACCATGACCTTGCCGTTGAACACTGCATGCGCACCGCCACCGACGATGCATTTGTGCAGCTGGTGGCTTGAACCATGTGGCTTGGCGTGATCCATACAGGTATGGGTGTCGGCTAATTGCCGCCCCGAGATCAGCGTCAGTCCGTCGAGCGCGCAAGTGGCACCTTCGCCCTTTTGTAGCACATTCAGGTTGTAGCGTGAAATGCGCGCACCAAGCGCAATACTCACCGACTGATAATTGCTGGCGCGGCCGAGTGACACCGCACAGTTTGCGATATGAAACGCTTTACTGCCTTCGCGCTGAATCCGAATATGATTCACGCGCGCATTGTCTGCCAGCACAATTTCACTAACAGCGTTGGTGAAATAGGCCTCCTCTTGACAACCTGGCTGGTACAACTCGACGTAATCCTCGATCACCGTCACGGCGCTACCGGCCTCGGCAACCACCAGACAACGGGGGGTACTGACCACCTCTTTTTGGGTCGCGACAAACAACAGATGTACTGGCGTCGTCACAGCTACTTCACGCGGCACGACGACCAAGGCAGCATCATCTAAAAATGCGGTATTTTGCGCAGCAAATGCATCGTCGCTAAATGCCGCGTGACGGCCGAGATGCGGCTCGACCCTGCTCGCGTGTTCAGTAATCGCCCCCTGCAGGTTAGATATCACTAGGTTACTTTCTGCATCGACAACTGGCCTGACAGTGGACAACTGCGGCGCATAAACACCATCAACAAACACCAGTCGGTTAGTCGCTTCTTCAATGAAAAACTGAGCGATATCGGCCGCTTCCAGATGTGTTGCACTCTGTGCCGTCGTAAACGACATCTTGGTGAAGCGAGCAATATCGGTAAAGCGCCACTCCTCGTCACGCGTAGTGGGTAGGGCTAGCACGCCGACGCGCTCGGCCGCTTCACTGCGCAGCGTATTGAGCCACGCCAACGGGCTCGAAGCCTGTTTCCAGTGCCTGCGAGTGACTTTTAACAGCTTTGCAATATCACCCCCGGCACTGGTCGGAGTCGTTACGGTGGCTTCGCTCATGTGATCACAGCCTCGGCAGTCTTCGCTGCATTCTTATATTCAGTGCGGACCCAGTCGTAGCCGTGCGACTCAAGCGCCAAAGCAAGCTCTTTATCACCGGTCTTGATGATGCGACCGGCCTCCATTACATGCACGTAGTCGGGTACGATATAGTTCAGCAGACGCTGATAATGCGTCACCATCACGATCGCATTGTCTTGGGTGGAGAGCTGGTTGACGCCCTCGGCGACCACTCTGAGGGCGTCGATGTCGAGGCCCGAATCAGTCTCATCCAGAACTGCCACAAGCGGCTCTAACAGTGCCATCTGCAATATTTCGTTGCGTTTTTTCTCGCCACCAGAGAAACCTGCGTTGACGCTACGGTCGAGAAAATCAGGGCTCATTTCAAGCAACTTCATCTTTTCGCGTACGAAGTCATCAAACTCTAGCGGGTCCAATTCTTCCTTACCGCGCTGTTTTTGCACCGTGTTATAAGCCAGCCGCAGGAATTGGCTGTTGCCCACGCCGGGTATCTCGATCGGATACTGAAAGGCCATGAAAAAGCCTGCGCGCGCTCGTTCCTCGGGTTCCAGTGCGAACAGGTTCTGGCCTTCAAAGAGCACCGTGCCGTGTGTCACTTCATAGGCTGGGTGGCCCGCGAGCACCTTCGCAAAGGTGCTCTTACCGGAACCATTTTGACCCATGATGGCGTGTATCTCGCCGCTCTTCACAGTGAAGTCAAGGTCTTTCAGAATTTCGATGCCATTTATGGTCGCGCATAGTCCGCGCACTTCGAGCAAGGTTTTGCTGTTACGGTAAATCATCCGACACTTCCTTCTAATTTTAAACTGAGGAGATTGGTCGCTTCGACCGCAAACTCCAGTGGTAATTGCTGAAATACGTCTTTGCAAAATCCATTGATGATCATCGATACCGCTGCCTCCGCATCGACTCCGCGCTGGGCAAAGTAGAACATCTGGTCCTCGCCGATCTTCGAGGTCGATGCCTCGTGCTCAACCTGAGCACCTTTATTGAGTACCTGAATATATGGGAAGGTGTTGGCGCCGCAATCCTCGCCGATCAACATCGAATCGC
>JBLGAR010000118.1:0-14317 GCA_047612385.1 Cryomorphaceae bacterium | reverse complement strand
TCAGGGCCGCCAAACGCCGAGTTAATCGAAATGCCAGGCAGGATGTCGATTAGGTCTGTAAAATCAGTGACCCCTCGGGCTCTTAATTCCTCACCCCCGATTACCGATATCGCTACCGGGGCATCTTGCAAGCTACTGTCACGCTTTAAAGCAGTGACAACGATTTCATCCATGGGGGCTTGATAACGTGACACTGGTTTGCTTGTCGCCTTCCTGATAATAATGGCACCACTTGGCTCTTCATACGCTTGTAATCCACTCCCTTTTAACAACTGTTCCACAGCCTCAATTGCGGATAATTCACCGGTTGCGGCAGTGGCTTGCTTGTTACTCACCAAGCGCCCCGGCGCAATAATTACCGTGCCTATTTGCTGGGAAAGCTGGTTTAGCGCCTGCCCTAGAGGTTGAGCGGCAATATTGATTTCGCTTTGCTGCGCTAGTATCTGTACAGAAGACAGAGCGGCAAAAGCCCCACCGAACAAAGCTACTTTGATAGAACGACTGACTAATTTCATGATGTGCCTACAGTGAATTAATGTGGCGATGATCCTAATCAGGCTTCGCTACAGTAAAATGACAACGTGTGCATAAAATTCAGATTTAACAAAGAATTCATACAGTAGCCGAGGGGACGTGCGCGAGGTACTCTATGCACGGAAGCGTTAGAGATGGGTGTTTGGTTAGCCGGTGCAAACGAGGAAGTCTTTTGGACTGATAGTCGACAGATTGGCTATATCCGCTTGCTGCTTTCGCTCACCGGCGGTATCGCCGATTACATTGCGGTTAGCACCGTAGGCTCACAGAAATTCTGTGTGGAGTTTTTGCGTAGGGTACCGCTAACATGCGGAAGTCTTAAGAATAGTCGTGTTATTCGTCTAGCACCTTCATCAGTTGGCTGCCGATTTCCACATGATTTGTTAAGCCATTTAGTCCAAAATTCGTAGTGCCAGGACCCCAAGAAATGACACCAACAGGGGTATTAGTGTGGGTGCTCGTCGACCACACTGTGTTTTGATGTTTTGCCAAAACCCTGCCGATTAGATTGAGATGAAGCTCTTCTCCATAAACATAGAATTCTTCAAAGTCATCAATTCTTGGAAACTGTTCGGCGGCTAGATCGTCATGGCCATCAACTTGATAACGATTGTCCTCGTGTTCCAAAATACGTTTTGCTTCCGCAAGCGTAATTGTAAACGCGGTGCTATTGTTAATCTCCGTTTTTAGAGCACTAGGGGTTGGCTCTTTGCCTGCCAAATCGCCACCCGCCGAATACCAGATCTGGTAGAAGTCCTTTTTCTGTGCATACAACTTATCCAAGGTATCCAGAGTAGCGAAGTTAAAGCTGGGTTTATAAATGCTATTTGTATCTGCGAATCCAGTGCCTGTTATCGCTAAATCCGCCTCTGGAATGTCATTCCGGCTATAAGAAAAACTGAACCCCCCTGTTTCATGATCCCCAGTGATGACCACTAAGGTGTCGTTCCGATCTTTCACCCAATCATAGACGGCCTGTACGGACTCATCGAATTTTAACATCTGGTGAAGCAGATCTCCGGCGTCGTTGCTGTGACCTGCCCAGTCAATTTGACCTCCTTCAACCATCAAGAAAAACCCGTCTTCATCCTTGGATAGCAAATCCAGCGCCTTTGCTGTCATTTCGGCCAGACTTGGCTCCACGCAGGTATTCGATGCTCTGCAATTAGAATAGGCGATACCGTCAAGCATAGCATCGGAGGAGAAGAGACCTAGCAGCTTACCGGATGTGACTTGCTTCAATTGTTGTCCAGTGAACGCCAGCGTGTAACCCGCACTTTTAGCCTCGAGAAGCAAGTTGCGATTGTCTACGCGCTTTGAATTTATGATGAAATTGGGATCATTGATGAGTTGAACCAGGTTGGAATCTTCCGAAGATGAGTCTTGTGGGATCCAGTGGCGTAAGCCACCTCCTAACAAAACATCAACATTGTTTTCCATCATATCTATGGCTATTGCGTTCTCCTCGGAGCGATGCGGTTGATGCGCTGCAAAGGCGGCTGGCGTAGCATGTGTAATGCGGGTGTCGGTAATCAACCCCGTCGCTTTACCCAAGGTTTTAGCCTTCTCTAAAATAGTTTGAATAGTGTTACCTTGGGCATCAAGACCGATCATTTCATTTAGGGCGGGCTTCCCGGTTGCCAATTGTGTTGCGGAGCAGGCGGAATCGACAACCAGTGCACCATAGGGCCTAGTGCTGGACAGCGCCATGTCGCCTTCGTCCGCAAACAGTTGTAACGCAGTGTCACGATTTTGGTACACAGACGTCTTGGAGAACTTCGCGAAATCCTGTAGAAGTCCGATTTGCTGTGGACCCATGCCATCGCCAATCATCAGTATGATATTCCTGATTTTAGGGATGTCGTCTATACCGCTGGCTGTATCAACTGTACGTTGATTTGTATGGCTAGCGCAGGCACTCAACGATAAACACATCAAAAAGTAATAGGCCCATTTTTTTACGCATTTCATTGTTACGTGGTTCCTTCCGGCTAGAATTGAATCTGTATATGGCAGATGTCTAATTTTACGGATACAACAGTCGGTCGGACAGATCAATCCAATAGAGAGTCTCCGCAAATAGTGACAGACCGCTTGTATGAATGATCGATACTGTAGTCTACGAGTGTGACAATGATATTAAGGGAACTGGCAGCTCAACTGCCCTTAACCGATAACCGGTGCAGTCCACTTGTTCTGGGAGACAATCCCAGCATGAATACTGATAAACGCGGTGGGCTCCAGCTGGGCCTCCCAACCAGATATCATCAGTTACGCTGTCAGCCGCGAAGCAATTCTCCCGTGGGTGCTGACAACTTAACTGTGAAAAAATGAGCGGGGACGAGACGATTCAAACCGGTTAAGCAGGCTCAGAAGTTTTTTGGGTGCTGATGCTGCCGTCTACAATCTGTTTAATCTGGGCCGTCAGCTGGTCGCGGCTGAACACTATAGAATTCTCAGGGCAAGTGCGTTTGCCGAATGGGGTGCAGGTCGGGCGTTCCACACTTCTGTAATAACTGTCCTGAGCCAGATCATCTCACGGCCAATTCTTCGAGGCGATCCTGCTCCCATTCAGCCAGATTAAGCTCTATGGCCCAAAACCCGAAGATCCACAAAAATGCATCCCACGCGTATACGTAGTAACCGGTTACAGACCAGACGACTCCGTTGCCGATAAGTGCCAGATAACATAACGATTTCAATTGCCGAACCACACCCAGGCGCCTACCGGAAAAGCGGTCTTGCCCCTGCAACCTGACCTCGATTTCGATAAGGATCACAACAAGCAACCAGATGAACGCATTAGTGATATCAATCCAGCCCATCCACTGAACATGGGTAAGGCTCGACTCACTGATAATGTTCAGGTCCTTGCCCACCCGATAAAAGACGATATCTTCGGAGAGCGCTGCACAGTTTATAGAGCTAATTTCGACGTATTCATTTACATCCAGTTGCAGCCAGGTGCCCTGGTCAGCGTATTGGCAAGGACTGCTTACCCCTTCAAGGCGCGTGGACTCGTAATTTTCTATCGCGAATGACGTGTAACCGTAAGCGGCATAACAAATCAGGACGTAACACAACACTTTACTCGCCAGAAATAGCCTATTGACCGACGCTGTAAACGATTCGTCTGACAGCAAGTAGGTTTCCAGCTCGAACACTAGTATCAATCCAATCCACGCTGACATATCAATAGATGTTGAAAACATCTTGATGGCCTCGGGCAATGGACTTCCCGGTGGCAGAGCCGCCTTCCAGGCCGTGTAATCGTCCAAAACATACAGACCAAAATTGATCAACAGACACAAGTAAACGAGATTCTTTATCAACTGCGTCGCCTTCGGATGGCTCAGTAGTGGAATCAGCAATCGCTTTATTGTAAGCGGCGCCGGTACAGCGGCAGTTGTTGTCCTGGTCTGGGTCGAAGGTATATCCATATCCAGCGGGCTCCGTCACAATCGTTTCGATGAGTGTTGCTAGTTTTTTTGTTGTTACAGTACTGCTCGCCTACTACCACATCGACGAAGATAGCAGCGCAAACCACGAGCATCAAACTTTAGGAAGAAATTTTCTGTGGAAACATCAAGAGCTGGTAATCGTTATCTATGACGCTACCTGCTACATCGATAATAATGCTCGATCTGCGAACAATTGAGCCGAGCAGTTGCATGAGTCGACCAGAGTGACGGAACGAGGAATGAGGAAGTTAATTTGTCACAACCACTAAATCCTATTTCGGAACGTGTTAGTTTGTTGTTTACCTTGTGCCTGGCTTAGAATGCTCGCTGCTATTCCAACGAAATCCTGAGGTACAGGCCCCGATATGTTCGCTAAAGGTGAGATCAAACAGTTTTTCCCGACCTGCGTTTGGATTCATGAATTGCAGGCGCACCGGGAAATGAATGCGACTATGATCGAAGAGCTGGGAGAACTGCGAAAATCCACTGGATACGAAAATCCCAGAAGCGGGGCGTGGCAGAGCCGTGGTAATCTGAATAAATTGAAGCTGTTCGAGCCTCTGATGAACTGTTTTACAGCGGGGTCACAAAGAGTGCTCGATTTCTTGAAGATTGACTATGAGGGCTTCGTCATCACGGACTCCTGGGCCAATATAAACCCTCCTGGCCATAGCCATGTAATCCACACCCACCCCAATAATTTTTTGAGTGGTGTTTACTATGCACAGGCTCCCGAGGGTTGTGGTGAAATTGAGTTTTTAGATCCCAGGCAGCAGGCCTTGGTGCTCCAGCCGCGAGTGACGGCACAAACACCACATAATTCCTGGAAACATCGGGTCACACCTCAGGAGGGTCGGCTCCTGATATTTAATTCCTGGCTTCAGCATCAGGTACAGGAGAATCTCAGCAAAGAAGATCGAGTCAGTATCAGCTTCAACATCATGCTCAAGGGGAGTGTTGGGGTGGAATCTGCTGGCGCAGAGTTTTAGTCTCTGCCGCTTGAGTTTCAGGCCCCGTGATATCGAATAGCTATTCGCTGGAATCCGGGTCAGCCATAAAATTTCTTTTATTGGTGTGGGGGTCCCCAAGGGTAGCGAGGCTGACGCATTTGCTAACGTGCGGTTAGCACCTCGGGGATTGCCATCCGGAAGTCATTTATAAATCGGCGAGTTTCACAACCTCAGCCTGCGGGGTTACGACCTCACCTTCGACCAAAAAGAAACGCCAGAACACCATTCCAAAAAGATTGTTTTCGGTATCGATCCAGTTGGGCAACCCGGGGTCTTCATTCGCCAGAATCATTTTGAAGCTGCCATCGGTTTCGAGCTGTGTCTGTGCTCTATTGAGCGAGGCACTGCGATTCGAGTAGTCGTAGGTTTGCTGAAAGCGGTTCCACAAACAGACGTTGGCAAACCTGCAATCGGGCCAGCGCCCGGTAATAACCAAAGCTTCATCGCTATTAATAAAAAACGGAGCCATGGAGTAGTGCGCATCAGCAGCAGATAGACCGAAATCGCCAGGCAGCTGCGGCGGTGGAAACTGGTTGGGTGTCAGGGCAACAAAACCCGGGAGCGTGGTGTTCGCCATAGGCGGCATTTCCAAGGTTCGGCTGCGAACAAAGTTACAGACTCGGAGAATACCAGCGGCGACGCTTTCGTCATTCGGCGCAAGAGGGAGCTGCGTATCACTGAGACATTCGATTGTCATTCGTGGTTCTAACATAGGGTCTTTCGCCGCCGAGTGTTCCAGCTCCCAGTAATGTCGGGTTGTGACTCTTGATGCGCCATCGCTCATCGCCAGCCAGTTGGAATCTCTGGGCTCACCTCCAAGATAAATAGTGAAGCCGCCACTCTCGTCTACTTCAATATTGGTGTCATTGAGGACACCAGCGGTTTTGTTGGCCATCCCGCCATCTTCTGCCCCTTCTTCTATCGTCATAGAGAAGTAGGCGGCGCCATTATAGTTCCCGTGTATGACATAGTTGTATTGGGGGTCTACCGGTGCATCGAAGTACATTGCATCGCTATTGTCTCCAGTGAGTTTTCGGCTCGGAGTGACAATTCTTCTAAAGTTGGGATTGCGCGCATCCTGCTCGAAATTTCCCACCAGTCCGGCTTCGAGAATATGCATTAGCGCGCGGTGGGAGCCGGCGATATCTTCGGCCGAGCCCAGGTTCCACTCTTCGCTGGACCAACGTTCGTCAACTTCGGTCAGAAGGCCAATAAATTTCTTTAATGCAGTGCGGCTATTCGATGGTATTGCCATGTCGGTTCTCTCTATCTCTGTTTATTGCGAGTTCAAGTGAGGGTTTTTGGATTCGTAAGGGATATTGTGCTGTTGTCGGTAGAACATTAAACGCTCGTCAACTTGGGTCTCATTCAGCCCAAAGTCTTCAAGCCGATATTTGTGTAAGCCATGCTTGTGTTGCTTGTTACTGTGTATCCACTGTTCCATACTGAGTTTGGCATTGTCTCTAAAGTCTTGCCCGAGAAAGTCGTAAATCCCAGCAATGGCCTGTTGCCAGTTTTCCCCGATATCAGCGTAGAGTACGTCATACTGATTTTTCCTCGGCACCATATCCTGTCGGACTTGCTGGGCTTTTTTTAACATGCGCTCCGTTTTCTCCAGCCATTCGCGGCCAACTTCCTGGGGAGATACTCCATCGGTATCTCTGACAATGGCATTCCACGTCATGGAGCAGGCAGAACCTACAGCCTTCACGGGATCGCGGTGGGAGCACACTAGCTTCGCATCGGGGAATACCTTGATAAGAGAATCCAGGTCTTGCATGTGCTGTGGCGTTTTAAGTACCCATGGTTTATCGACGGGGTCTTTGCGATACCAACTAACGACCTTTAACAAGGTAACCATGTACTCATACGCGTCGAGCTGATCGTGAGTCATCAGCCACTCCGCAAAGCTGGGAGTCTTGGCCTGTATCTCGAATAGCTGGCTGGAGAAACCGTGTTGTATTAATCCTACTTCCTCCTCTACCTCATGCGCACCCAGGGGATGCACTGAGGCGATTTGCGGACTCATGTACAGAACCGCCTTCAAGCCTTGTTCAATGCTAGTAATTCTCGGGTCGGGGCTTGTCGTAAAGCTAGCGGGTAGGGGAACCGGGTTGACGCTCTCCCAGGCCTTTAGATGCAGGAAGCGTTCGTCGGCTGCCAGCAGCCGGTGAAGCCTGGTTGTACCGGAGCGAGCAAGGCCTACGACCACCACCGGTGCTTTAATCTCACGATCTAATATTTCCGGGTGACGGTTGATCAGATCGTGAACATAGAGCCGGTTCTTTAGTAATCGGACAATAGACATCCGGTTCATAAAACGGCCCAGTGGATTGAGGTCGGCTTCGTTCTCAAGTGATTCCAGTAGCAGTCCCATGGGCACCAGAAATCGCTCATCGCCAAATTCGGACAGGCCAGTTTGCTTGCGAGCCTCCAACAACAAGCTCGCTTCATCTAAGCGAATTTGCGCTAGATTGATACGATTGAGCGTCCTCATCACCCCGTTCGCGACCCTGATCGGAAGGCGATGGTAGGAGGTCGCTGGCGGCAGAGTGGTTTCGTGCATCACAGACCTGAACGTAGAGTTTGGTGTAACGTTATACTGCCACCTGAATATTTTTGGGTATACAGATGGAGTTTGGAATATCTAGTCGGTTTATCTATCTGGGCTTGTGGGTATTTAACACGATCGCTTGGTTGAGAGATGTAGAAGATTCTTGCCATAGCTGCGCAAACAAAAAATGTGCTCTGGATGACTTCTTAAACGACCCGGGGCGCTTTGAAATCGTTCAGGTAGTATTGTCACGTCCTGGATATTTAACAATCAAAGCTAGCTGAGAGGTGGAGATACACATGCAAGATTTCAACAATAAGGTTGCAGCTGTTACCGGCGGAGCCAGCGGCATCGGGCGTTCACTGGTAAAGGAGTTGCTGGCAGCAGGCGCCAAGGTGGTGATCGGCGATGTAGAGCAATCTGCCCTGGACCGGGTAATTGAAGAGTTTTCGGAGGCGGGTGATATCTCCGGCGTGGTTACCGATGTGTCTCGCGCCGAGTCCGTCAACGCGTTTGCAGATGCGGTGTACGCCAAACATGGTATCTGCCACTTACTGTTTAACAATGCCGGAGTAGCAGCTCCCTCGGCCAATGTATGGGAAACCACAGACAACGATTGGAAATGGGTTCACGGTGTTAATGTATTGGGTGTTGTTCACGGTATTCAGGCCTTTGTGCCGCGTATGATCGAGTCGGGTGTAGAAGGGCATGTGATTAACACTTCATCTGGCGATGGTGGAGTTTCACCCCTGCCGTATCAATCTGTCTACGCCTCGAGCAAGGCGGCTGTGTCTTGTCTTACCGAGTGCCTCGCAGCCCAGTTGCTAACCGAAGAAACAAACCTTAGTGCTTCTATTTTTTATCCCTCCGGCGGATTGTTGGATACCGGAATTTGGACCACAGACAGAAACCGACCCACAGATCTGGCTCGCGAAAAACCATACGACCCGGTTCCCACAGTTCAGGATTTTCAAAAAGCCGCAGCGGCCGCCGGAATGGATTTACCCGTTCAGGATCTGGATGAGCTCGGACGTTACTGTCTGCAGGGTATTTTGAACAAGCAGTTTGTGATTATGATCGGCCTGGAAGATGCCGAGGCAACGTTGCAAGACAGAGCATCCCGCATTGGTCGCAGCGAGTTGCCGATTGATTTGGCGAGTGTTCCTCAGCTTTAGCTTTACGTCAGATAGGCAGAAAAAACCCCGAGGTTCGCAAAAACCTCGGAGTTGTTTTTGCAGACTTAAGCGTTAAGCGGGTGTAGTTTTACCGGCAGAGAAGTATAACCTCGAACAAATACGGATTCATTGCGTGTCTCTTCGCCGACAACCTCTACGCGATCAAACCGCTTGAGAAGCTCTTCCCATAGCACCTGCACCTGCAGCTCCGCCAGCCGATTGCCCATGCAACGATGAATACCAAAGCCGAAAGACAAGTGCTTGCGCACGTTTTCGCGATCGATATCGTAGTCATCGGGATTTTCGAAAAAGGCCTCGTCGCGATTGCCCGATACGTACCACATGACCACTTTGTCACCGGCTTTAATCGTTTTCCCGCCGACTTCGGTGTCGACCAGCGCACGCCTTTTCATATGAGCCAAAGGCGTTTGCCAGCGAATCGTTTCGGATATCATGTTGGGAAGCAGATCGGGGTTTATTTTAAGTTTGGCGAATTGCTCTGGAAATTCATGCAGCGCTAAAACGCTTCCACTCATTGTATTGCGCGTGGTGTCGTTGCCACCTACGATCAGCAGCAACAGATTGCCCAGGTACTCCGGCGGAGACATGTCTTTTGTCGCTTCGCCGTGAATCATCATGGAAATAAAGTCACTCTTGGGAGGATCGTTAACGCGCTCGTTCCACAATTTTGTGAAGTAAGTAAGGCACTCTCCCATGACGTCTCGGCGCACCTCATTGGTGTTTCCGTTGTCGGGGTCGGGCATGGAGGTGGCAAAGTCTGACCATCTGGTGAGCAAGCGGCGGTCTTCAAAGGGGAAGTCAAACAGGGTCGCCAGCATACGAGTAGTAAGCTCAATGGAAACCTTTTCTACCCAATCAAATTCTTCTCCTACCGGCAAGCTTTCCAGAACTTCGACTGTGCGCTCGCGAATAATCGTTTCGAAATTTCTCAGGTTCTCCGCCCCCACTACCGGATTGACCACTTTGCGTTGCAGGTCGTGCTTGGGTCTGTCCATGGCGATAAACATGGGCAATCTGAAGTCTTCTGGTTGGTCGCGGATGTTGATACTGGGTTCTGATGAGAATATCTCATGAGAGGTATCCACCTTCATGATGTCTTCGTAGCGGGTGATCGACCAGTAGGGGCCAAAGTCACTCTCGGCACAATAGTGTACGGGGTCTTCGTCGCGCAATCGTTTGAACCAAGCGCCGTGTTTGTTGTTTGAAAATAGATAAGGATTGGCTGGGCTAAAATTTTCCAGCGGTACTTGGTACGGATCCTGGTCTACTTGCTCTCTTGAAAACACGAAGGTGTTGGGTGCTTCAGCAGTTTCACCGCAGCAGCTGTTTTCAGTAGCGGGTTTATTCATCTTCTTCTCGCAATCGAATGGGACCAAATTTTTCCGGAAACTTGCCGGTTGATGTCGAATAGAACTGGCGAAAGTATTCCATGTCGGCGCGTAAATCGCCAGTGGGTGTCAGAGCCGGCCCAAAGCCCGCTCGCTTTTGTCCGTAATCCAGGTAAGAGGGGACAATGGGTACGTTTGCGCCAACGGCAATATGATAAAAGCCTGACTTCCAATACTTTACGAGAGCTCGGGTGCCTTCAGTGGGCACCGCCAGGGCGAGTGCTTCTTGTCCATCAAAGACGGCAACCATGTCAGCTACGACGTTGCTGTTGGTGTGGCGCACAATGGGGATGCCCCCCAAAGCGCGCATTATCCAGCCCATTGGCGGTTGGAATAAGCTGTGCTTTGCCAGCCAGCGCATTTCCACGTCAAATACCGTCGCAAACGCCAGCATATACACGAAGTCCCAATTCGAGGTGTGGGGTGCTGCGATAAACACAAAGCGCGTGTGTTTTGGCCGCTCTCCTTCAACCGTCCATCCATTGAGACGTAAAAACCAGTGGGCAATCCATTTCTTCATAGGGAGATTGGTGGGGTCTTCCGAATAGTAAAGTTGTTGTTTTGGTAGATTATCATGACCTTCAATTGGCACGGCACGGCCATGTATCCGGCTACAGGAAGGGCCCGTCTACACAAAGGCGTCTACCATCTGGGGTGGCGCAGGCGCCGCATATACCCACTCCGCATTTGGTGAGATAGTCGATGGAGCTGCGTATTTGGTCTTCTCGACAGAATTCGCGCTCCACTGCAATGGCGGCGTGCACCATCGGTGCGGGGCCACAGTTGTAAAAGACCAACGTGTCTCGCTCTTCGGCCGACATGCTTTCAAGTCGTTGGCGCAGCATATCGGTGACAAGGCCGTTATACCCCTCGCTGCCGTCATCGGTCGCTACATGCACCTCGGCTATTTCCCGGCACTCATCCAAAAAGTACAAGCGCTCGGCGGTTCTGGCGCCGGCAAAGACTTCGGCATTGCCAAAATCCCGGGCTATCTGATACACCGCAGCCAGGCCAGTACCACCGGCCACGGCCATAATCTTTGCGTCTTCTCCCGGGTCAACAGGAATGCCGTAGGGCCCGCGAACATAGGCTTCAGTGCCCACTGCCAAATCCATCAGTGCGTGGGTAAACAGACCTAGGTCGATTACCACCAGCGAAAATGGGTCGTCCGTGAGCGCAGAGAATGGTTTTTCCCCTAGGCCGGGTATCCACAAGAAAATAAACTCGCCCGCCTGAACGTTGACCTTGCGATCAAAGGTGAGAATCGTGATGTCTTCGCAGACTCGCTTATTTTCTATTAGCGTCACCGGGCTGAAGGACATATCGATGTCGTAGCGAATGTGCGACTCTGCTTTGTTGGAACCAAAATCCAGATCGGCTGAAAGCGTATCAAAGTAGCCTGCGATCTCATCGGTAGTGAGACTGGTCAGTGAAGAGCCCACTCCGATAATTGAGGCTCCGGCATCCACAAAGGCACGAACATCATCAGCACTGCTAACCCCGCCGCAGCCAATAATGGGGCAATCTGTCACTGCGGCTATCTCTCTGACGCATTTCAGCGCAATGGGGAGCACCCCTTTGCCCGACATACCGCCAGAGCCATTACTTAACACAGGATGGCCGTGGGCGGACGTATAGCCCGGGCCTACGGTATTGATGGCACACAGGGCGTCTGCTCCGCCAGCAATTGCCGCGATGGCGATTTCGCCGATATTAGACGTATTGGGCGTGAGTTTGGGAATGACAGGAATATCAACCACTGCCTTCACAGCTGCGGTAACCTCTCGCACAATCTCGGGATCTTGCCCCATGGCCATGCCATAACCTTTGGCGTGAGGGCACGACAGGTTTAGCTCCAGGCCGTCGGAAACCGGCGCCATAATTTTTGCGACCTCAACAAACTCTTCAACCGAACCGCCGAAAATAGAGGTGAGTAGAAAACGGTCTTCGGGCACCTTCAGCTGGGCCATGATTTTGGCAGACTCCGTGGCACCCGGGTTGGTCAAACCCACTGCGTTTACAAAGCAGCCCGGTGCATACTGGCTAAATACGGGCTCGCGGTTTCCCACTCTGGGATCAGGACCAATACTCTTGGTGGTCACCACACCAACCTGGGGCATGTTGTCAAAAATGTACTGCATGATGGGAACAGCGGTGGTGACAATGCCGGAGGGGATAGTAAAGGGGCCGGACAGAGTTTTGCCAAAGAATTCTAGTTTGGAGATAGTCAAGATAGTGCGCTCGGAGGTCTCGTTGTCAGGGATTTTAACTGGCGCAAGTATACTGATTTGTGGCGCTTGAGTCTAAGCCGCTACGCCTCGGAATAGGCCAAAGCGGCCTCTTCGGCTATGATCTTAACCCCGCGCTGCACGATGTCGGCATTTTGCGCATAAGAAACTCGAATATATTCCCGTTGATGGCTTCAGTTATCGTCCATACCGACGAAGAAGTTGTGTCCGGGTACAATTAATACGCTGCGCTGTTTAAGGCGCTCAGACAAGGTCTGGCTACTGATAGGCAAACCTTCGAACCAGAGCCTCAAAAATATCGCTCCCTCGGGCCTGTGGATGTGAAAGGGCAGGTCACCCAGCTTTTCCAGGAACCACGTGACGGTTTGCTCGGAGCGCTGGCGATAGAAGGATGTTACGTAATCTCGGGTAAGAGAGTATTTCACCGGTTCGAAATAATTCCGTGGCCAGCGTGGGTCCGAGGTTGCCACAGGCCAGGTTCACGATGGTATTGCTTTTCCAATGTGGACTTCCCACGGTTTAGATGATTATGACCAGCAAGCGATACACAGAAGGATTTAAAATCGAAGCCGTAAAGCAAGTCAACGATCGAGGCATGGGTCCTCGGCAAACATGCATTTTTGTTCATATTTTGTCGGGGCTGATAAGGCAGGGCAGGTCGATGTGCGCGACTGCGCTGTTCTGTGCGCAAAAGGTTATTTCAAGCAAACGTTTGAGTTATACCTTCGACTTCGAAGGCAAACTTTACGGCACGGCGTTCAGTTACCCCTTGTCGCTTCTTCTCGTGCTTTGCCAACAGGTTGAACGTACAATGTGGCCCATGAAAGTTCAAATTGCATGACGAGTAAACAGGAAAATAACCCATTACATGGGCTCACTCTCGAAAGTGTTCTTACACGGTTGGTTGAACACTTTGGTTGGGAAGAGTTGGCCCAGAGGATAAACGTCAATAGCTTCAAGAATGACCCTTGTATCAAATCATCCCTTAAATTCCTGCGTAAAACACAATGGGCGCGAGACAAAGTTGAGTCTTTGTACATCTCGACTTTCGAAAAGCCCTCTCCATGGAGTAAAAAGAGGTAGCCATTGATTAGTGGGCATGTGGCTTACCGTCGGGGGTTTCCCATCGATGCAAGCCCAACTTCTATGGTCTATTACTGTACAAATAAAAATAGTATCGTCCGATTTATCGAAGGCAACTAGGCCTTGGAGAATAATATGAATAAGTATGGAGCAGAGTTTTTTGGTACGTTTTGGTTGGTCCTTGGGGGCTGTGGTAGTGCAGTTTTAGCGGCGCCTTTCCCGAGGTAGGAATCGGCTTGCTGGGTGTTTCTCTAGCCTTTGGTTTGACAGTACTGACTATGGCGTTTGCTATTGGTCATATCTCTGGCTGCCACCTTAACCCTGCGGTATCAATAGGGCTGTGGGCAGGGGGTCGATTTCCCGCCAATCAGCTGGTGCCTTACATCATTGCGCAGGTATTGGGTGGGATTGTTGCCGGCGGTGTTCTGTATCTCATTGCCAGTGGAAAAGCAGGCTTTGAGTTATCGGCTGGTTTTGCTTCCAATGGATATGGCGAGCACTCTCCGGGCGGCTACAGCATGATGTCTGCGCTGATTACCGAAGTGGTTATGACCATGATGTTCCTGGTGGTCATCCTGGGTGCCACTGATAAGCGTGCGCCTGCGGGATTGGCACCCATAGCAATTGGGCTTTGTCTTACGCTCATCCATTTGATCAGCATCCCTGTTACCAATACATCGGTTAACCCGGCCCGCAGCACGGGCGTGGCTTTGTATGTAGGCGGTTGGGCAGTCTCCCAGTTATGGCTGTTCTGGATCGCTCCTATAGTGGGAGCAGTGATGGGCGCGTTGGTCTATCGCTTTATCGGTAAGCAAGAAAGCTAGCGACGCAGCCAGCAGTGG